>JAHEBL010000008.1 GCA_024642265.1 Haliea sp. | reverse complement strand
CCGCCGCGATGCGGCTGGCGCTGATGCCACAGGAATCCACCAGGTAGGCGATCTTGCGGGTAATCACGCTGGTCTTGCCGCTGCCCGCGCCTGCCAGTACCAGCAGGGGACCGTCTATGTAGCGCACCGCTTCCCGCTGGCGGGGGTTCAGTTGGGTCACGGCGTTGCTTTTGCCCGGATCAGCTTGGCGACGGTGCTGCTGGTGGCGGTAAGCACACCCTCGGCATCGTAGAGGCGGCCCTCCAGGAAGGCCAGCTTGTAGCCGCTCTTGATCACCACGCCCTCGGCCCGCAAGCGGCCCGCACGGGTGGCTTCCAGGTAATTGGTCTTGATCTCCAGTGAGGACAGATTGGCCACGCCGTCCCCGGCGGCAAACACCGCATGGGTCATTGCAGCATCCAGCATCGCGGTGACAAACCCGCCCTGGACCACGTCACCGGAATGACAAAAGTCGCGACTGATATCGAATTCCATGGTGCAGGTCTTCGCGGCCCGGTCGACGGCGACAAAGCGGCCACCGAGCATGGTCAGAAAACCGGGGGCGTGGCTCCTGAAGTGCTCCAGTATCAGGTTTTCATCCAACGATGTGCTCTCCTTTCGTTTGGAATTTTGATGGATGTGGCGACGTTCGCTGGGCTCAGCCGTAGGTGCACAGATAAGCGGTCTCGACGGCAACCCTCAGCTGGAATGTTTGTCCGGCATCGACCACAAAGTGCTCACCTTCCACGAACTCCTGCCAATCCTCACTGCCCGGCAGGCGCACAGTGAGGGCGCCGCTGACTATCGTCATGGTCTCCTTCTGGCTGGTTCCGAACTCGAACTCGCCCACTGCCATAACCCCGACCGTGGCCGGCAGCCCGGCACCCTGGAAGGCGATGGAGGCGACCTTGCCATCGAAATACTGATTTATCCTGAACATCCGGACTCCTGTTGCGGGGCTGATACGGTAACTGTGGGGGTGCGCATTTTCCTATGTTTCGGGCGGGCAGGGCAAAAGAAAAAAAAGGCCAACAGCGATACTGTTGGCCTTTTTGAGTGTGCCGCCCCGGCAGCGCTGCCAGGCAACGCCGCCGGTCGGGAAGGGTTTAACGCACGCCGCTTCGAGCCATACCCTTGGGCGTGAAGTACTTGTCGTCAGTTACGCCGCTGCCGCTCTTGAACTTGCCCGGGATTGGCTTGCCGTTGATGTTGTAGATGTTCTGCAACAGATCGTAGGCGCCATAGGACGAGACGAAGTCATTGTTGTTGCCGTACTGTACAGCGGGGTAGATGTACTGCAGACGCCACAGGTTGCCCCGGCCATCATACATCTCACCCGACACGGCCACCCAGCTGTCCTCGTCGAGATAGAAGGTGCGGCGGCTATACAGGTGACGCTGGCCTTCTTTCAGGGTGGAGTCCACTACCCACACACGGCGCTTCTCCCAGCGGATAGCCTCGGGGTCGAAAAACTTTGGCCCCAGCGCCTTCTCTACATCCATTTCGAACACGAACTTGTTGTTGTTGGCCGGAACAATAATCTCCTTCTTGCCCACCAGCTTCCAGTTGAAGCGCTCGGGTGAGCCATTGTAAACGAAGGAGTCATCGTAAGTGGTGGTGCCCGCTACACCCGGGTTGGGCGTGTCGAAGGATACCGCCGGTGCCAGGCGAACCCTGCGCTGGCCGACCAGGTACTGCCAGGCTTGACGGCCCTTGCCCGCGGTGTAGTCCGCGCCGGGCTCGTGTACCAGCAGGATCTCACCCGCGCGACGCGCAGGTGCGTTGTAGTCGATACGCAGCATGGTCCAGATCTTCTCGCCGACCGGCTCCTCTGGCGTCTTGAACATGGGGTACACCGACACCGAGTGTGCGCTGGTAGCCAGAACGGACTTGCCGCTGGAGTCCACATAGTAGGTGTCGTAGTCCTGGTTCGAATCCGTGCCGTAGCGAATCATGTGGTTCCAGATTGCTTCCAGGCCCGATTGGGCCATGGGGAAGGGCAGGCCCGGGTAATTGCCTTCGATTTTCTGCCCCTCGGCCACCAGGTTGGCGCCGGTCGCATTCTTGGCGGTATTGGCGTAGTACCAGTCCGGACGCGTGCTGGTCCTGTGAGTGGGATAGACGTGCAGCTTCCAGCCGTCAGCGCCGTACTTCTCGAACATGCCCTTGGTGCCTACGGTGAGCTGATCGGCGTACTCCTGCCAGTTGCTCCCATCAATGGTGTATAGCGGTTTTTCATCGGGATAGGCGTCGGGGAAGTGGCCCGAACCCGGCACGAAGCCCGCGGGAACGGGGCCGCCGGTCGGATCCCAGGCCGGGATGCTGCCGTCGGCGTTGCCGGCCATTTCGGCGCCCATGGGGGTCAGGGTTTTGCCCAGCTCAGCGGCTTTATCTGGAGCGACAGCGGCAAACGCGCTCCCGGCTGCTAATGAGCCCACGAGAAGGGCGGCTTTTATACGGTTCTGCATGGTGATTGGTACTCCTTGGCTGATTATTTTAGTCACCTGCGTATAGGGTAGTGCAACAGGATTCGGAAAGCCATATCTAATAACAGGCGTTTGTGCTGCCCGGCGACGGCGCCGGGGGGTCAGCGTACGCCACTGCGGGCGATACCCTTCGGCGTAAAATACTTGTCATCCTGGTCTACGCCGCTGGCATACCGTCCTGGAATGAGCTTGCCATTGAGGTTGTAGATATTCTGCAACAGGTCGTAGGCGCCGTAGGCGGAGCCGTACCCTGATTTACGGTCATACAGGTTTGCTCCGTACAGGTACTGGAGGCGCCACAGCTGGTCCCGGCCGTCGTACATTTCTCCGGCTACCGCCACCCAGGTGTCTTCATCGATGTAGAAGGTGCGGCGACTGTAGAGATGGCGCTGGCCCTCCTTGAGGGTGGAGTCCACTACCCAGACACGGTGTTTCTCCCAGCGAATATATTCCGGCTTGAGGAATTTGGGACCCAGCGCATCCTCGAGCGCTGTCTCGAAGACGAATTTGTAACTGGACGCGGGAATGATCATTTCCTGCTTGCCGACCAGGCGCCAGTTGAAGCGCTCCGGCGATCCGTTGTAAATGAAAGAGTCGTCGTAGGTAGAGGTGCCCGCCACACCCGGGTTGGGGGTGTCAAAGGACACCGCCGGCGCCAGCCGAACCCGGCGCTGGCCGGTCAGGTACTGCCAGGCGGAGCGGCCCTTGCCGGCGGTGTAGTCGGCCCCCGGCTCGTGTACCAGCAGAATCTCTCCCGCCCGGCGTGCTGGAGCCTCGTAGTTGATTCGCAGCTTGGTCCAGGCCTTGTCGCCTACCGGCTCATCGGGTGTCCTGAACATGGGGAAGACCGATGTCGAGTAGGCGGTCGTGGCGAGAACCGGATTGCCACTGGAGTCCACATAGTAGGTGTCGTAGGTCTGGGAGGCCGGCTCACCGTAACGGACCATGTGGTTCCACATCACCTCCAGCCCGGACTGGGGAATGGGGAAGGGCACACCGGGGTAGTTGCCCTCTATTTTCTGTCCGTCTGCCACCAGCGAGGCGCCGGTGGCGTTCTTCAGGGTGTTGGCGTAGAACCAGTCCGGCCGGATGGCGCCCCGGTGGCTGGGATACACGTGCATCTCCCAGCCGTCGGCGCCGTACTTTTCAAACATCGCCCGGGTGCCAATGGTCAGGTTGTCGGCGTATTCCTGCCAGTTATCCGCGGTGATGGTGTAGAGCGGTTTTTCGTCCGGGTAGGGGTCCACATAGTTGTCCGACCCGGCCACAAAATTGGCAGCGACCGGGGTGCCGCCGGGGTCCCAGGCGGGGATGCTGCCGTCGGCGTTACCCGCCATTTCGGCGCCCATCGGTGTCAGGGTTTTGCCCAGCTGCGCTGCCTGCTCCGGGGACACGGCTGCAACGGCGCTGGCGCTGGCAAGTGAGATGAGTGCGAATACGGTTGAGATATGCTTGTGCATGGCGGCTTCTGATCCTTGTCAGGTGTAGTTATTGTAGGAAGCTCGGCGTAGGTTAGAGTATTGCCCTCATCAGCACCACCCCGTGGGTCGTCATTTCCCTCCCCCGATTCGCGGGCTGCATTGGCTTGGCCGGAGCGCTGAGGTCATGTTCAGGACAACTCGGCGTTGCGGTAGGCCAGGGCTTCGCTGATATGCTCAATGGTGACTTGCGGGCTGCCCGCCAGGTCGGCGACCGTGCGGGCGACGCGCAGTGTCCGGTGCAGAGCCCGCCCCGACAGGGCCATCCGCTGGGCGGCGGATTCCAGATAGCGTTTTTCCCGGTCTCCCAGCCGGCACAGGGGCATCAGTCTATCCGGGGGAATTTGTGCGTTGGCACAGCCCTGGCGCTGTTGCTGTGCATCGCGGCTGTGGCAGACCCGGGCGCGAACCTCGCGGGAGCCCTCGCAACCGCCCTGCGGATTGAGCAGTTCGCCCGGGGGCAGCCGGTTTACCGGCACGTGCAGGTCGATACGGTCCAGCAGGGGACCGGAGATGCGGGCCCTGTAGCGCTGTATCTGCTCCGGTGTGCAGCGACAGGGCCGGTCCGGGTCATCGAGGAAGCCGCAGGGGCAGGGGTTCATGGCGGCGATCAGTTGAAAACGGGCGGGGTAGCGGGTCCGGTGGAGAGCCCGGGAAAGGGTGATTTCACCTGACTCAAGGGGCTCCCTGAGTACTTCGAGGCTCAGGCGGCTGAATTCCGCCAGCTCGTCCAGAAACAGGACGCCGCCGTGGGCAAGGGAGATCTCTCCCGGCCGCGGCTTGCTTCCGCCCCCGGCGAGGGCCGCCGCGCTGGCAGTGTGATGGGGGGCGCGAAAGGGGCGGCGAAAACCCTCGCCGCTGCCGCCTGGGTCAAAAAAACTGCGCAGTGCCAGCAGGGTGAGCGCCTCCTCCGGACCGGGAGGCGGGAGAATACCGGGCAGGCGGCTGGCGAGCAGGGTTTTACCGGTGCCTGGTGGGCCGAACAACAGCAGGTTGTGATTGCCGCTGGCGGCAATTTCCAGGGCGCGACGGGCACCGGGCTGGCCCACGATATCCTGCAGGTCCGGGTAGGCGCTTTCGCGGTCGATCCATTGCGCTTCACAGTGGCCGATGCGGCGATTGCCGTTGAGGTGAGCGCAGAGGGTGAGCAGGTCGCTGGCCGGAATCACCCTGCTGTTCGGCGCCAGTGCCGCCAGTGGCGCGCTCTCGGCGGGTACGGTTAGTTGGCGCCCGCTGCGGCTGGCGGCACCGGCCGCCTGGATGGCGCCGGGCACTGCACGCAGTCTGCCGTCCAGGGCGAGCTCACCCAGAAACTCGTGGTGCGCGAGCTCCGCTCCCGGTACCTGGCCGGAGGCGGCCAGTATTCCCAGCGCTATGGGCAGGTCAAAACGCCCGCCCTCCTTGGGCAGGTCGGCGGGGGCCAGGTTGATGGTGATGCGGCGGTCGGGGAAGGCGAAGTGCGAATTCAGGATTGCGCTGCGGACCCGGTCCTTGCTCTCGCGGACCGCTGTTTCCGGCAAGCCCACGATATGAAAGGCGGGTAGTCCGTTGGACAGGTGGGTTTCCACCTGCACCAGTGGCGCGTCCATGCCAGCCACTGCCCTGCTGTAAACCACAGACAGTTCCATCGCTCATCCTTGAGCTGTGTTTTTCCATGTTGCCCGGCCCGGGTGGGCCGGCCTTTTGGTATCAACTTTTTCCGGTCTGGCCCTCTCCGGCGGCCAGCGCTTCCAGCTCCCGGGTTATTTCCTCCAGCTCCGCCTCTAGGGCCACCACTCGCGCGCGCGTGCGCTTGAGTATCTCCGCCTGGGCGTCGAACTCCTCCCGGCTTACCACATCAAGCCTTGTCAGCGCGGTCTGGGCCAGGGCGCGCACACTCTTGTCCACCTCGCCCTTGATGCCGCTGGCACCTACCAGGTCGCTTACCTGCTGGATTATGTCCCAGGGGGGTGGGGGTTTCAGGGCCATTGTTACCGCCATTTTGTGCTCGAATCGAATAGGGTCGAGTTTAGAGGAAATCGGGCGCGCGGCACAGCTCGGCAGCTTGCACTATTTTGGGTCTACGCCCACTTTTGGTGCACAAGTGCTGTGCCATGGCGGTTCTCCGGAAGGTCTTTGTCGCCTCAAATTTGTCGTATCTATCTGTATTTAAATGATTTAACAGGGTTTGGCACACCGTGTGCAAAGACTGCGTACCAGAATGAGTATCGCGCAGAATGTGCCCGTAACAGTTTGTAGCCATGCGGATTCTGAAATTGTGAGACCAACCATGGAGATAGGAAACATGTTGAACAAGAAACTACTGACCGCAGCAGTGACCTCGGCCCTCATCGGTGGCGCCGGCTTTGCCCAGGCACAGGAAAAGGACGATATAGACGTTGCCTCAGGCGACGGCTTTGAGATCAGCGGCAACGTCGCCCTGACCAGCGACTACCGGTTCCGGGGTATTTCTCAGTCCGACGAGTCCGCTGCCATTCAGGGCGGCTTCGATGTCGAGTTTTCCCCCGGGTTCTACCTGGGCGTCTGGGGGTCCTCCGTCGATTTCGACAGCAACGAGGACTATGACGGCAGCCTCGAGCTGGACTACTACGGCGGATGGTCCAGTGCCATCGGCGACACCGACTTTGGTATCGACGTGGGTTATATCTACTATGACTACCCCGGGGATAACGGTGCCGAGGGCGACTACCAGGAATTCTATGTCTCCGGCTCCTGGAAAGACATTGCCCTGAGCGTCAACTACTCGGACGACTACTACGCCGAAACGGGTGACTACTGGCGTTATGCGCTCGATTACAGCCTCTCCCTGACGGATAACCTGAGCCTGGGCCTGCTGGCGGCCTACAACGAAGTCGATGAAGGCGGCGGTTTTTTCTCATCTGACGAGGATTCCTACGTCGACTACTCGGTAACGCTCACCTATTCCGTGGCAGGGGTTGACCTCTCCGTGGCTTATGTTGGCACAGACCTGGATGACGACGATGTGTTTGGTACCGATTGGGCCGATGACACCGCGGTTTTCACCATCAGCAAGAGCATGTAATCGCAGTCAGACGTAGCGAGCCGGCCGGGGGACCGGTCGGCTCCACTTCAGGAGAAAAGTATGAAACTGATCACGGCTATTGTTAAGCCATTCAAACTGGACGACGTGCGCGAAGCGCTGTCGGAAATCGGGGTTCAGGGTATCACGGTCACCGAGGTCAAGGGCTTCGGTCGCCAGAAAGGCCACACCGAGTTGTATCGTGGTGCGGAATACGTTGTCGATTTCCTGCCCAAGGTGAAGATCGAAGTGGCGGTTGCCGACGGGGTGGTTGAACAGACCATCGAGGCGATCACCAAGGCGGCCAACACCGGCAAGATCGGCGATGGCAAGGTTTTCGTGACCGCGCTGGAGCAGGTGATCCGTATCCGCACCGGCGAGACCGGCGAAGACGCCATCTAACCCCACGACACTGTTATTAGAGAGTATTCCCATGGAAAACAGCATCTTTGAATTACAGTACGCCCTGGACACCTTTTATTTCCTGGTGACCGGCGCACTGGTTATGTGGATGGCGGCGGGCTTCGCAATGCTCGAAGCCGGTCTCGTCCGCTCGAAAAACACCACGGAGATTCTGCTCAAGAACATCTCCCTCTACGCGGTCGCATGTACCATGTACATGGTTTGCGGCTACATGATCATGTACGGCGGCGACTTCCTGCTGTCCAGCATCACCGGAGACGGTGTGGCCGGCGCAGACGAGCCTGCCACGTATGCACCCTCAGCCGACTTCTTCTTCCAGGTGGTGTTCGTTGCCACTGCAATGTCCATCGTGTCCGGTGCCGTTGCGGAGCGCATGAAGTTGTGGGCATTCCTGGTATTTGCCGTATTCATGACCGGCTTCATCTACCCGATGGAAGGCTCCTGGACATGGGGCGGCAACCCGGTTTTCGGTATGTACACCCTCGGTGACCTGGGCTTCTCCGACTTCGCCGGCTCCGGCATCGTGCATATGGCTGGCGCCGCTGCCGCGCTTGCCGGTGTGCTGCTGCTCGGCGCCCGTAAAGGCAAGTACGGGGCCAACGGCCAGATCAACGCCATTCCCGGCGCCAACCTGCCGCTGGCAACCCTCGGCACCTTCATCCTGTGGATGGGCTGGTTCGGTTTCAACGGTGGTTCGGTACTGGCCACGGCCAGCGTGGAAAGCGCGAATTCCGTAGCGGTCGTGTTCATGAACACCAACGCAGCGGCCGCCGGCGGCCTGATCGCGGCACTGATCGTGGCGCGCATCATGTTCGGCAAGGCCGACCTTACCATGGCGCTCAACGGTGCTCTGGCCGGCCTGGTGGCAATCACCGCCGAGCCCTCCACCCCGACCGCCCTGCAGGCAACCCTGTTCGGTGCAATAGGCGGCGTGCTGGTGGTGTTCTCAATCATCACCCTGGACAAGATGAAGATCGACGATCCTGTCGGTGCCATCTCGGTGCACGGCGTGGTCGGCTTCCTCGGCCTGATGCTGGTGCCCATCACCAACCCCCTCACAGAGGACGGCGGTTCATCCTTCAGCGGCCAGCTGATCGGCGCAGCCACCATCTTCATCTGGGTCTTTGTCGCCAGCCTGGTGGTCTGGGGTATCCTCAAGGCGGTCATGGGTATCCGTGTCAGCGAGGAAGACGAGTACGAGGGAGTGGATCTGTCCGAGTGCGGGATGGAAGCCTACCCGGAGTTCACCAAGGGCTCCTGATACATGTTTTGCGGGCGCATTTAACGATGCGTACTTTGGGGGCCTTCGGGCCCCCCTTTTTTTTGGCGCAAAGCATAGTGACGGCTTTTGCAGGGTGAAATGTATTCGATATTGCCATTTTGCGACGGCGCACCATAATAGCGTTTGCCAATCAGCCGGAGTTACAGCGGGATGAAACTTGTTACAGCGATTATCAAGCCCTTCAGGATGGACGATGTGCGCGCCGCACTGTCCGACATCGGGGTCCAGGGAATAACAGCTACCGAGGTCAAGGGCTTCGGGCGCCAGAAAGGGCATACAGAGCTGTATCGTGGAGCGGAGTACGTGGTGGACTTCCTGCCTAAAGTGAAACTTGAGATTGCCGTTGCCGAAGACCGGGTCGAGGCGACCATAGAGGCAATAGTGAAGGCGGCCAGTACCGGCAAGATCGGTGACGGCAAGATTTTTGTGACCTCGCTGGAACAGGTCATCCGCATCCGCACCGGTGAAACCGGCGAGGAGGCGATTTAACGCGTTGAAGAAAGACGGGCGGCGGGGATTACCCGGGTGCCCGGATGTTTTCAGCGGCGACGATTTCGGCAATCGCCTGGGGCAGTTGGCGCAGGTTGCTGATTTCCCGGCTCGCGCGCGGCCTGTCCGGCCACTCCTTACCCCGTGAGTTCATCCACACCGTCTGCATGCCCACCGCCTGGGCGCCGGCTATGTCGTGCTCCGGATCGTCGCCCACGTGAACCACATTGTGCGGCGCAGCCCCGGTCCTCTGCAGTGCCGCGTGGAACATGTCGGGATGCGGCTTGCTCGCCCCGACCTCCTCCGCCAGGAAAGCGAAGTCAAAATAATCACCGGCATCGGTCTTGTAGACATCGGCAT
Source organism: Haliea sp. (assembly GCA_024642265.1). Taxonomy (GTDB): domain Bacteria; phylum Pseudomonadota; class Gammaproteobacteria; order Pseudomonadales; family Halieaceae; genus JARRPM01. The sequence continues at coordinate 60,680 of JAHEBL010000008.1, read as the reverse complement.
TGCCGTTGGTGAGCGCGCCCAGCGTAAACTTGCCGGCCAGGGTTTCCAGCACTGCCAGCGCCTCCTCGTACAGCTTCACCTGCTGGCGTTCCGCCAGGAATACCGCGAACGCCTGCTCGGCGCCGCTGCGTGCCTGCTTCTCGGGATAGCCTGCCGCCACCTGCAATTCGTAGAGCATCTGGATCCGGATCTGGCTCACGTGATGGAGCATCTGCGGGTGGCGTCGCCAGACTGACTTCTTGAATTCCCACAGCGCCTCGTGGTCATAGTGTTCCACGGCGCCCGGGCGATGCAGGCGCAACCAGTCCTGTTGCGCCTGCTCGGCCCTGAGCAGGGCGGGCTCGACGTCCCACAGGGTATTGTCCAGGTCGAATGTAATTACCGTGATATCCACTTCGGTACTGGTCCGCCCCGTCAATCCTTGTCGCGGCGCCTGGCGCGGGGGTGGGCGGCGTCGTAGACCTTGGCCAGGTGCTGAAAGTCCAGGTGCGTGTAGATCTGGGTGGTGGAGATATTGGCGTGCCCGAGCAGTTCCTGCACTGCGCGCAGGTCACCGCTGGATTCAAGCATGTGGCTGGCGAACGAGTGGCGCAGCATATGCGGGTGAACGTCCTGGTGCATGCCCGCCTTGCGCCCCTGCAATTTGAGTCTGGCCTGGATGCTGCGGGCGCTGATACGCTGGCCCTGGTTGCTGGTAAAAAGGGCGGCGGCGCTGTCCGCGTCCGCCGCGACCCGGGGCCTCACATCCAGCCAGCACTGGATGGCATCCAGGGCGACAGAGCCCACCGGAACAGTGCGGGTCTTGTTGCCCTTGCCGGTTACTGTCAGCAGGCGTGAGTGCCGGTCTATATCGGTGGTATTGATGGCGGCCAGTTCAGCCAGGCGCAGTCCCGAGGAGTAAAACAGCTCGGCGATGGCGCGGTCGCGCCTGGCGATAAGCGAATCCTCGCTGAACGACAGGAACTTGTTCACCTGGTCGGCATCCATGGTCTTTGGCAGTTTGCGCGGCTTGCGTGGGGCCTGCACGCTGGCAGCGGGGTTGCGCGGCCGGCCCTCTTCCCTGCCCAGGAAGTTGAAGAAGGAGCGTGCTGCAGACAGGCTCCGCTGGATGCTGCTGCCGGCCAGGCCGCGCCGGTGCAGTTGGCTCACCCACTGGCGGATATCCGCCTCCAACAGCTGCCCGGGGCTGTCCTTGCCCTGTTCGTGGCAGTGTGTTTGCAGGGTGAGCAGGTCGCGCTGGTAGCCGGCAAGGGTATGGGAGGAGAGCCTGCGCACATCGCGCAGGTAGACCAGGAACCTGTCGACAGCCGCGCTCAGCTCGCTGACTTTCGCGGACTCGACCTCCCCTGCCGACGCGGTCACGGCCGCATCAGCTGTCTTGCCGGGAAAGTCGGGGCAGGAGTCGCAGTATGACCTCGGCGATGTGTGACAGGAACAGGGTGCCGGTGGTATTGGTGTAGCGGTCGGCATCCTTGCTGCCGACGGCAATCAGGCCCAGCTGGGCGCCATCGGTCAGCGGCATGATCGCGGCAGAGCCACCCTGGTGGAACTGGTTGCCACTGCCCCTGGGGCTGAACAGGTAGTCGAACTCCTCCTTGCGGAGGACGCCACACACCGGCTTGCGTCCGCTCAGCAGCGCGCCTATGTGTGACCTGGCGCTTTCCAGGCTGTCCATGCGGCAGCCCTTCTCACCCGGCTCTTCGCCAAACAGGATCATGCTCGCAAATTCCACTTCAAACCCGCTTTCCATGGCGTCGGCGAAGGCGCGGTAGAGGCCGGCGACAGAGTCCGCTTCCAGGAGTTTGATCACCAGCGCACGCGTCTGCTCGAACAGCTTGTCATTCTCCCTCGCGTTGGCGGTGAGGGTCTTGAGCCGGTGACGAATGTCGACATTGCGCTCGCGCAGTACACTGACCTGCTTTTCAACCAGTGATACGGCACTGCCCGAGGCGTGGGACACGTGTAAATGGTCCAGCAGGTCGGGATTGCGCTGGAGGAAGTCGCCGTTTTCCTTGAGGAACTCACGCACGGCATCGTCGGTGAGATGGGCACCGGCCGGCGTTTCGCCGGAGGCATCCGATGCGCGATTCTTTTTCCCCGCGATGGGCGCTGCCCCCGCCTTGTCTTTGCTGGCTGACATTGTCTCCCCTGTCTGACGCGCCCTGACCGGCGCGGCCCTAGATTTTTATACTGCCTTCGAACACCACCTCGGTGGGTCCGGTCATGATCACGGACTGGCCTGCGCCGGCCCAGGATACCGAAAGCTTACCCCCCGGCAGCTCAACTGTCACTAAATCGCGCAGCCAGCCCCGGCTTATACCGTACACCACTGCTGCGCAGGCACCGGTACCGCAGGCCAGTGTCTCGCCGACACCGCGCTCGAACACCCGCAACCTGATCAGTTGCTCCGAGACGATTTCCATAAAGCCCGCGTTGGTGCGCCGCGGGAAGTCCGGGTGTGCCTCTATCAGCGGACCCAGTCGCGCTACCGGGGCGTCTGCCACGCTATCCACTCGTAATACCGCGTGGGGATTACCCATCGACAGTGCGCCTATCTCCAGGCTTGCACCGTCCACCGGCAGGAAATAACTCTGCGCCCGGGCGTCCGCCCGATAGGGGATCGCGGCCGGCTCGAACTCCGGCACGCCCATGTCGACCTCGACATCATGCCGGTTGCGCATGCGCAGCTCGATAATGCCGGCGGCGGTCTCTACGGTGATCACTCGCTTGCCGGTCAGTTTCTTGTCACGCACGAAGCGCGCGAAACAGCGCGCACCATTGCCGCACTGTTCCACCTCGTTGCCATCGGCGTTGAAGATGCGGTAGCTGAAATCCACCTCCGGCTTGCGCGGTGCCTCCACTACCAGTACCTGATCACAGCCGACACCAAAATGCCGGTCCGCGATCAGTTTGACGTCGCGCGGGCGGAGATTGTAGCGCTGGCTGATAAGGTCGATGACGACAAAGTCATTACCGGCGCCATGCATTTTGGTGAATTTGAGCAACATTAGTCTGGCAGGCACCGTTCTGTGCGCATGAGATCGGCAATAGTCTCGCGCTCGCGCACGAGGTGCACCTGGTCGCCGTCGACCATCAACTCCGGGGCGCGGCCGCGGCTATTGTAATTTGAGCTCATGCTGAAGCCGTAGGCCCCGGCACCGAACATGGCCAGCAGGTCGCCCTGCACCAGGCCCAGCTCGCGGTCCTTGCCGAGAAAATCGCCGGTCTCGCAAACAGGGCCCACCACGTCCCAACTGAGTTTTTCGGCCTTGTCGTGGGGTTCAACCGGCTGGATTTCCAGCCAGGCCTGGTACAGGGCGGGCCGGATCATGTCGTTCATGGCCGCGTCCACCAGGGCGAAGTTGTGCTGTGGAGTCGGCTTGAGGTATTCGACCCTGGTGACCAGCAGTCCCGCATTGGCGGCGATGGAGCGCCCCGGCTCGAACATGAGCGTCAGTTTGCGGCTGTCCAGCTCGCGCCGGATGGCGGCAATGTATTCGCCGATGGAGGGTGGGGTCTCATCCCGGTAGCGCACGCCCAACCCGCCTCCCAGGTCGAGGTGGCGTATTTCTATTCCCAGCCCGGCGAGTGCGTCGATCAGCGCCAGCAGGCGGCGCAGCGCGTCCAGGAACGGGCTGAGCTGGGTCAGTTGTGAGCCGATATGGCAATCGAGGCCGATCACTTCGATATGAGTGAGCTCGGCGGCCCTGCGGTAGACCTGCAGGGCCTCTTCCATGGTGACGCCGAATTTGTTCTCGCGCAGGCCGGTGGAGATATAGGGATGGGTTTTGGCATCAACGTCGGGGTTGACCCGCACCGACACCGGCGCCACCAGGCCCAGTTCGCCCGCAACCCGGTTCAACACCTCCAGTTCGGCGGCGGATTCCAGGTTGAAACAGTGAATGCCCAGCTGGAGAGCGCGGGCCATCTCTTCCGGTTTTTTGCCCACCCCGGAAAACACGATTTTCCCGGGCTCGCCGCCGGCGGCCACCACCCGCTCCAGCTCACCCGCCGAAACGATGTCGAAGCCTGCCCCCAGGCGGGCCAGCACATTGAGTACGGCCAGGTTGGAATTGGCCTTGACGGCATAGCACACCAGGTGGTCGCAGTCCGCCAGGGCCTGCTGGTACGCGCCAAAGGCTGCTTCCAGTGCGGCCCGGGAGTAGATGTAGCAGGGCGTGCCATGGGCGCTGGCGATCTCGCTTACTGCCACGCCTTCGGCGTATAGCTTACCGTCCCTGTAGGGAAAATATTCCATGGGGCGCTCTCGTCAGGGGCTCGTGGGGGTTGTGGTGCTTGTTGACGCAGTGGGGCGCGCGGGCACGGTCGCCTCCGGTTCATACAGCGGGCCCATCTGTCCGCAGCCACCAGTCAGTAGCGCGGTGGTGAGTGCAAGCGTGGCAACTGTGTAGCGCATGAGCCCTGTCCCGTTTGGCAAAGCGGGAGATTATACCGGTCGCTAGTATGCGGCGCGAGCAGCCCGTATCATTGAATTTTTTACAGTTGCGGAAACTGGAGTGATGGTTTGAATATTTCCTGGCGGACGATTCCCCTGCTGCTGTTGTCGCTGGCGGTCGCACTGCCGCTGGCGGCCAGCGAACCTCTTTATGTCAGGAATCTCGGTCCGGTGACGGGTTTGCTGGGACTGCCCTCCCAGCGCTCCGCCGACACTGAGGATGCGGGTGACCTGGGGGTGGCGCTGCACAGCAGCCTGTCCAATAGCTACCTGCAGGATTCCAACAGCCGCGAGTATCTCAACCTCGATGGTGAGACTCTGCGCTTTGCCCTCGACCTGCGCTATGGCCTGGCGCCCGGTTGGGACGTGCAGCTCGAGGTGCCCTGGCTGGAGCAGAGCGGCGGCCATCTGGACAAGCTTATAGACGACTGGCACGACTTCTGGGGTATGCCTGATGGCGACCGCTCGAAGGCGCCAAGAGACGTGCTGGATTACCAGTACGCCTCCACCTTTGCGCCCGGTTTTTTGCTGGACGAGGATAGCTCGGGTCTGGGTGATATTACCATGGCATTGAATTATGCCTTCTTCCGGGATGAGGATGCCGCGGCCAGCATCGCACTGGGTTACAAGTTCGGTACCGGTGATGACGACAAATTTCTTGGTAGTGGCGGCGATGATGTCTACGTCGCCCTGCGGTTTTCCGGCGCTCACCTGTCAGACCTGCCCCTGCGCTGGCACGGCCAGCTGGGCTACCTCCGTGCCGGTGACAGCGACCTGCTGGAGGGTATCCAGCAACAGGATTTATGGTTCGCCGGCCTGAGTCTCGACTGGCTGCTCAATGAGCGTTGGTCCTTGCTGCTGCAGCTCGATGGCAACGCCGCCCCGACCAGGAGCGACATTACCGCCATCGGCGACGATGCCGCTATCCTTACCGGTGGCGTGCGCTGGCGGTTTGCGCCAGGCTGGGCCGTGGATGCCAGCGTCGCAGAGGATATTGTGGTGGAAACATCGGCCGATGTTTCCTTTCTGGTCAGCCTGCGCTACAGCGGCGACTGACTAGCGCTGTTCCAGGCGCGCACGGGCGCGTTCGGCCGCCGCGGTCACCTGGCGTGGCGCCGTTCCGCCAAGGTGGTCGCGCGCCGCAACGGAACCTTCCAGGGTCAGCACCTCGAATACGTCCGAGTCGATAGCCTGGCAAAAATCCTGCAGCGTCGCCAGCGGCATGTCGGCCAGGTCCTGGTCGTTCGCCACTCCGTGTGCGACGGCCTTGCCAACCACTTCGTGGGCATCCCTGAAAGGCAGCCCCTTGCGCACCAGGTAATCAGCCAGGTCTGTAGCTGTTGAGAAGCCGCGTCGCGCCGCCTCGCGCATCTGTTCCGTTTTTGGCCGGATAGCCGGCACCATGTCGGCGAAGGCGCGCAGGGAGTCGAGCACTGTATCGACGGTGTCGAACAGGGGCTCTTTATCCTCCTGGTTGTCCTTGTTGTAGGCGAGTGGCTGGCTTTTCATCAGGGTCAGCAGGGATATCAGGTGGCCGTTCACGCGGCCTACCTTGCCGCGCACCAGTTCAGGTACGTCGGGGTTCTTTTTCTGCGGCATGATCGACGAGCCGGTACAGAAACGATCCGGCAGCTCTATGAAATTGAACTGGGCCGAGGCCCACAACACCAGTTCCTCCGACATCCGCGACAGGTGTGTCATCAACAGGGCGGCGAAGGCGCAGAACTCGATAGCGAAGTCCCGGTCGGATACCGAGTCCAGTGAGTTTTCCGTCGGCCGGTCGAAGCCCAGCGCGGCCGCTGTCATGTTGCGGTCGATCGGGTAGGTTGTGCCCGCCAGTGCCGCGGCCCCCAGTGGTGACTGATTGAGGCGGGTCCGGCAATCCAGCAGTCGGCTGTAATCCCGCTCCAGCATCTCGTTCCAGGCCAGCAGGTGGTGTCCAAATGTTACCGGCTGTGCGGTTTGCAGGTGGGTGAAACCCGGCATGATGGTCGCGGCCTGCTGGGCGGCAAGCCCCACGGTACCCCGCTGCAACCGGGTCAGCTCGGCGGCGATGGCGTCGATGGCGGAGCGCAGGTAGAGCCTTATATCAGTCGCCACCTGGTCGTTGCGCGAGCGCCCGGTGTGCAGCTTCTTGCCGGTGATGCCGATCAGTTGCGTCAGCCTGGCCTCGATGTTCATGTGGACGTCTTCCAGCTCCACTGACCAGTTGAACCGGCCGGTGCTGATTTCATCGCGTATCTTACCCAGGCCCTCGCGAATGTCCGCCAGCTCCTGCGCGGTGAGTACGCCCGTCGCTGTGAGCATTGCCGCATGGGCCAGCGACCCCTCGATGTCTTCAATGGCCATGCGCTGGTCGAAGTTGACTGAGGCGGTAAACCGTTGCACAAAACTGTCGGTGGGTTCGTTGAAACGCCCGCCCCACAGCTTGCTGGTATCTTGCTTCTCGTTCATTCCGTATGGATTCCTGCTGTTAAAACCAGGCGCGGCGCCGGTCTGCGGTCGCGCTGGCGTATCGTTCGATTTTGACTTGTCGGCGCCGGGTAAGGGTGCAAGTATACCAGTTATCGCAGGGGGAGAAGCGCATATGCAGCCATCACCGGGGCAGGTGGCACAGACAGGGGAGGGCATGGCAACGGGGGCGTTTTTCATCCCCGACCTGTGCGCCCCCCGCTCGGTTTTCTTCATGGTTCTGCTGGTTGAGCTGATGGTGCTGGTCTATGTGCTGGGCGCCAGTGGCCTGCCGGCCTTCGACTGGGAAAAGCTGGCCCTGTGTTCCCTGTTCGTGCAGTGGGTGGTGTTGCTGAGCGCGGCGCTGGTATGCGGCCTGCGCGGGGTCATTCGCGCCAGCAGCCTGCCATTGGTCAGTTTGTGCTGCCTGCTGGTGGTACTGGCGGTTACAGCCGTCAGCAGCCTCGCCGCCTGGCGCCTGCTGCCGCATTTCAACAACGGCTCCAGCCAGGCCTGGTGGTTGTTGCGCAACCTGCTGGTGGCCGCGGTGCTCAGCGGTATCATGTTGCGGTATTTTTACCTGCAGCAGCAGCTGCTGGTCCAGAAGCAACAGGAGTTGCAGTCCCGGCTGGACTCTCTGCGCGCGAAAATCCGACCGCATTTCCTGTTCAATACCCTCAACAGTATCGCCAGTCTCATCGTATCCCGCCCGGAGGATGCTGAGCGCGCCGTCGAGGACCTGGCGGAATTGATGCGGGTCAGCCTGCAGGAACATACCCGCCCCACTACCGTGGCGGATGAGATGCGCCTGTGCGAGTTATACCTGGCCATCGAGAAATTGCGCCTCGGGGACAGGCTGCAGGTGGCCTGGGATGTTGGCCGCGATGTGCTTGAGCTGTCGATGCCCAGCCTGATTCTCCAGCCGCTGGTGGAAAATGCCGTCTACCACGGTGTGGCCCAGCTCACTGCGGGCGGTGCTATTCGCGTCAGTGTGCGGGAGGATTCGGGCACTGTGCGCGCGCTGGTCGAGAACCCGGTACCCGAAACATCCGCGCGCAGCGGGGGGCACCAGATGGCGCTGGAAAATATACGCCAGCGTCTGGCGGTATTGTTTGCGGCCCGGGGCCAGTTGCAGACAATGCAGGCGGGTGGGGTGTTCAGGGTTGAATTGAGTTATCCACTGCGGGACATGGTGTGAAGATTCTTGTTGTTGATGATGAATTGCTGGCGCGGGAACGCTTGCTGCGCCTGTTGCAGAAACTGCAGCCCTCTGCCCGGTGTTGGCAGGCGGCCGACGGCGAGCAGGCGCTGGCGCTGATTCGGGAGCACAACCCCGACCTCCTGTTGCTGGACGTGCGCATGCCCGGCATGAGCGGTATCGAGCTGGCTGAGCGGCTGGATGAGCAGGATCAGCCGCCGGCGGTGATTTTCTGCACCGCCTACGATCAATACGCGCTGGAGGCGCTGCAACACCAGGCTGTGGCCTATCTGCTCAAGCCTGTGCGTGAAGTTGAACTGGCACGGGCGTTGGCCGGTGCCGGCAGGGTCAACCGAGTGCAGCTGGCCTCACTGGCCGCGCTGGAGGGCGTGTCGGCGGATGTGGCGGCGCCGCAGCCCGGGCAGCGCGCGCACCTGGCCAGCCAGAGCCATCGTGGCCTCGAGACCATGCCCGTGGCCGAGATCCGCTGCCTGCTGGCCGAGCAGAAGTACGTGACTGCCTGCAGTCCGTCGGCGCAACTGCTGATTCCCGACACACTCAAGGAACTGGAGCGTGAGTTTGGTGACCGCTTTCTGCGCGTGCACCGCAATGCGCTGGTTGCCCGGGCCCACATTACCCGCCTGCAGCGTGATGAGGACGGCACCTGGACTGTGGTGCTCGACGGGGTCGAGCACCGGCCGGTGGTCAGTCGCCGCCATCTCGCCCAGGTGAAGCAGCGTCTCGTTGAGAGTTGAGCGCGTGCTGTCGCGGGGCCGGCGAGCGGCTGTTATCATGCGCGGCTTGCTGACAAGGAACCCAGGGCATGCCTTCCATACTGACGATTGCCACCCGTGAAAGTCCACTGGCCCTCTGGCAGGCCGAGTACGTGCGGGCCGCCCTGGAGGCGGCCCACCCGGGGCTGAGTGTTGCGCTGTTGGGGATGACTTCGCGCGGGGACCAGCTGCTGGAGGTTCCGCTGGCGAAAGTCGGTGGCAAGGGGCTTTTCGTCAAGGAACTGGAAACTGCACTGTTGGACGGCAGCGCTGATATTGCAGTGCACTCCATGAAAGATGTGCCCATGTCATTTCCCGAAGGGCTGGGCCTGGGGGTGATCTGCGAGCGCGAAGACCCCTCCGATGCTTTTGTCAGCAATGATTTCAAAACCCTGGAAGAGCTGCCGGCGGGCAGCGTGGTGGGTACCTCCAGCCTGCGCCGCGAATGCCAGCTGCGCTCACGGCGGCCGGACCTGCAGGTGAAATTCCTGCGCGGCAACGTCAACACGCGCCTGCGCAAGCTCGACGAGGGTGACTACGACGCGATCATTCTGGCCAGCGCCGGCCTTATCAGGTTGGGTTTCGGTGCGCGTATCGCGCAGCAGATAGCGGTGACCGACTCGCTGCCAGCGGGCGGGCAGGGCGCGGTCGGTATTGAGGTGCGCAGCGTTGATCGCGATGTGCTGCAATTGTTGCAGGTGTTGCACCACGAACCCACCGCCCAGCGGGTGACCGCCGAGCGCGCCATGAATGAACACCTGCAGGGTGGCTGCCAGGTGCCCATTGCCTGCTATGCGCAGCACCTCGGGGACTCCGGTCGGCTCTGGTTGCGCGGCCTCGTGGGCAAGCCCGATGGCTCACTGATCCTGCGGGCCGAAGCGGAAGCCGATGCGTCAGATGCGCATCAGCTGGGCGTTCAGGTTGCCGAGCAACTGCTGGCACAGGGCGCCGCCGATATTCTGGCAGAGGTCCAGCTTGGGTAATCCATCGCATCCGCCGGGGGCTTCCAGACCGTGCCGATAGGCGGGAGTCAGGCCGCCAGCGTGCTGGTGACACGGCCCCGGGACCAGGCCGGCGAGCTGTGTGCCGGGGTGGCGCAGGCCGGGTTTGACGTGCACAGTCTGCCCATGCTGGAACTGTTGCCGGTTGCCGAGCTTGCGCCCCTGCAGCGTCGGCTGGTGCGGGACCTGGACCACTTCCAGCATATTATTTTTGTCAGCGGCAATGCGGTGCGTTTTGGTATGGCCCGGATAGAGGCCTGCTGGCCGCAACTGCCGGTGGGGCTTGAGTGGTATGCGGTGGGTGATGCGACGGCCCGTTTGTTACTGCCCTTCGGCATCCGCGCGCATACCCCGGGGACAGATATGAGCAGCGAGGGCCTGCTGGCCCTGCCCCAGCTGCAGGACCTGACCGGCCAACGCGTGCTGCTGGTAAAAGGCGAGGGCGGACGCCAGACCCTGGCGGCCCGGTTGGGAGAGCGCGGCGGCCGGGTAGAAGAGCTTGCCTGCTATCGACGTACGGCCCCCGCGCTGGCTCCCGGCGAGCTGGCAAAAAAGCTGACACAATGGGGTGTCGGCCTCATCATGATCAGCAGTGGCGAGGGGTTTGCCAATCTGCTGGCATTGCTTAGCCCGGCAGAAACCACTAAGTTTAGGTATATAACCCTGCTGGTGCCGTCGGGGCGGGTGGCGCAAATGGCGCTTGCAGCCGGTTTTGGCAGGGTGATAACTGCAGAAAATGCCTCGGATAGCGCAATGTTGCGCGCCCTGGCAACGTGGCAAACCACCGCTGGAGAGTGACTAGTGAGTGATCAGCGAGACAAGAATATCGAGCAGCTGGCACAGGAGACTGCCGCGGCCGGGGAAGACATACAGACCAGCGATACCGTGGAGGAAGTGCCCAAAATCGCCGCAGGTATGCCGGCAGGTGCCGTGTCCGAGCCCGAACCGGTGAGGCAGGGCTCGTCTTCCGCGGTCGCCTGGATAGCGCTGCTGCTGGCGTTGGCCGCTGCCGGCGGGGTGGGCTGGCTGCTGCGCGAGCAACTGCGTGGCGATGCCGGCATCAGCGCACGGCTGGAGGCGATCGAGACCAGCCCCGCGCGTGCCGCACCCGACCTGGACGGGCTCAACCGGCAGTGGCGTGAGCAGCTGGATGCCGCGCTGCAGACAATGCAGGCAGGTACCGGTGACCTGGATGGCCAGGCCCGCCGCCTGGCCCAGGCGCTGGATTCCGTGCAGGCACAGCTGGCGGAGCATGACGCCAAGCTGGCGCAACAGGGCACTGAACTGGATCGCTACAGTGACGATGAACGCGACGACTGGTTACTGGCCGAGGCGCAGTACCTGATCCGCCTGGCGAACCAGCAACTGCTGATGGCCGGCGATGCGGCGGCAGCCCAGGGCCTGCTGGGCAGTGCAGACAGCATTTTAATGGCACTGGATGATGTGCGCTTGCACGAAGTGCGTGCCGCGGTGGCCGACGACCTGGCCGCAGTGAGGGCGATTCCCAGGCTGGATGTGGAGGGGCTTTACCTGCGCCTTGCGGCGCTGGTGGAGCAGGCGGACAAGCTGGTGATCTTCCAGTTGCCGGAGCGCGAGGCCCGGCCGCAGCCCGAGCAGGCCGATACCTGGCAAGCGCGTCTGCGGCAGGGCTATGAGGCTGCCCTGGCCAAGTTGTCCGACTACATTATTATCAGGCGTCGCGATGAGCCCATGCAGGCCCTGATGGACCCCCAGTGGGAGGGCCTTGTGCGGCAAAATTTGCGAATGTTGCTGGAGCAGGCGCAGATAGCCCTGCTGTCGGGCAATCAGCTGCTTTACCAGGACAGCCTGGAGCGGGCGCAGTATTGGGTGCGTGAGTTTTTTGAGTCCGACGAGGCCGCCGCCCGCGCCATGTCCCGGGAGATCACCGCGCTGGCACAGACCAGCGTGGCCATCGACCTGCCCGATATCTCGGGATCGGTCCAGGCGCTGGATGCGGTGATGAAGCAGCGTCTGCAGCAGGGAGGCGCGGAATAGGCCATGCGCAAGCTATTTGCCCTCGTTCTTATCGCCCTGCTGCTCGGCGTCGGGGTGGTCGCCGTCATCGAAACCGATCCCGGCTACCTGCTGATGGCCTATGGGGACTACACCCTGGAGTCCAGTCTGTGGGTTGGCCTGGTGCTGCTGCTGCTGTTCACCCTGGTACTGTACGCGCTGATTGCCCTGCTGCGCAGGCTCGTGGGCGGGCAGAAGTCCTTTTCGGGCTGGCTCGGTTCGCGCCGCACACGCAAGGCCGCGCGGCTGACGGATCGCGGACTGGTTAACTTTATCGAGGGCAACTGGTCGAAAGCGCGGCGTGAACTGCTGCGCGGCACTCGCGGCAACGATGCCCCCCTGGTGAACTATCTGCTGGCCGCGCGCGCGAGTGCGCAGTTGGGTGAGCCCGAGCAAACCGAGCAGCAGCTGCTGGCGGCGGAGGGGGCCACGGGCTCGGCAAAGGTCGCGGTCGACCTGGCCCGCGCCGAGATACAACTGCAGGCCGGCCAGTATCAGCAGGCTGTCGATACACTGCAGGCAGCGCGGCGCAGCCCGGGCCGCTATCCGCAGGCGCTGGCCCTGCTGCAGCGGGCCTATACCGGGCTCGACGACAGTGCCGGGCTGGCGCAGCTTTTGCCACTGCTGAAAAAGTACCGGGTACTCAACTTCGATGAACTGCAGCGTCTTGAACACGACATATATGGGCGTTTGCTGAAGCAGGCCGCAGATACCTCCCGCGGCGGTAGCCTCGATACACTTTGCGATGCCTGGAACAAGATGCCGGCAGCTGTGCATCACGATACCGGCATGGTCGCCCAGTACGCGGGCCTGCTGGTCATGCTGGGCGGGCATCCACTTGCTGAAAAGATTATTCTGCGCACTCTCAAGCACGACTGGGATTCACAGTTGGTCCGCATTTACGGTTACGTTGAAAGTGAGAATGTGCGGCGTCAGCTGGCTCACGCGGAGGGCTGGTTGGCCGGCCACCCTGACGATGCCCAGTTGCTCCTGTGCCTTGGCCGGCTGTCTGCCCGGGACAAGTTATGGGGCAAGTCGCGGGATTATTTTGAGAAGAGCTACCGTATCGAGCGCAGCCCCGAGATCTGTGCCGAACTCGGCAGGCTTCTGAGCGCGATGGGACAGGCCAATGTCGCTGCCGCCTACTTTCGCGAGGGCCTGCTGCTGCAGGAAAACCACCTGCCCAAACTGCCCCGACCGGACAAAATCGTTCCGGACCAGCGCCTGCTGACACGCGTCTGAGCTACAGCTCGATACCCAACTGGTCCCACAATTCGTCGATGCGCTGCTTCACTGCCGGCGCCATCGCGATGGGCTGCCCCCACTCCCTGTCGGTTTCGCCCGGCCACTTGTTGGTGGCGTCAAATCCGACCTTCGATCCCAGGCCTGCCACGGGCGAGGCAAAATCCAGGTAGTCGATCGGCGTATTGTCTATGAATACACTGTCCCGCCTTGGATCCATCCGGGTAGTCATGGCCCAGATCACGTCCTGCCAGTCCCGGGCGTTGACGTCCTCGTCGGTGACGATGATGAACTTGGTGTACATGAACTGGCGCAGGAAGGACCATATGCCCAGCATCACCCGCTTGGCGTGCCCCGGGTATTCCTTGCGCATGGTCACCACTGCCATGCGATAGGAGCAACCCTCCGGGGGCAGGTAGAAATCGACTATCTCGGGGAACTGCTTTTTCAGCAGCGGCACGAACACCTCGTTGAGCGCCACCCCCAGCACGGCCGGTTCGTCCGGCGGGCGCCCGGTATAGGTGCTGTGGTAAACGGGTGATTCCCGGTGGGTAATCGCTTCGACGGTAAACACCGGGAACTGCTCCACCTCGTTATAGTAGCCCGTGTGGTCACCGAAGGGCCCCTCTGCGGCCATCTCGCCGGGCTCGAGGTAACCTTCCAGAATGAACTCCGCGGTGGCCGGTACCGTCAGCCCGTGTTCGCGGCAGGTCGCGGTAAAACACTCGGCCAGTTCCGTCTTGCTGCCGCGCAGCAGGCCGGCGAAGGCGTATTCGGATATACCGTCGGGGATAGGCGTGACGGCCGCCAGCGTGGTGGCCGGGTCCGCGCCGAGCGCGATAGCGACCGGGTAGCGCTGTCCAGGGTGTTGCTGTTGCCAGTCGCGGAAATCCAGGGCGCCGCCGCGGTGCGACAGCCAGCGCATGATCAGCTTGTTGCGACCGATCAACTGCATGCGGTAGATGCCCAGGTTCAGGCGCTCCTTGCCAGGGCCGCGGGTAATGACCAGCGGCCATGTCACCAGTGGTGCGGCATCTCCAGGCCAGCAGGTCTGTATCGGCAGGCGGTAAAGGTCGACCTCATCTCCCTGCTGGGCGTGATACTGGCAGGGTGGGTTGCGCACAGTTTTCGGCGCCATGTTAAGCACCTGCTTGAGCACCGGTGCCTTGCTCCAGGCGTCGCGCATACCCTTGGGCGGATCGGGTTGTCGCAGGTAGGCCAGCAGCTCGCCTATCTCGCGCAGGGCCCCGATATCCTCCCTGCCCATGCCCAGTGCTACCCGGCGCTCGGTACCGAACAGATTCACCAGCACCGGAGTATCGAATCCCCTGGGATTCTCGAACAGCAGGGCGGGGCCACCGCCCCTCAGGGTGCGGTCGGCAATCTCGGTCATCTCCAGCACGGGATCCACTTCGGCCTTGATCCGAACCAGCTCGCCGCGCTGTTCAAGCGCCGCAATAAAATCCCGTAAATCTGTATATTTCACGTGTTGGCTGCCATTACCACAATGATTATCCCGAGGGACAGTACACGTTGAGCCGTGCGCACGCAATCGCGCGCAATAGTGGAGTGGGGCGTATTACTTACGCTTCATGGACATGAAGAATTCGTCGTTCGTCTTGGTGTCCTTGAGCTTGTCAGACAGGAATTCGATGGCGGCGAGATCTTCCATGCCGTGCAGCAGCTTGCGCAGAATCCACATGCGCTGCAGCTCATCTTCTGCGGTAAGCAGTTCCTCGCGGCGCGTGCCGGAACGACGGATGTTGATGGCGGGGTAGACACGCTTCTCGGCGACCTTGCGGTCAAGGTGCAGCTCCATGTTACCTGTGCCCTTGAACTCCTCGTAGATCACTTCGTCCATCTTGGAGCCGGTGTCGACCAGTGCTGTGGCAATAATCGACAGGCTGCCACCTTCCTCGATGTTCCTGGCCGCGCCGAAGAAGCGCTTGGGTCGCTCCAGGGCGTGCGCATCGACACCACCGGTCAATACCTTGCCGGAACTGGGGATCACGGTGTTGTAGGCGCGGGCCAGGCGGGTAATGGAGTCGAGCAGGATGATGACGTCTTTCTTGTGTTCAACCAGGCGCTTTGCCTTTTCAATCACCATGTCGGCAACCTGCACGTGGCGGGAGGGCGGCTCGTCGAAGGTTGAAGCTACCACCTCCGCGCCGCGTCTGCCGACCGAGCGCTGCATTTCCGTCACTTCTTCAGGGCGCTCATCGATCAGCAGTACGATGATGTAGCACTCCGGGTTGTTGGTGATGATGGCCTGGGCGATGTTCTGCATCATGATGGTCTTACCGGCCTTGGGCGGTGCCACCAGCAGACCCCGCACACCCTTGCCGATCGGCGCTACCAGGTCGATGATCCTGCCGGTCAGGTCCTCGGTGCTGCCGTTGCCCGTTTCCAGCGTCAGGCGCTCATTCGGGAACAGGGGGGTGAGGTTTTCGAACAGGATCTTGTGCTTGGAGTTTTCCGGCTTGGTAAAGTTGATCTCGCTGACCTTGAGCAGGGCGAAATAACGCTCGCTGTCCTTCGGTGGGCGGATCTTGCCCGAGATCGAGTCGCCGGTGCGCAGGTTGAAGCGACGGATCTGGCTGGGAGAGACGTAGATGTCATCGGGCCCGGCCAGGTAGGAACTGTCGGCAGAGCGCAGGAAGCCGAAGCCGTCCTGCAGGATCTCCAGTACACCATCGCCGGAAATATCTTCCCCACTTTTGGCATGCCGCTTCAGGATAGCAAAAATGATGTCCTGCTTGCGTGAGCGCGCCATGTTTTCCAGGCCCATCTCTTTGGCAATATCAATGAGGTCCTGGGTGGATTTGGTTTTTAGGTCGGTAAGATTCATAGAGGAAGTGGCTTTGTTGGATTGGGGGGACAGGAATGTGTTGTACGGGTAAAGACATGCTGACGAAGCCAGCGCGCGATGTTTTAAGCAAAAAATTTTGGGTGGTGAGTTATTATCTGTGCACGAGGGTGTGCAACGAGTGAGAAGGTAGCATGCCCGACAGGTGTCGTCTACCGCTTTTTTGAACCTGGAACACTTTCAATAACAGGCACTTGCGGCGCCGGGCAGTTGCGCCCGGATCGCTCCGGGCCCGCGGTCTGTCAGACGACTTCCTGGATGAAGGCGGTAAGCTGGGTCTTGGACAATGCGCCCACCTTGGTCGCCTCGGCGTTGCCGCCCTTGAACATGATCAGTGTGGGGATACCGCGAATACCGAACTTGGGTGGTATGTCGGGGTTGGCGTCCACATCGACCTTGCACACTTTCAGCTTGCCGCTGTACTCGGCGGCAATCTCGTCCAGTACCGGCGCAATCATTTTGCAGGGGCCGCACCACTCGGCCCAGAAATCTACCAGCACGGGAATATCTGAATTGAGTACTTCTGCGTCAAAAGTAGCATCGCTGACGTGTACGATCTGGTCGCTCATGGTGTTCTCCGGTTGATCGGCGGACGATTTGTCCGCGGGTTTTGAGGTGGACAATGATACCACCGAAGTTTTGGCGCACAACCGCGGGCGTAGAGTTTTTCGGCATGCTCATATGCTTCCCGGGCATATCCTTGATTGGGCAGTTTCAGTGGTTTCCTTGATCGTTGCACCCGCCCGGTGTATTCGGAGCAGTGAGCCACAATGTATGAAAATACGTATGCCCGCAAACCTTTGGAACCCACGCGTGCGACCTTGTGCCGGCAGGCAAAGTAGCTGCCAGCTGCAGCGGCGTGCATTTATGTCTTGTCCAGGTTGATACGCACAGGGAGTGGAGCCTGTCCTCTCAGGACACGCTACAAGCACATCCATGTGCGCTCGTGTTCGGCCGTGCATGGCCTCACACGGTCCTGGGAGGGCAGGCTTCACTTCCTGTGCTCGCGTCGGTACATGCAGACACGAGCCTGCATGGACGTATTTACGGCGGGTCCGGGCACGCACCTTTTCGCATGTACCGGCCTGGAATCAGGAACAAAACGAATCGAACCACCCCGGAGTGGTCTTGTCACATAGGGAAGAGTAGTCTCCCAATTGCCAGAACGGCTTAATAGAAAAACAACAGGTGAACCAACCGTGTCGATCAAGAAAATCGCCGTAATCTCAGTTATTGCCCTTGCCATCGCCGCCTGGTTCTATTTCGACCTCGGGAGTTACCTGCAATTCGATACACTGCAGCAACGGGTTGGAGAGTTGCGCGCCTGGTATGGCGAAAACCCCGCCCTGGCGGGTCTGCTGTATTTTGCGCTGTATGTCGGCGTGACCGCGCTGTCGGTGCCGGGGGCGGCGATCATGACCCTGGCAGGAGGCGCTCTGTTTGGCTTCTGGTATGCGCTGCTGCTGGTATCCTTTGCCAGCAGTATCGGCGCGACGCTGGCATTCCTGGTCTCTCGCCTGCTGCTGCGCGACTGGGTGCAGGACAAATTCGGCCGGCAATTGCGCGCGGTGAACAGCGGTTTTGAGAAGGACGGGGCCTTCTACCTGTTCTCCCTGCGGCTGGTGCCTATTTTCCCTTTCTTTGTGATCAACCTGCTGATGGGACTGTTGCCGATTCGCCCGTGGCGCTATTACTGGGTGTCGCAGCTGGGGATGTTGCCCGCGACCGCGGCCTATGTGAACGCCGGAACCCGGCTGGGCGAGCTTGAGTCCGCCTCGGGAATTATTTCACCGGCCCTGCTGTTGTCCTTTGTCCTGCTGGCAATTTTCCCGCTGCTGGCGAAATGGCTGCTGGGCTATATACAGGCGCGGCGGGTGCTCGCGCCCTACCGGCGCCCAGCCCGGTTCGATACCAATGTCATCGTTATCGGCGCCGGCTCAGCGGGTCTGGTGGCATCCCTGATCGCCGCGACGGTCAAGGCGAAGGTGACGCTGGTCGAGCGCCACAAAATGGGCGGTGACTGTCTCAATACCGGCTGTGTGCCCAGCAAGGCACTGATCCGGTCCGCCCGCATCGCCGAGTATGCCCGGCGCGGTCCGGAATACGGACTGGAGCCCATGTCGGTGCAGGTGAACTTCCGCCAGGTGATGGAGCGTGTGCAGGCGGTGGTGAAGACCATTGAACCGCATGATTCGGTGGAGCGTTTTACCTCCCTGGGGGTGGACTGCCTGCAGGGTAACGCCCGCATCGTCTCGCCATGGGAGGTGGAGGTTAACGGCCGGACCCTGTCTGCGCGCAATATCATTATCGCCAGCGGCGCCCGGCCCCGGGTGCCGGACATTCCCGGACTTGCCGCGCTCGACTACCTGACCTCGGACACGGTCTGGGAGATTCGCGCCGCACCTGCCCGCCTGCTGGTGGTGGGCGCCGGGCCCATCGGCTGTGAGCTCGCCCAGGCCTTTGCCGGGCTCGGTACCCGGGTGACCCTGGTGACCCATGCAGCCCGGGTCCTGCCGCGCGAGGATCCGGAGGTGTCAGCCGCGTTGGCCGCTACCCTGACAGCCCGGGGCCTGACCCTGCATACCGGCTATGAGCCGCTGGAGTTCAGGCGGGAGCCCGACGGCCAGCGGGCCGTGTTCAATACACCCGATGGCCAGCGCGAGCTGGCCTTCGACCGCGTGCTGGTGGCGGTTGGCCGGCATGCGAACGTCGAGGATATGGGTCTGGAAGCGCTGGGCATCCCCCTCACGGCTGGCGGCACTGTGGCGGTCGACGATCACCTGCGCACCCGGATACCTACTATTTTTGCCTGCGGGGACGTGGCGGGCCCCTACCAGTTTACCCATATGGCCAGCCACCAGGCCTGGTATGCCACCGTCAACGCCCTGTTCGGCCGCTTTCGCAAATTCAAGGTGGACTATTCGATCGTGCCGTGGGCGACCTTTACCGATCCTGAAGTGGCGCGGGTGGGGCTCAATGAGCATGATGCCCGCGCCCGGGGCATTCCCTATGAGGTCACACGCTATGATATCGATGACCTGGACCGCGCCATCGCAGACGGTGAGGCCCACGGTTTCATCAAGGTGCTGACGGTGCCCGGCAAAGACCGCATTCTGGGCGCCACTATTGTCGGTTATCACGCCGCAGAGTTGCTGGCGGAGTTTGTGCTGGCGATGAAACACGGCATCGGGCTGGGCAAGATCCTCGCCACCATCCATGTTTACCCCACCCTGGGTGAGAGTAACCGCTTCCTGGCCAGTGAATGGCGCAAGGCCCGCAAACCCGAGCGCGTGCTGGGCTGGGTGGAGCGCTACCATCGCTGGTGCCGCGGTTAGCCGCGGGCTGATCGCGTGCGCGGAGGATGCTAAAGTAGGGCTTTTCCAGCCCGGGAGCGGGCTTATCCAGTGGCAATGGAGGTGAGTTAATGGCTAAGGTGGCAGTGGTTCTGGCAGGTTGTGGCGTCTACGATGGAGCTGAGATCAATGAGGCGGTGCTGAGCCTGCTCAGCCTCGAACAGCAGGGCGCCAGCTATCAGTGTTTTGCCCCGGATATCGAGCAGATGCACGTCGTCAACCACCTGACCGGGCAGCCGGTGGCAGGGGAGACCCGCAACGTGCTGGTGGAGGCGGCGCGGATCGCTCGCGGCAATATCCTGGAGCTGGCTGCCCTGCAGGTTGCGGAGTTTGACGCGCTGCTGGTGCCGGGCGGTTTCGGGGCGGCGAAGAACCTCTGCAACTTCGCGGTGGCGGGTGCGGAAATGGAAGTGCATGCGGACTTCCTGCGCATTGCGAGGGCGTTTCACCAGGCCGGCAAGCCGATCGGCCTGATCTGTATTGCGCCGGTCATGGCGGCGGCCATCTGCGGGGCGGGCAGCCAGTGCACCATAGGCGACGATGCCGAGACCGCTGCTGCTATTGAGGCCATGGGCGGGCAGCACGTGGCCTGTCCTGTGTCCGAGGCGCGGGTGGATCGGGAGCGCAAGCTGGTGACCACGCCGGCCTATATGCTGGCCGGCAATGTGTCCGAGGCCTACACCGGTATCAGCGCATGTGTCCGGGAGGTGCTGGCACTGGCCTGAGCGCCGCGCCCGTGACTGGCGACTGGTCGGTTTATATCCTGCGCTGCGCGGACGGCAGCCTTTACACCGGGGTGGCAAGAGACCTGCAAAGACGCCTCTTGCAGCACAACGGCCAGTTGGCCGGCGGTCCCCGCTATACCAGTGGGCGTCGCCCGGTGCAGTTACTGTGGTCCGCCGCCGCGCCTGATCGCAGTGCCGCCCAGCAGCGGGAGGCCGCCATCAAGAAGCTGGACAGGTCGGCAAAACTGCGCCTGGTGGACCAATAGCGTGCCAGGCGCGGGCTGGCCTGGGGCCGGCGCGAGTGCGGGCCTGTCAGGGAGCCGAGATCTCTTCCAGGGTCTGCTGCTGCTCCAGCCAGGCTTCTTCCAGCTGCGTGGCCCTGGTCTTCAGTTCCCCCTCCCGCCTCAGCAGGTCTGCCAGATCCTGTTTGCGCCCGACCGAGTAGAGGCTGGTATCGCCCAGTTGCGTCTGTAGCTCTGCCTGCTCGGCTTCCACGGCGCTCATCTCGCGCTCGGTTTTTTCAATACTTTTTTGCAGCGGGCGCAGTTTTTCGCGCAGGGCGGCGGCACTCTGGCGTTTTTCCTTGCGCGAGCTGTCCGCGGCGGCGGGCTCGGACCGCTCTGCCTGGCGGTAACTCGACAGGATCCAGCGTTCGTAGCCCTCGAGATCGTCAGCGTAGGTCTCCACCTGCCCGTCGTGCACCAGCAGTAATTCATCCACGGTATTGCGCAGCAGGTGGCGGTCGTGGCTCACCAGGATGAGTGCGCCCTCATAGGACTGCAGGGCGACCTCCAGGGCATGGCGCATATCCAGGTCCAGGTGGTTGGTGGGCTCATCCAGCACCAGCAGGTTGGGGCGTTGCCACACTACCATGGCCAGGGCCAGGCGGGCCTTTTCGCCGCCCGAGAAGGGGGCTATCTGGCTGGTGGCGGCATCGCCGCGGAAATTGAAGCCCCCCAGGAAATTGAGGATGTCCTGCTCCCGCGCCTCAGGGCTCAGGCGCTGCAGGTGCAGGGCGGCACTGGCCTGCAGGTCCAGGGCTTCCAGCTGCTGCTGGTCGAAATAGCCGATCTGGCAGTGCTCCCCGGGGGCCCGTTCACCCGCCAGCAGGGGCAGGTCCCCCACCAGGCTTTTCAGCAGGGTCGACTTGCCGGCGCCGTTCTTGCCCAGCAGGCCATAGCGGCTGCCGGGACGCAGATGCAGCTCAACACCCGAAAGTATCGGGGCCGCACCATAGCCCAGGGTGGCGCCATCAAGGCGCAGCAGGGGGTCGCTGCTCCTGGCGGGAGCCGGGAAGCTGAAATCAAAGGGGGAGTCGATATGCGCCGGCGCCAGCGCCTGCATGCGCTCCAGCTCCTTCAGCCGGCTCTGGGCCTGCCGCGCCTTGGTGGCCTTGTAGCGAAAGCGGCGCACGAAGTCGTCGATCTCGGCTATCCGTCGCTGCTGCTTCTCGTAACTGGCCTGCTGGTTGGCCAGGCGCTCGGCCCGCTGCCGCTCGAAGTCCGAGTAGTTGCCCTTGTAGGCCTGCAGTTGCTGCTGCTCGATATGCAGGATGCGCTCGCAGGTCGCATCGATAAAATCCCGGTCGTGGGAGATCATCAGCAGGGTGCCGGGGTACTGCTGCAGCCACTGTTGCAGCCACAGGGTGGCATCGAGGTCCAGGTGATTGGTGGGCTCGTCCAGCAGCAGCACATCCGACGGCGTCATCAGGGCCCGCGCCAGGTTCAGGCGGATGCGCCAGCCACCCGAAAAATCGTTGACTGGTCTGGCCGCGGCGCCCTCGTCAAAGCCGAGACCCTGCAGCAGGCGCTCGACCCGGCGCTCAGCGCTGTAGCCGTCGATTTCCTCGAGTTTGCCGTGGATCAGCGCAGCCGCGTCAAACTGGCCTGAATTTTCCAGTTGTTGCAGTTCATCGCGCAGCAGCGCCAGCTTGCCGTCGCCGCGCCAGACGTATTCCCCTGCCGGGGTGCCCGACGCATGTACTTCCTGGGCCATATGGGCAATGCGCAGTTTTGCCATGCCCTCTATGTCGCCGCTGTCCGCCACCAGTTCCCCCAGCAGCAGGGCGAACAGGCTGGATTTGCCGCAGCCGTTGGCGCCGATCATCGCCAGCCGCTGGCCTGGCTGGATGGTTACATTGGCATCCTGCAGCAGCAGTTTGCTGCCGCGGCGTAGCCCTATGTCGCGCAATATGATCATGAGGACGCGAATTCTACCCGCAGCAGCGGGGCGCGGCCAGAAGCCTGTGCCAGGGATGTTGCCGTGGTCTTTTCCCGTCTTGTTGCGGGGGTGGGATTGGGGTAGCGCCGCCGGGGGCTGGATAGTAATATGTGCGGCCACTGCGAATCGCTTGCTCTGCCCGCGCTATTGAACGGAACTGATGTGCCGCGAGGCTGTCAGTAACGGGGCACCCGTTTTATCCCGGGGAGCGAACAGTCGCTTTGACACGCGTATACGCGATACTCCCATTTCTCATGATTGGAAGGAATTTATGAAGAAGTATGCACTTCCGCTTGCCCTGGTCGGCCTGGTCGCACTGCAAGCCTGTAATCAACAAACAGCCGAAACCGACAAACCTGCCGCGGCTGCGCCCACGGCACCGGCCGGTGTTCAGCTGGAAACCACCGAGCAGCGCCTGAGCTACGGTATAGCGCTTACCCTCGGCACCCGTATGAAAGCCGATGCCGTGCCCATGGACGTTGATGCGTTCGCAGCTGGCATGCGCGATGCGATGACCGGCGCAGAGCCCCGCCTGACCGAGGAGGAAATCAACTCCGAGATGCAGGCGTACCAGGAAAAAGCCGCTGCTGAACAGCAGGCTGTCCAGGCCCAGCTGGCAGAGAAGAATATGGCCATTGCCACTGCATTCCTGGCGGAAAATGCCGCTCGCGAGGGTGTGGTTACCACCGACTCCGGCTTGCAGTACGAGGTTGTCGAAGCCGGTGATGGTCCGAAGCCTGGCCCGGAAGACACCGTTGAGGTGCATTATCGCGGCACGCTGCCAGACGGCACCGAATTCGATTCGTCTTACGCCCGCGGTGAAACCGTTACATTTGGTGTTGGCCAGGTAATCCCCGGCTGGACCGAAGCACTGCAGTTGATGCCCATGGGTTCAAAGTACAAGCTGGTGATTCCGCCCGATCTGGGCTACGGCGCCGGTGGTGCGGGGCAGGCGATAGGGCCCAACTCGGCGCTTGTTTTCGATGTCGAGCTGATCTCCATACCCAGCCAGGCAGAAGCGGCCGAAGCACCTGCCAAGGAAGGCTAGGTCGGCTGCGGCACCTGGTTCTCCACCAGGTGCCGATGTTTGTTGTGAAGGCCGGCGATAAGCCGGTCTTCCGCCACAAACCGGGTCTCCAGAACCTCACCCAGGGACGACAGGTCCCGTTGCAGGGTATCCGGATAAGCGTCACCGCTCCCGTACTTTTCCTCGTAAGCCAGAATGACCTCGGTGGTATCCCCGATGGCCGGCATCAGTTGTTGGGCCAGGGCTATGCTGCCGTCTGCAAAGCTCTCCGCTTCGTTCAGCAATTCATGGAATACCTCAAAGTGGCCCGCCGATACATAGTCGACCAGCACAGCACACAGGGCCTGCTGCCGTTGGTTGAGTTTTGCCGGTTCCGGGGCGCTGTCCAGCGTCACGGCTATCTCGGTGTACTTGCCAAGTAATTCGCGTCGCTCTTTCAGCCAGCGGGTAAGCAATTCCTCCACCGCAGCAAACTGTTGGCTCGGGTTACTTTTCCTGTGCGGCATAGTGTGCTTCCTGCTGTTGGTTATCAGCTCCAGAGCTGGTAACTATATGATTGCCGGCGGGGACTCGGCAAGGTCGTTCGCAAACGGGACGCCAGTTCAGGGGTATTTGCGAAACAGCTGCCACAGGCATACCAGGGTCACGCCGCTGGCCATGATGAGGGTCTGCTCGGGAATGCTGAGGCCGAGAAATGTCCACATGGTTTCGGCGCAGTTACCATCGCCCATCATTACCATGCTCAGGGTCTCACTGAAGGGCAGTGTTTCCAGCATGTATTCCAGGCTGGGGCCGCAGGCCGGCACCTGGTCCGGCGGCAGGTGTTGCAGCCAGACATGCCTTACAGCCACCGCGCCGCCGGCAATGGCTGCCAGGGAGCACAAGCCCGCGTAGACCCGTCGCCCTGTGGTGGCGGGGTTGTGGAGTGCGGCCAGCAGTGCGATGCCGCCCCAGAGCACCACGAAGAAGCGCTGTGTCATACACAACGGGCAGGGTGCGAGCCCCAGGAATTCTTCCAGGTATAAGCGCGCAAACAGCATGGCGGCCAGGGCCGTAATGGCCAGGCCGGCAAATACCAGTCGCGGTGACAGGGTTTGAAGCATCGGTCAGGTTTTCCTGTATTGCCCGGTATAGCCCGGTCGGGGTGGCTAAGTTAGGGCCTTTTGCCGTCGAGTGCAATATTCACCGGGCGACGTCATGTCTGTCGCTTGCCTGCAGGGACTCTTCCTGTAGCGCGCTGAAGGCCTGCAATTCGGGATAGAAAGCCAGGAAGGCCCGCTCCAGCATATCCCGGGCCGGCGTGAGCTGCGGGCCCACATCGCTCAGGGGATTGCGGCGGCGCAAGCGCTCGCCGATGCGCCCGGCGCTGGCGGGCACCGTCTCCCAGTCCAGGTACAGGCCAAGGATATCGTACTCCAGCATGCGCGCCAGCATCCGGCGCGAGCCGTCGCTGAGGGCGTGTTCCTGGCTCAGGAGGGCGCGGTAAACCCCGGCATTGAAGGTCTGCAGAGGCAGTTCGCTGTAGTTCGCCCAGTATTTGCTCAGAAAGTGGTCGAAACTCAGGTCGATCAGAATACCTGCATAGCGACGCAGGTCCGGCGGGAAATCCCGGCGCAACTGCGCGACCACCGGGTGGCTGTCGGTGTAGGCATCTATGGCGCGGTGCAGGCGCACACCGCGTTCGATCTCTGTGGGCAGCTCGCCGCGCAACGGCCCCTTGTAATAGTCGCCCTCAAGCCCCCCGGCTACCAGGCCTGCGTCGGGCCAGGCCAGGTGGAAGTGGGCAAGGAAATTCAATGGCCCCCGGGTCCCGAGCTGCTGCGGCGCATGCCAGCTACACTAGAGCGCGCGGTACTGGGCAAAGTAATTGTCCAGGTACTGTTCGAAACTGACGTTGTCGCTCTGCTCGATCTCCCTCTGCATCTCGATCGACCTGCGGGTCTCCTCCTCGAATGCAGCCTGTTGCGCGGGACTGAGCTGGCGCTCGCGAAAATGGCGTGCCCAACGCTGGCTATAGTCCATGGTCAGGCGGAAAAACGGCAGCTCCTTCTCGCGCATTTCCCGCAGTATCCGGGCCGAAGGTGTCAGTTCAGGGTCGGCGACGGCAGCTGCCTGCTGTTGCAGGCTGGCATTGTGCAGGGTGGAGTCGTTCGCCAGGTCGAGCAGGTCGGCAACCCGCGCAAGACCTGTAAACAGCTCATCAGCACAGTCTTTCAGTGGTTTTTCCCCGCCGGCAGATTGCAGCAACAGGCCGGGCATCCGGCCGCGATTGACCACGGCCTCGAGATTGGCCGCCTGGGAGGCCTGCTCCGCATCGTTGCAGGGCGGGCTTTCCTCCAACAGGCAGTAAAGTAGAAAGGTGTCGAGAAAGCGCATCTGCCCGGCGTCGATGCCCACCGGTGAAAACGGACTGACGTCTACACAGCGCACCTCGATGTACTCGATACCGCGCCCGTGCAGCGCGGTCAGGGGGGTTTCACCGGGGCGGGTGACGCGCTTGGGGCGGATCGGGCTGTAAAACTCGTTCTCGATCTGCAGGAGGCTGTCGCTCAGCTGCTGGTAGTCCCCGTGCTGGCCCCGGGGGATATCGTGATAGTCCGGGTGAGGGCTCAGGATTGCGCGACGCAGGGTTTCCACATAGTTGTCGAGGCAGTTGTAGCAGACGTTCAGGCTTTTCTGGGCGGCACTGTTGTAACCCAGATCGCCCATCCGCAGGGCCGTGCCGTGCGGCAGGTGGAGGCTGCGGCCCTGTTCGTCGAAGGGCACCAGCCCGGGGTTGTCGCGGCCGCGCAGAAAACTGGCGCAGACCGCCGGTGAGGCACCAAACAGGTAAATGAGCAGCCAGGAATGGCGGCGGAAGTTGCGGATCAGGTCGAGGTAACGGGTGCTGATGTAATCGGTGAGGTCGCCGGGGCTGCCCGCTTTTTGCCAGGCCCGTTCCCAGTAGGCCTGGGGCATGGAGAAGTTGTAATGGATGCCGGCGATAGCCTGCATCAGGCGGCCGTACCGGTGTCCCAGCCCGAGCCTGTATACGGTTTTCATGTGCGCCACGTTGGAGCTGCCGTAATGCGCGACCGGTATACCGTCGTCGCCGGTCATAATGCAGGGCATGCTTGCGCTCCACAACATGTCGTCGCCCAGTTCCCGGTAGGCGAAGCTGTGGATATTTTCAAGGGTTTGCAGGCTCTCCTCGATGTCGGTGCTCACCGGCGTGATGAACTCCAGCAGTGCCTCGGAATAGTCGGTGGTGATGGACGCGTGGGTCAGGGCCGAGCCGAGTCCGGCGGGATGCGGGGTCTGGGCAAGTCTGCCCTCAGGGGTGATGCGCAGGCTTTCCTTTTCGATTCCCCTGCTGATGGCCCGGAGCATGGCAAGGGATTCTGCTTCCGCCAGTTCCTGCAGTTGCGTGTCTAATTGGGAGGCCAAGCGAAGCTCCTTTTCCTAAACCGTGTGGCGGGGCCCGTTTGCGCGCAGGCCAGGGTTGTGCGGGGTGTGAATGTTGGCCACCCCGAAGCAGTGGCGGCCAAGTGTATATATACCGCCGGGCAGAGTACAGGCGCGCGGGCATGGCCGCCGACCCCCCGTCAGGTGAGCCGTTCCATGTACTTTTGCAGCAGCTGGCAGGCGAAGTTCTCCTGTACCTGCCCTGTCTGGCCGGTTGCCAGCATGATTCTGGACAGGAGCAGGGCATAGCGCATCCCGGCGAAGATGAGGTAGTAATCGTAATCGCGAGCGGAGAAGCCCGTCGCCCGCACCCATTGCTCAACGGTTTCATCATAGCCGGGTAGCCCCGCCAGCCTCGGGATGCCCAGACCCTCCGAGAACGTGGCGTCGAGGTAGTTGAACCAGGCCAGGTCCTGGACCGGATTGCCCAGCACGGCCATTTCCCAGTCCAGTACGGCAGCTATACCGTCCAGGGATTCCCTGAAAATGATGTTGCCCAGGCGCGAATCCCCCCAGCACAGGACCGTGGGCTCATCGCGCGGCTGGTTGGCGTCCAGCCAGTCCAGGGCGGCCTGGCAAATAGTGTGGCCGGCGCCCTCGAGTGCCCAGTCCAGGTAGGACTGCCAGTACGCCAGTTGCTGCTGCAGCGGTGTGCTGCCGGGCACTTCCAGGTGCCCGAAGCCCAGGGTCCGGTGATCCAGTCCGTGCAGTTGTGCCATGGTTTCCACTGCCGCGCGCCACATGTCCGCCCGCTGCGCTTCGCTGGTCTCGTGCACCATCCAGCCATCCATGTTGTAGGGCGGCATATCCGGGGGGATCCTGCCGGGGGTGCGCTTCATGATATAGAACTGCACGCCCAGCAGTGACCGGTCCAGTTCCAGGCCGCGCAGTTCGGGCACCGGGATAGTGCTGTTGCGGCCGATACTGGCCATCACTTCGTACTGCAGGCCCAGGTCATAGGCCGGGAACACCGGGCGCGCCACTTCAGGCTGCAGGCGGCCAACGCAGGCTTCCGTGCGGGTGGCACCCGCCTCCTGCCATTGCGCCTCAAACAGCAGGGTAACGTTGGACATGCCACTGGACTCAGGTATGGTCAGCGCGGGGATGTGCACCGGGCTGCCCCGCTGGTCGGACAGCCAGGACTCCAGTTTGCTGCGGGTGGCTTCGGTATCCTGGATCAGCGGGGTAGGGCGTTCATTTTCCATCGGTTCAATCTGGGTTGACGGCAGGTAACCGAAGTATATGGCCACGGATGTTAAGTGGCTACCGTGGGGCGACCAGGGCATTTGTCCGCCAGCGACAAGATGCTAAAGTACGCGGGGCGCGGGAAACAGCTTGCGCGGGCGGCATGGCCGTCAGGCGCCGCGACAGCAGCAGAATTAGCTGACAACATTAGAAATGCGGTGTGCAACAACACGCTGCCAATAGCGGGGGACGTGTTTTGAGAATTTCCGAATGGCTGAAAATCCTGGCGACGGAGGGAGGGTCCGACCTCTATCTGAGTACCGGCGCGCCGCCTTGCGCCAAGTTCCAGGGCCAGCTAAAGCCGATTGCCAGTGAAATCATGCAGCCGGGTGAGATCAAGGAGATTGCCTACGAGATCATGGATGCCACCCAGCAGGCCGAATTCGAGCAGGAGCTGGAGATGAACCTGGCAACCTCGATTTCGGGCTACGGCCGGTTCCGGGTCAACATCTTTGTGCAGCGCAATGAGGTAGGCATCGTGGCCCGTAATATCGTGGCCGATATTCCCAGCTGGCAGTCACTGCGCCTGCCGCCCATCCTCACGGATGTGATGATGCGCAAGCGCGGCCTGGTGTTGTTCGTGGGGGCCACCGGATCGGGCAAATCCACATCGCTGGCGGCGCTGATCGATTACCGCAACAGCAACAGCAGCGGTCATATCGTGACCATCGAGGACCCGGTGGAATACGTGCATAACCACAAGAAATCCATCGTCAACCAGCGCGAGGTGGGGGTGGACACCCGCAGCTGGCACAATGCGCTGAAGAACACCCTGCGCCAGGCGCCGGATGTGATTCTCATCGGCGAGATCCGCGATCGGGAAACCATGGAACACGCCATTTCCTTTGCCGAAACCGGCCACCTGTGTATCTCCACCCTGCACGCCAACAACGCCAACCAGGCGCTGGACAGGATCATCAACTTTTTCCCTGAAGATCGTCGTCAACAACTGCTGATGGACCTGTCACTGAATATCCAGGCCTTTGTTTCACAGCGCCTGATTCCCACCGTCGACGGCAAGCGCTGCGCCGCCATCGAGGTGCTGCTGGGTACACCGCTTATCGCTGATCTCATCCTGCGCGGTGAAATCGACGGGGTTAAAGAGGTGATGCGAAAGTCGGAAAATATTGGCATGAAGACGTTCGATACGGCGCTGTTCGAGCTGTATCAGGAGGGTCTCATATCGGAAGAGGAGGCGGTGCGCAACTCCGACTCTGCCAACAACGTACGTCTCAAAATCAAGTTTGCCAAGGAGGACGGTTCGACGGCTGCAGCCCCCAGCCCCAGTGGTGGACTGAGCCTGGCGGATCTTGAGGATGAAGGGGATGGCGGCTTTTTGAGCTGATACGCGGCGGTGCTCAGTGCTCCATGTCGACCAGCAGCGAAATCCAGCTGTCTATATCGGAGTCGCCCGCATTCAATAGCGCAAACCCGGCGGACCATCCCGTTTCTGGCGCCTGGTTTGCCAGGCACCACCTCACCTCGCCGGCAAGATACAACGTCTCCTGTCGCTGCGGCAGTTCGACACCTATTTGCAGTATCGCCCCCACCACCAGTTCATATTCCAGGCTGACACGGAGGCCGCCCCGGGACACATCCAGGGTTTTGCAGACCGCGACGCTGCCGGAAGTGGCGCGGCCGACGCCGGGTGACACCAGTTCAATAAACACCGTACTCTCTACGGGAAGTCGCAAATGCCGACGCTGTTCTTCTGCCATGGATGGCTGTCCTCTTCCCGTGAAGCGTTATGCAGGCCCTGAAATCTTGCGACACACCGGGCCGGGCACTAGTCGTCTGATTTCGCTTTCACCCTGGTGATTTCGTCCCTGAAGCTGGACCTGGATTCCAGTACGTCCACCAGCCCACTTTCCATCAGTGCTACCAGCTCTGAACTGTTGAGCTGCCGCATTTTGATACCACTGCGGTTAACAAAGATATAGTTATTCTGCTCGCGGTCGTGTACCGCCAGTTTCGCCAGCAGCGGGGTATCGCCGTCGTGGAAGCCCAGCCAGGTACCCATTGGCAGATTGACTGCGGCTGTGGCAGTAGCGCCGCCGGATTGGGGCTCCCTGTCAGCCTCCCCCGCGACACCGCCTGACTCGCGATTGTCCCGACCGGCCACCGGCGCGGCGTATGCGCGCGGCTCATGCCCGGGCGCTGGCGGTACCTGTGCCGCCTCCCGCTCCTGTTTGCGCCGCAGGGCATCGTCCCATTCCCGCTGTAACTTCTGGGCTTCGCGCTGCTCCTGCTGCTGCCGCTCTGCTTCCTCCAGGTTCTGTTCCCGTTCGGTTTCCCGCCTGGCAGCTTCCTCGTTTTGCAGTCGCTGTTCCTCGGCCTGTCGCTGCTCGCGCTCAAGGCGCTCAGCCTGCTCCTGCTCCTGCTGCCGTTGCGCCTGCTCCAGGCGCTGCCGCTCTTCTTCAGCCTGCCTGGCCTGTACCACTGCCGCACCAAGCAGGGTGTCCAGCCCTGCGGTACTCTCTATGCCGGCCGCCCATGCCAGCGAGCGACTGAAACTGGCACCGCTGTCGAGCGTTGCTACCCTGCCGCGCTCGAGCAGCCCCACGAACTCCTCGAAACTCTGCTTGAACACCCTGATACCCGCCTGGTTGGCGAAGAGTAATTCGCCGGCGCTTTCTGCACGCGACACCAGGTGTACCCGCAGTGGATGACCCTCATCCTTTTCCACGCAGAACCACTGGCCCGTTGCGATCGACTCCAGGGAGCCATGGCTTGTGTCGACAGTCTCGGCTGTGGTGACCGGGATCGGGTCGGCCAGCTCCAGCTCCAGTGGTCGCATGCGCAGGATCTGCATATGGGTGAATTCCACCGTGCCCAACGCCTCCTCGACGGCTTCGCTGAGGTGTTGCAGGCTCAACAGCCAGCGCTTGAGTTCCCTGGGCAGCCGGGCCACAGTCTCGAACAGCTGCTGGCGTCGCTCGGGCGCATCTTCCTGTGTAATGGGCTGGAGGGAGTCCAGCAGGGTTCGGGTCGTCTCGCTCATTCGGTGCCACTGTTCCGATTCCGCGCCAAATTTTAACAGGACCAGCTGGGCGCTCTCGTACCACGGCCCCTTGAGGAATTCGCCTGTACCGGGGGGAACCCTGAATTGCTCCAGTGCAGTGTTGATCATGGCTGCGGCGACCCGCTTTGCCTCGGCGGTCCTGGCCTGGCCCTGCTCGGTTTCGATGGTGCGCTGTGCCATTCGATCCGCGCGCGCCAGGTCCCGCTGCGTAGCCGCCGCCACCTGGGCACAGAGCGTGGCGAGCCCGGCGTCGTCCCCATCGATACAGGCGATCGCGTCTTCGACCGCGGCGAACAACTGCTTGCGCAGGGGTTCACCTATCCTGCCGAGCCTCTGCTGCCAGCCCACCGCGGCCAGCTGCAGATTGTCCAGTATCTGGTGCAGTGGGTGGCGTCCGGCCACCAGGAAGTCCGGGTCGGTGATCGACAGCTTTGCGGCCAGGGGCTTGAGGCGCCGCAGCTCTGATCGCAGGGGCTCTTCCAGAGGGAAATCTGTTTCCCAGTGAGCGAAGGCGGCCCCCAGCCAGCGCAGCACCGCCGCATGCTCTGCTGCTGGCAGGGCGGGGTCGCCGATAGCGTCGGTCTGGGTCCTGACCGACTCCAGCGGATCCAGCTCGAGGTGGTCCACGCTGCACAGGTAGCCGATCAGTTCCGACAGCTCCATCGGCTCCATATCCACCGCTGTCGATGCCGGCTGACCATAGCGTTGCAACACCAGGTCACGCAGTGAACAGGGAAGCGGAAAATGTTCGGCCGTCAGTTTCAGTGGTTCAGCTTCCAGATGATCAGGCCGATCAGGTAAACCCAAAGACCGACCAGCAGGGTAAGCCGCAGCTTGCCCGCTTTTGGTTTCTCGTCATCCTGCCTGGATATCCTGCCCAGTTTAAAAGACCCACAGGCCGGACAGCTGCCGTCCTGACCACTTGAGTTTCCGCGGTAGCTGCAGTCTTTGCAGTGATAGTTCATGGGAAAGGGCCTAGCCAGTGCTCTTCAGAAGTTGGTCGACGATGCGTTCCAGTTGCTTAAGGTTATTGCATTCGGCGCTGAAATGACAGGCACTCTGGTAACGCAGCATTTCCGAGTCGCCGCTGCCCCAGGCCCGGCGGGATTCGGGATTCAACCAGATCACCTGCTTTGACCGCTGGTAGATACTCTGCATGATGTCCAGCCTGGGGTCGCCGTTGTTGTTGCGTGCGTCGCCCAGCATGATGACGGTGGTGTTGCTGTTGATGTCATCCAGCGCCAGGCTGGCGAAATCCTTCAGGCTGCTGCCGTAGTCTGTGGCGCCGCCGTACTTCCGGTTGACCAGCTCAATGGCCTTTTCCACAGGGTAATCATCGAAATAACTGCTGACCTCCCCCAGGTGGCTGGAAAAAGCGAAGCTGCGCACCTTGGGCAATATGTCCTGCAGGCTGTACAGGAACAGCAGCAGGAACTTGGCGTAGGCGGCAACAGAGCCGCTGACATCGCAGACGGCCAGTATTTGCGGCTTTTCCTTGCGGGTCTGGCGCCAGTAGGTGTTGAACATCACGCCGTCATTGGCGATGCCCTTGCGGATGGTTTTGGCCATGTTCAGTTGGCCACGCTTGACTTGCCGGCGCTTGCGGGAGTGTCTGCTGGCCAGCTTTTTGGCCATCTTGCGCACCAGTTCGTGCACCTTGTGAAGGTACATGTGCTCGATATTGTTGAGGCGGGTTTTGCTCAATACCTCGTCCATGAACTGCCTGGTTTTGCCGTCCGCGTGCAGCAGGTATTCCCGCTCGACGTAGGCTCGCACCTCCTCACGCAGAATGTCCCGGTAGCGCTGCAGCTCAACCAGTGCCGGATTCTCCTGCCTTTCCAGCTCTATCACCCCGGCACGCAGCTGCTCCTCGCCCATCTCGTCGAGAATCTTGCGGGTAAACTGGCCTTTCTGCGTGAACAGTTGTATCTGGCGCAAGCCGACCCGTTCAGCCGCGCGGCCGATGGCGACAGTCAGTTCATTGCGGTCGTTGCCCGCCAGGCTTTGCATAAGCGGTGATTCCAGCAGTGCACCTATGCTGGCGTTGTCGGCCGCGGCCGCCGCCAGCGGGGAAATCTCGCCGCTGTCATCGCGCTGACCTGCCGGGTCGTCGCTCAGCTCTCCGGGTGGCGTTGCGCTGTCGGGGCGCTCTTCACCGCTGCTCTCCGGCCGGGAAAAATCCGCCAGGCGCTGGTAGAAGTAACGGTCGAAGCAGGTGAGAAAAACAGCCTCCTCTTCGGGTGTTTTGGCCAGTGTCATCGCCAGGCCATCGCGCAGCAGATTGCGGTCCGCGTAGCCCAGGGTCGTCGCCACCGTCATCGCATCCAGTGTCTCTGCCGGCGACACCCTTACATCATGTGTGCGCAGTACCTGGATGAAGCTGACGAGGTTTGATTGCATGTCAGGCTCGCGTCGTCAGCTCTGGCGCAGCAGGGCGCGCAACTCGGCGTCAGCGGCTTCGATATCGTCCTCGAATTTGAGCAGGACGTTCAGGGTGCTTCTCACCAGCTCCTCATCGAGCTGGCCGGCGTGCAGCAGCAGCAGGCTGCGGGCCCAGTCGATAGTCTCGGATATGGCGGGAGATTTCTTCAGGTCCAGCTGGCGCAGGGAATGCACAAACTCGACCAGCTGGTGGCGCAGTTGTGCGTCCACGTTCGGTACCCGGCTGCGCACGATACGCTCTTCCAGTTCCACCGTTGGAAACGGGATATAAAGGTGCAGGCAGCGCCTCTTGAGTGCGTCGGAGATATCCCGGGTGTTGTTACTGGTCAGAAACACCATGGGCGAGGTGCGGGCCTTGATGGTGCCGATTTCGGGAATCGATATCTGGTAATCGGACAGGATCTCCAGCAGCAGCGACTCGAACTCGTAGTCCGATTTGTCGATCTCGTCTATCAGCAGTATGGCGCCGCGCTCCTGCTGCATGGCCTTGAGCAGAGGTCTGGGTTCGAGAAAGTCTTCCGAATAGAAAATATCGCCAAACTGGTGCAGGCGCTCAACCGATTCCGCCAGACCCTTGGCCCCCTTGAGGAGGTCCCCCAGTTTCTCCTTGAGCACCTGGGTGTACAGGAGCTGCTTGCCGTACTTCCACTCGTACAGTGCCTTGGCCTCATCCAGCCCCTCGTAGCACTGCAGGCGAATAAGCGGGAGATCGAGCAGCAGCGCGGTGGTTTTTGCCAGTTCGGTCTTGCCTACCCCCGGTGGGCCTTCCACCAGGATCGGTTTGCGTAACTGGAATGCCAGGAATACAGCAGTCGCTATTTTTGTGCTGCAGATATAGCCGAAAGATTCGAAACCCTGTTCGATCGCCTGGACGGAAGCCAGTTGGGGGAAATTGTCTATTTGCACCGGGGTACCTCGTTTGGCGGCAGGCTATTGTACATGTTCGTGCCGCCCCGGGGTTAGTTGGGGCTATGCACGGCCCTAGCCCCCGGTGGCATTCATGAAACGAACGATTTGTGGTTCACCATGATTGTCGAAATGGTGGCGCTCCGGCTTCAGTGCCATGGCCCCGACGATGGCGGCCTGCAGGCTTGCCGGCGTGAAACCGGGTTGGCGAAGTACTGCGCGCAGGTCTACCGAATGCTCATTACCCAGGCACAGCAGCAGGCGGCCCTCTGCCGTTACCCGGACCCGATTGCACAGGTGGCAGAAGTTTTCACTGTGGGGCGATATGAAGCCAAGGCGGGAGTCGCTGCCCGGCAGGCTGTAATAGCGGGCCGGGCCATCGCTGCCGGTGGGGTCGCCCAGGGAGTGCATACTGTAGCGCCGGCCGATTGCGGTGCGCAGCTCCGCGCTGCTGCAGAAACTGAGCGAGCGGTCATGCTCCACTATGTGCCCCAGCGGCATCTCCTCGATAAAAGCGATATCGATACCCCGGTTGTAGGCGAAATCAACCAGGTCCAGTACCTCATCCTCGTTGCGCCCCTTGAGAATCACCGCATTGATTTTGATCCGCTCGAAGCCGCAGGCGATGGCCGTGTCGATGCCTGCCAGTACCTGGTCAAGGTTGCCATGGCGGGTGAGCTGGCGGAAACGGCGCGGCTGCAGGCTGTCCAGACTGATGTTGATGCGACTTACCCCGCAATCGCGCAACTGTTTTGCCATCCGCTGTAACTGGGAGCCGTTGGTGGTAAGAACCAGCTGATCCAGTCCGGGCAGTTGGCCGAGGCGTTTTACCAGGGTAAGTATGTTGGAACGGATGAGGGGTTCGCCACCGGTGAGGCGTATTTTGCTGACGCCAAGCTCGGTGAATGCCTGCGCCACCTGAAAATGCTCCTCCAGCGTCAACACCTGGGGCTTGGGCACGAATGTCATTGTCTCCGCCATGCAGTACACACAGCGAAAATCACAGCGATCCGTTACCGACAGGCGCACATAGTCCACGCGCCGCGCGAAACGATCAATCAATGTGGATGGAAGATCCTTCATAATGGCGGCCAGTGTAATCCTTATGCCTGGCGCACTCTAGTCTGGAGGTGGGCATACCAGCGTGGGCATACCAGCGTGGGCATACCGGCGTGGGCATGCTTGCGCTGGCAGGGAGAGCGTACCGGGGTTTACAGTGCCCGGCGGCTGGGACAGGATACACCCATAAAAGACTTTGCCGTAAACCGGGCGGTCGACAATCGGAAGGGGACCCAAAAGATGCCGTCAGTGCGTGAGTTAGCCCTTTGGGCGGGGCCGTTGGCGGCGGCAGCGGTGGCCGCCAGCCTGACCGCGGCCGGTCACGGCAACGATACCGCCGTGGTGGGTTTTGTCGCCACCGTGTGTGTGCTTTGGTGGGTGTTTGAGCCCGTCCCCATTCCGGTAACATCGCTGCTGCCCCTGGCGGTATTACCGCTGCTGGGGGTGCTGACGCCCGCGGAAGTCGGGCAGGCCTACGGCTCGCCCCTGATACTGCTGCTACTGGGCGGTTTCCTGCTGTCCAAGGCGATGGAGCACTCCGGCGCCCATCGGCGGGTTGCCATGGGTATGGTGCGCCTCTTCGGCGCCAGCAGCGGGCGACGCCTGGTGCTGGGGTTTATGGCCGCCTCGGCCCTGTTGAGCATGTGGATCTCCAATACCGCCACCACCCTGATGCTGCTGCCGGTGGTACTGGCGGTGCTCGATGCCACCGAACACAGGGCTGAGCTGGCAACACCCCTGTTGCTGGGCATCGCCTACGCCGCCAGCGTCGGCGGGTTGGGCACACCCATCGGCACACCGCCAAATCTGATTTTCATGCAGGTATATGAGCAGACGACAGGCCAGTCGATCAGTTTCACCCAGTGGATGGGCTGGGCGCTGCCGGTAGTTGTGCTGATGGTGCCGGCCATGGCGTTAGTGCTCACCCGCAATCTGCGTGGCGCCATTGCGGTGGCGCTGCCTGAGGTGGGCCCCTGGCGCACGGAGGAACGGCGGGTTATGGCCGTTTTTGCGCTAACGGCACTGGCCTGGATAACCCGTTCAGAGCCTTTTGGGGGCTGGTCTTCCTGGCTGGGGCTGCCCCATGCCAACGATGCCTCGGTAGCCCTGCTGGCGGTTGTGGTGATGTTCCTGGTACCGGATGGCAAGGGGCAGCGGCTGTTGACCTGGGAGCGGGCCAGCACCATTCCCTGGGGGGTGCTCCTGCTGTTCTCGGGGGGCATCTGCCTGGCTGCGGGCTTTGTCAATTCGGGACTGAGTGAGTTGATGGGGCAGTGGTTGTCGGACCTGACCTCCATACCGACATTCGCAATGCTACTGATTATTTGCCTGGCGGTCAGCCTGATGACAGAAACCACCTCCAATACGGCGAGCACGACCCTGCTGATGCCGGTACTGGCAGCCACTGCCCTGGCCGCGGGTATCAAACCCGAGCTGATCATGGTGCCCGCTGCCATGAGCGCGAGCTGTGCTTTTATGCTGCCTGTTGCGACCGCGCCCAATTCGGTAGTGTTTGGCAGTGGCCAGATTACGATTGCGCGTATGGCCCGAGAGGGTATCTTGCTGAATTTGCTGGGAGCCGCGGTTATCAGCAGTGTCTGTTACCTGACGCTCGCCTGAGCCCCGCCGGCGGGCGGGGCTCGCTGTCAGGCCAGGGCGGGGCAGTCCTACAACAGGGCCATCATGGTCTCGGCGGAACTGACGTCCACCCCGGCGCCGGGCTCCACATTAAGGTGGGTAACGGTGCCGTCCTCGACAACCATGGCGAAACGCTGGCTGCGGGTGCCGAGACCGAAGCCTCTGCCGTCGAGTTCCAGGCCGAGGGCGGCGGTAAATTCACCGTTACCGTCCGCCAGCATCAGCAACTCTTCCGCGTTCTGGGCCTGGCCCCATGCACCCATGACAAAGGCGTCATTCACTGACATGCAGGCGATGGTGTCGACACCCTTCGCCTTTATCTTGTCCGCGTTGACCACGTAGCCGGGCAGGTGAGTGACGCTGCAGCCGGGC
Organism: Haliea sp.; assembly: GCA_024642265.1. GTDB lineage: Bacteria > Pseudomonadota > Gammaproteobacteria > Pseudomonadales > Halieaceae > JARRPM01. The sequence goes on along the minus strand of JAHEBL010000008.1, from coordinate 23,206 downwards.
GTGAAGGCCCCGGGAACGGCAAACAGCAACACTTTCTTGCCGGCAAATATCTCGTCGGTGCTGATATCGGTGGGGCCTTTTTCGCCCATGATTTTCAATGTGCTTTTGGGGATCTTGTCGCCGGCCTTGATGGTCATGTTACGCTCCTGGGTGTATGGATGGTGGGGTGATGGGGAATAATAGCAGATGAGCGAGGCGATGCATTGCCCCTTGTGCGCGGGGCGGGAAATCGTGCAATTCCACGAGGACCGCCGCCGTCCCTACCTGCGCTGTGGCGACTGTGCACTGGTGTTCGTGCCGCCGGCATATCACCTGTCCCGGGAGGCTGAGCGGGCGGAATACGACCTGCACCAAAACCGGGTAGAAGACGAAGGCTATCGTAAATTTCTGTCCAGACTGGCGTTACCGCTGGCGACCCGGCTGGCCCCCGGCGCCCGCGGCCTCGACTTTGGCTGCGGCCCCGCCCCGGCGCTGGCCTGTATGTTGGGGGAGGCGGGATATTCGGTGGCGCTATACGACAGCTTCTACAGGCCGGATCCAGATGTTCTGCGGGGTCCCTACGATTTCATCTGTGCCACCGAGGTGGTCGAGCACCTGCATCGGCCGGGCGCCGAGCTCGCACGCCTGTGGGCGCTGCTGGAGCCCGGCGGCTGGCTGGGGCTGATGACCAAGCTGGTGCGTGACCAGGCCGCGTTTGCAAGCTGGCATTACAAGAATGACCCAACCCATGTGTGTTTTTTCAGCGCACAGACCTGGCAGTGGTGGGCGCGGCAGCAGCGAACGCCGCTGGAAATTGTCGGGGCCGACGTTATCCTGCTGGGTCCCCGGTAGTGCCCGATTACTCCGCCTGTTGCAGCAAGGTGGTATAGATGCCCTCGCAATCCCGGTAGAAACTGAGTTCATTGTCTCCCAGGTAGGGGGCCACCATGGTCAACAGTTGCAGCACCCCCTGGTGAATGGTGATCTCCGGAGCCCTGTCATCGTGCAGCAGTTGATCGTAATTGAACCAGAATGTCAGCGTGAGGGTCATGTTGTCGACCAGGCCCAGCAGTTGCTGGTCGCGGGCGGCGATGACCTCCTGTTGCAGCAGGCTCTGGCAGATCGCAAACAGCGCAGCCCGTTTGAGCTGGATGAGCCGTTTGAAGCTCTTCCTGATGTCCGGGTAGCGTTGCAGGATGTCATCCAGGTTGTAGTAAAGGAAACGGTACTGGTACATCTCTTCCATCACTACATAGAGATAGTACCAGTTGTCCTCCACCTGGCCTTTTTCGGCGCCCAGCGGTTGTTCGATTGGCGCCGTCAGGGTACTGCCCAGCGCCAGCTCGTATTGCTGGAAAAGCTCGGCGATGATCTGGTCCTTGCCCTTGAAATGGTAGTAGAGGTTGCCGGGACTGATGTCCATCTCATTGGCAATATCAATGGTGGTGGTGTGCGCCTCACCCTCCCCATTGAACAGGGCCAGGCTGGTTTCGAGAATACGGTCCCTCGTTTTCATGAAACGCGGTTATCAGGTGCTTTTGCGTCTCCCTGTTGCCGCTTTCTTGCGGGGTTTTTTGGCCGCTGATTTGGCCTTCACTGCCTTGCGCGCTGCGGTGGCTCCCCTGGCCGGGGGTTTGTCGCCAAGACCCTGCGCCGCCAGGGCTTTCGCCAGTTTGTCGACCTTGCGGCTGAGCGAGTCCACCTTCTTCTGCAGGGCGGCGATATCCTCGATCCGGGCGGGGCGCTGCATATGGAAATTCTCCCTTACACGGTTGATGCGCTGCTCTACCGAGCTCTTGGCCGCGGCGCTTGCTTCCAGCGCACTGCGGGCGTCTTCCTCCAGGGCACTGCCGGCTTTTACCAGGTCCCGGAACAACTTGGGGGGTTCCATCGCCCGCTCCAGCCGTCCCTGGGCCTCGTCCACGGCCTTGCCGTAGGCGCCCACACCCGCAAGCCAGATATTCTTTGCTATCTCACTGGCCTTGTCTGTCACCTTGTTCTTTTCATCGCTCATACTGTTGGTCCTCAGGATGCCCGCGGTCAGTGATGTCGCCACGCAGGGCCAACCATTAAACCAGATTACCGGACAAAAAAAAGGGGCCACAATGTGGCCCCAAAAGTTCCCCTTGGCGGGGATAAGTGGTCCTGGATGGGATCCGCTTAAGCGGCAGACTTCAAACCGACAGTTTCTTTCAGTTCAGCAAAGCGTGACTTGACCTTCTTCAGCTGCTTGTCCAGCTTCTTGCGATCGGTCAGGCTGTCCAGTTCAAGCTTGGGCAGGTCGATATCCTTGATGGCGGCCCGGGTGTCTTTCTCGACTTTCTGACCGCGCTTCACCAGCTCCTTGTAAAGCTTGTCAGCCTTCTTGCGACGGTCTTCCATCTGGTCCTGGATGCTCTTGTACTGCTCTTGCGCCTGGTCAAAGGCCTTGCCGTAGAAGCCGAGGCCGGCCAGGAATGCATTGCGGCTGGCTTCCTGCGCCTTCACTGCAAATTCATTGGCAGCCTTTTTGGCAACGGGCTTGCGCTTGGCGGCAGCCTTTTTGGCAACGGGCTTACGCTTGGTGGCGGGCTTGCGCTTGGCAGTGGTCCCAACTTTTGTTTGTGCAGCCATGATTCAATTCCTCGACAGGATGTTTACAGGGTTGTCTGTAACAGTTCGAGGGTGAGAATACGGAGTTTAATTAGAATAAACATACTAGAAAACGGGCAATTTGTGCCGCTGGCCGCCCCGTCCTGACCCCGGGCAGTAGCCTGCCCGGCAGATGTCGGTTCAGGGCTTGCGGGGTCCGGCGGCGACGATTGCCGCGGACACATCAAATCTGGCGATGTTTTCCAGAAACAGCGCCGCCAGCTTCGCAGCCTGGGCATCGTACGCCGCGACATCGCCCCAGCTGGCGCGGGGGTCAACATACCGCTGGTCCACACCCGGGATCGAGCCGGGGAAGTCGAGATTGAGGATGTCGAGGTGACGAGTGGGCAGGTCTGACAACTCGCCGCTCTGTGCCGCGGCCACCACGGCACGGGTGACGGGGATGGGGAAGCGGGTGCCGGTGCCGCCGGGAGCACCTGAGCCACCGGTCCAGCCGGTGTTGACCAGGTAAACCCGGCTGTCGAAATCATCGATCCGCTTCATCAACAGCTCGGCGTAATCCGCGGCGGGCCGGGGCATGAAAGGTGCACCGAAGCAGGCGGAAAAGGTAGGGTGCACCCCCGCTTCGGCGCCGAGTTCAGTGGAGCCGACCCTGGCAGTGTAGCCGCTCAGGAAATGAAACGCTGCCGCCTCCTTGGACAGTACGGCTATCGGTGGCAACACACCCGACACGTCGCAGGTGAGGAATATGACACAGCCGGGTTCGCCGCCGGCATTGCTGGCGGTGCGCTTTCGCACGTGCTCCAGCGGGTAGCAGCAGCGTCCGTTCTCGGTGATGCTGGTGTCGCAGTAATCGGCCTGCCGGGCCTCGTCCAGCACCACGTTCTCGACAATGGCACCGAAGCGGATCGCGTCCCAGATGACCGGCTCGTTCTGCTGGCTCAGGTCAATGGTCTTGGCGTAGCACCCGCCCTCGAGGTTGAAAACGGCGCCCCGGGTCCAGCCGTGCTCGTCGTCGCCGATCAGGTAGCGATCGGGATCGGCGGAAAGGGTTGTCTTGCCGGTGCCGGACAGACCGAAAAACAGTGTGGTATCGCCCGCTTCACCCACATTGGCGCTGCAGTGCATGGGCATGACGTCCTTTTCCGGCAGCAGGAAGTTCTGCACCGAGAACATCGCCTTCTTCATTTCACCGGCGTAACGCATGCCCGCCAGCAGCACCTTGCGCTGGGCAAAGTTGATAATGACCACACCGTCTGAATTGGTGCCGTCCCGCTCCGGTTCGCAGACGAAACTGGCGACGTTGAGTACGTTCCACTCCGGCTTGCGGCCGCTGTTGTAGCTCCTTGGTCGGATGAACATGTTGCGACCGAACAGTGCCTGCCAGGCGGTTTCTGTGGTGATCCGCACGGGGAGATAGTGATCGCTGTGCTCGCCCACGTGCAGCTCTGATACAAAGCTGTCGCGCGTATCCAGGTAGGACTCCACACGATCCCAGAGTTCATCAAATTTGTTGCTGTCGAAGGGGCGGTTCACCGGCCCCCAGTTGATGCTGTCGGCGGTGCTCGGCTCCTGGACGATAAACCGGTCCGCGGGGGATCTGCCCGTGCGCTTGCCCGTGGTGACCAGCAGCGCTCCTGTATCGGCCAGCATGCCTTCGCCGCGCTTGATCGATTCTTCCACCAGTTGGGATGCCGTCAGGTCTTCAAACTCCTCGGCAGTCTGGGTTTCGGGGTTCATGAGTCGTCCTGTTATGGGAGTCGCCAGCCTGGGCGCCGGGGACGCGGGTGTCCAGTGTCGCAGCTGTGTCTTTTGGGGGGGTCAATTATGTCAGAATCGCAAACTTTTGCGACATATAATGGGCATACTTCCGGCGAATGTCGCCGAACGTGTCGGTCAATGCAGAATTTGTGAGGGCTCCTGGCCCAGCATGTCCCCCAGGTCTTCCCGCTTGTAAATATACTGCTGGTTGCAAAACTCGCAGTCCATGGTGATGCAGCCCAGTTCCTGCAGCAGGGCTTCGAGCTCGGCCGGATCGATGGCCGAGAGGGCTCTGAGCGTACGCTCCCTGGAGCAACTGCAGCGAAACCTGACCGGGGAGGGGTCGAACAGGCGCAGGGCATCCTCGTGGTAGAGGCGGAACAGGAGCGCCTCTGTCTCCAGTTCCAGCAGTTCCTCATTCCGGATGGTGGCGGCCAGGGTGCAGGCGTGCTCCCACTGCTGTGCCCGGGCCAGTGGATCCCGGGTCAGTTGTGCCGGCAGCTGCTGTAACAACAGGCCCGCGGCCCGCTCCCCGTCAGCTGCCAGCCAGAAGCGGGTACCCAGTTGCTCTGACTGGGCGAAATAGGCGTCGAGGCTGTGGGCCAGTGAGTCGCCGGCCAGTGGGACTATCCCCTGGTAGCGCTGGCCCTCCTGTGGATCGATGGTGATGGTGAGGGAGCCCTGGCCCAGCAACTGCTCAAAGTGGTTCGCCGTGGCGAGATCGGCACCTCTGGCGATGCCCCGCAGGTCTCCCGCGCTGCTGCACTCGGCCATCAGCAGGGGTATCTGGCCCTCGGAGCGGGCCTGCAGTATCAGCTTGCCTTCGAACTTCAGGGTGCTTCTCAGCAGAACCGCCGCTGCCAGCAATTCACCCAGCAGCCGGCTTACCCCCGGGGCGTACTGGTGAATGGCCAGCATATCCCGGAAGCTTGTTTCCAGCCTGACGCTTTCGCCGCGCAGATCCGCCTCATCAAACAGGAACCGGCGGGCCAGGTCGCCTGTGGCTTGCTCGTTGTTGTTGTCGGTGTCTTTCATGGGCGGCTATTGTAAGCCAATTAGTGGCCGGCTGGCTGCATGGCTGAACTGCTGCGCCCGTGCCAGCGTACCAACGGGCAGGATTACGAAGTAAAGTAGCGGGCGTGGGACCGCGTGTACGAAGCGGTGCCCGTGGGCGAATCGGTCATGATGCAGGAGAGAGTGTATGAGATTCAGCTATCAGGTGGGTATGTGTGAACCCGATCATTACCTGCCTCTTGCGAGGGCCGCTGAAGCGGCCGGCTACTCGGGAATAAGTGTGCCAGACAGCATTTGTTACCCGCAGGAGGCCAGTTCCAGTTATCCGTACAACAAGGACGGCAGCCGCGAGTTCCTCGAGAGCGTGCCCTTTGTAGAAAGCCTGATTGCCGTGACCGCCATGGCCGCCGTGACCGAGACGATCGAATTTGCCACCTTTGTTTACAAGCTGGCGGTGCGCCAGGTGCCTGTGGTGGCAAAGCAGGTGCAGGGTATACAGGTTTTGTCCGGCAACCGCTTTATCTTCGGGGTGGGTATCAGCCCCTGGGAAGAGGATTTTGCGATATGTGATGTGCCCTGGGAAAAGCGCGGGCAGCGACTGGATGAGCAGATCGAGATTTTCAGGGGGCTGGAGTCCGGCAGCTTTTTCGGCTACGACGGCGAAATACATAAAATGCCGGCAAACAAAATGTGCCCGGTACCCTCCCGGCCCACACCCATCCTTATTGGCGGCCACGCCGAGCCCGCGCTCAAGCGCGCCGCCCGGGTGGGCGACGGCTGGATGTGCGCCGGCGCGGACATGGCGCAGCTGGGTGCCTACATCAAGCGCATTAAGCAACTGCGCGAAGAGTACGGTACTGTCGACAAGCCCTTCAGGATATTCACCACAGGCCAGGACGCCTTCACCCGCGAGGGTATTGAGGCTCTTGAAGAGCTCGGCGTTACCGATGTGATTATCGGCTTTCGCAATGTCTACGAGATGGAGCCGGACCGGCCCCTGGAAGAAAAAATTGCCATGCTCCAGTGGTATGCGGGGGAGTTTATCCGGGCCTGATGCGGCCCTCTGCGCGCAACTATCCCCGCCGGACCACCGCGGGCAAGGGTCGGGGGTTGCTGATGGTGCTTCAACGGGGCGCTTAATCTATACTCTGGTCATCTGACTGAGGGAATCGCATGGCCGGATTCAGGCTGACCAAGCCCTACACCATGTCCAAGGAAGAAGTGCGGGATGCTGCCAAGGGGCTGGCTGCCAGCCTTGAGCGGGAGCATGGTGTGCGCTCGCGCTGGGACGGCGATACCGTGCGTATTACCGGCGCCGGTGTGAACGGCGAGATGTCCTTTCACGACGGCCTGATCGATGTGTCGGTCAGGCTCGGCCTGCTGGCCTCGATGTTTGAGCCGATACTGCGCAGCGAGGTGCAGCGCTACCTCGATACACATGTGACATAGTCTACCTGGTCATCCCAGCAGCGTGGCGCCCCGCAGGGGGTCGCTGCACTGCAGCAGGTCGGCAAACTCCTCCGCCAGCGCCTTGCTGCGCTCCACACACTGTTCCCAGTACCTGACCCGCTCGTCGTGCGGCAGTCGGCTGAAATCCGAGCGGTCGGGAATTTTTCCAAACGGGAGATCGGCGGTGAAGGACTCGCTGGGGCAGAGAAGCACCAGCTTATCGATGTCGTTGATCGCCGCCTTGCGCCATGGCAGGAACTTGTCGAACCAGCCGGGGATGACCTTGGCGCTGAAGTGGGGATAGAGAATCAGGCCTTCCCCGCAGTACTGGCCCAGGTCGAAATGGTAGTCGATAATGCCACCGTCCCAGTACTGGCCCGGGGGCGCGCCGACGATGTCGCGTTCGCCGGTGAGCACAAAGGGAATGGCGCCGCTGGCGTGCAGCACAGCGCATACGTTGTCCTCCCGGAGGTGGCAGTAACGGGTGTCGAAGTCATCCAGTCTGAGGCCCGGGCGCGCTTGTGCCCCGGAGTGGAATACAACCCGCTGGAAGTGGTGATTGAGCAGGCCCCGGCTGACCGCGTTACCCAGTGCCGCCGCGCCCATGCCGGTGGCCAGGAGTGCACTGGAGGTGGCGGCTGCCGGACCGCGGCCCCTGGCGGTGACAATGTGGCTGTCGAAGCGGGGGTGATTGACCAGGGCTTTCGCGCCATCTGCGCCGAGCACCTCGCGCAGTATGTCGAGGCTGACCTGGCTTACCTCGGCCGTGGTGGGTTTGCTGGCGTAGTGCTGGTTGAGATAGGCGGTCTCGAGCCGGTCTATCGCCGCCGCAGGATCGGGCATTGCCAGGCAGGCATGGCGCCAGGAACCGATGGAGGAGCCGAGCACAGACAGGCGGCTGTCGCCGCCGCGCAGGAAATCACCGAACAGAAGTCTGTCGAGGTGGCTCAGCACAAACCACTTGGGCCCTCCCGAGGCACCCAGCAGCAGGCTGAACAGGTGTGCCGACCAGCCCTGTGTGTTGATGCGCCGGGCCGCTTCCCTGCCAAGGTAGACCGACAGTGCCCTAGCCATGGCGCACCTCCGAGGGCGAGCGCCCGGTCCACTTGAGATAGGCGCGGCGGAAATTGGATGCATCGTTAAAGCCGATCAGGTAGGCGATGCTGGACAGTGGCAGGCGTGTGTTCTGCAGATAGCGGGTCGCGTGCTCGGCCCGCACCTGGTCGAGCAGTTCCTGGTAAGAGCGCTGTTCGCTTTCGAGCCGCCGCCGGTAGGTGCGGGGGCTGAGATTCAGCATTTTGGCGGTCTGTGGCATCTGTGGGTACTGACCCTCCAGTTTGCGCATCAGGCGCAGGGTCTGTTCCGCCACTGACGGCTCTTCCTCCAGGTCTGCCAGCAGCCTCGCACACTCGCTCTCATACAGGCTGCGCAGCGCCGGGTTGGAAGACGGCAGGGGCGTGAGCAGCAGGTCCCGGTGAAAGGCGATGCGCCCGGCCACGCAGTTGAACCGGACATTCGGACCGAACACCTCGAAGTAGCGCTCGGCGTGGGCCGGCCTGGGGTAGGGTACTTCCAGCTGCAGTTGCAGGTCGTTGCGGTTGAGCAGGCCCTGCAGGGTGTTAAGCATGGCGCCGCAGATCAGTTCGTAAGAGAAATCCAGCGGGGTTTCGGCAAGACTGCTCACCATGGTCAGCATGCAGCGCTCCCCCACCACCTCGTAGTCCAGGTGGAGGGCCGGCGCCAGCAGGTGATAGTACTTGAGGAACAGGTCTATCACCTGGCCGAGGTCGCGGCAGGTCATAAACGCCTGGCCCAGTACTGCATGGGCACTGAGGTTCAGGCGCAGTCCCAGGGCCAACCCGATGGCCGGGTCGCCGGTCAGGCTCAGTGCGTTGGCGGCCAGGGTGGCGAAATCCCGGTCACTCACCCTCGCGCCGATATTGGAGATGCCTGATATGGCCAGGCTGGTGCCGGCCAACAGTTGTTCCCGGTCACAGCCGCGGCTCTCTGCCATGTCGATCAGAATCAGGACATACTGCGCTGGAGTAGTGGTTTTTACCATGCGCCTATTTGGCCACAAATGACCTTAAATTGACAACACTTTACCTTGTTGCCCTTGCCGCTGTCTCCCATAGTTGACAGCACGTACATATAACAGTGGAGTGATAGCCATGAAAGTGGAATGGACCGACAGTGCCCCCCGCAAGATCCAGCAGTTTCCCGGTGCCGACTACCCGAAAGAAAACCCGGACCTGGAAGACCTCCTGACCAGCGCCGATGTCGATCACATCGCCGAGATATTCCAGACACCCCTGAGCGGTTCCTATAACTGGGATTACCAGATACAGGACGATCGGATAAAGAAGCTCTACGACCTGGGCAAGCAGCTCAACTGGGATCCGGAGATGGATATCGACTGGGACCGGCCGTGGCCCGAGGAGGCCATTCAGCCGGAGATGATGAACCTGCACGAATACGGGCCCTACCTGGCGATGGACGAGAAGACCCGCAAGGAGTTCTGGCTGCATATGAACGCCTGGAGCCTGTCGCAGTTCCTGCACGGTGAGCAGGGCGCCCTGCTGGTGGCCTCGCAGCTGTGTTCCTGTGCCCCCACCCTCAACGCGAAGTTGTATGCCGCTTCCCAGACCTTCGACGAAGCGCGCCATGTGGAGGTATTCAACAAATACCTGCAGCAGCGCATTGGCATGATGTATCCCATCAACACCTACCTCAAGAGCATCATCGACAAGATCCTCACCGATAAGCGCTGGGACATGAAATTCATCGGCATGCAGATCGTGATCGAGGGCCTGGCCCTGTCGGCCTTCAATACCACCCGCGAGACCACTCCCGATCCTGTGCTCAAGGATGTCGTGTACCTGGTGACCCGCGACGAGGCGCGACATGTAACCTTCGGGGTCAATTATCTGGAAGAGTTCGTCAAGACGCTGTCTGACGAGGAGCGTGAAGAGCGCGCCCTGTTCGCCTACGAGGCGTGTGTGGTCAGTCGCGAGCGACTGGTGGCCACGGATGTATTCCGCCACTTCGGCTGGGATGTGGAGGAGGCCCGCCAGCAGGTGCTCGAGGGTTTTGTCATGTCCACCTTCCGCAACCTGCTGTTTCAGCGTGTGATTCCCAACCTCAAGCGGATTGGTCTGCTGACTGACAAGATCCGTCCCAAATTTGAGGAGCTGGGTATTCTCGATTACGAGAATCTGGCCACCGACGGTGACATCGACTGGACCGCGATGGAGCGGCCGCTGGATACCCAGGAAGCCCAGTCACATGAGCAGAGTATGCTGGCGGCCTTCCAGGCGGAGCACGAGAAGCAGGCAGCCAGGGAGAGCGACGCGGCCTGACGCCGACTTTGCGCGCGACCCCTGTGGTCCGCGCGAGTACGATGGCCCGATATGTTGGGCCAAAAAAAAGCCGGCTTACAAGCCGGCTTTTTTCATTTGGGCGGGCGTGGCGTTAAGCGGCCAGTGCCTTGACCTGGCTGTTCAGGCGGCTCTTGTGACGGGCTGCCTTGTTCTTGTGAATAATACCCTTGTCCGCCATCCTGTCGATCACGGGAACAGCGCTGTCGTAGGCTGCCTTGGCCGCTGCCGCGTCGCCGGTGCCGATAGCGGCGTTCACTTTCTTGATCATGGTGCGAACCACAGAACGCAGGCTGGAGTTGTGTGAGCGGCGCTTCTCGGCCTGGCGTGCGCGCTTTTTAGCTTGTGGAGAGTTTGCCACTGTTAACGTACCTCTATATGGGGGTCAAAAATCAGGAGGCGAGATTATTCACATTCGGCCCTGCCTTGTCAACCGGCAGGCGAGGCTGTTCGCGGGCTCGGCGACCGCCGGTGCCGCGACCCTCCCGGTCGACTTGCTGAAGGCGTCATCCGACAATCAGGGTTTATGTCGGATCGCCAGCTGGGCTACACTAATGGCTATTAGTTATTAATGCAGCATAGCGCGGAGCAAGCACAGGATGGAAATTCGAGCCGCGGTCACTGACCAGCCCCTGAGCACGGCGGACCGCATCCTCGATGCCGCCGAGGACCTGTTTGCGGAGAAAGGCTACAGTGCCACCTCGCTGGGTGACGTGGCCGACCGGGTGGGAATCCGCTCCCCCAGCCTCTATAACCACTTCCGCAACAAGGAGGCTCTCTACCAGGCCGTGCTGGAACGCCTGCTGACGGAGTTTTCGGCGCCGCTGCAGGAGCTGGGCAGCGCGGCGGTGACTTACGAACGGGTATTTAACTGGCTGGAAACCATAGTGCGCCAGCACCATGCGAACCCCAACCTGGCGCGGCTGTTGCAGCATGCCGCCCTGTCGGGAGGGCCGCATACCAACGAGATGATAGATCGCCTGTTCCGACCCATGTTCCAGCCGGATGCGCAGATAGAGGGCGATGAAATTCCCCTGTTCCGGGACTCCGGCCTGCAGCCCTGGGCTGTCATGGCTTTTAACAACCTGGTCATGTCCTACGTCACCATGGCGCCCATGTACCGCGACCTGCTGGGACAGGACCCGTTCAGTGAGTCTGCCCTCGACAAGCAACTCAATCTCATCAAAACCCTGCTGCGTGCCGTGTTTGAGTACAGGGGCTAGTGTAGAGGATTGTAATTACGGACCGGGCGGGTGCGGACATCTGGCATAATGTGGCGCTGCCGAACCGGCGCTTCCTACAGGGCTTCTCAGAAAACATGTTGATTTCCGATGCAGTGCATATCTGGCGCGAGCCGGATGGCGATTACCACATAGAATGGCAGGTGAGTCAGCCGGGCACCGAGGTCACGGTTGAGCCCCTTGCGGACGATGGCAAGCTGCAGCTTCATTACTCCAGCCAGCCCATGCCCGGCGCCCGCCTGGTGGGGTTGCCCCCGGCCCGGCGCCATTTTTTCCGCCTGCGCGACCAGCATGGCACCGAGGTGCTGGCGAGCGAGCGCAGGCTTGGGATGGCCGGGACCCCCAATTTTCGCGACTTCGGCGGCTATCCTGGCGCGGGTGGGCAGCAGGTGAAATGGGGCTTCCTGTTTCGCTCCGGCCAGTTGTCTGCCCTGAGCGAGCAGGATGTCGAGCTGCTCGCCAGCCTGCAACTCGACCTGGTGTTTGATTTTCGCCGCGTGGAGGAGCAGGAGACTGATCTGAGCCGGCTGCCGCAGCAGGCCGGCCCCCGGGTGGTCAGCCTGCCAATCATCCCCGGCAGCAATTCGCGTTTCTTTGAGGAGGCGGATGCGCCGTCTGATGACCCGGCCGCCATGTTCAACTTCATGCTGGAGATCAATCGCGACTTTGCCGGCCCCCAGGCGGTGACCTACAGTCGCATGTTCAGGGAGATTCTGGCTGCCCCTGATGCCCGCTTTCTGGTGCACTGCGCGGCAGGCAAGGACCGCACCGGTTTTGCCGCGGCCATCATTTTGCTGGCACTGGGCGTGCCGCGGGCAATCGTGATGCGCGATTACCTGCTCACGGCCCGCTACTTTCACCCGGAGCGTGAACTCGACCGGCTGCGGCAAAAGTACCAGCTGGAGCACATGGTTGCTGAGGCGATATTGCCAATGCTGCAAGTCCACGAGGATTACCTGGGAATTGCCCTGCAGCACATCGACCAGAATTACTCATCGGTGGAGAACTATCTTGAGCAGGCGCTCGGGGTGGGGCCGGTTGAGCTCGCGGAGCTGCGTCGGCGCTACCTGGAGTAGGCGAAGGTCCGCTCTTCCTGAGTGGGGTGGGCGGAGGTTGCGCTTGTCATGCAGGCGGTTTTGGCCGCGCTGATCTGCCTCTTCTCACAGCCGCCGGAACCACTATCCCCAAGGCACCACTTGCGCCGCCCGTCCCAGGCGGTCAGGGGCACGGACCTGCCATCGTCGCACTTGACGCTGAACCGGGCGTAGGGCGTACCTTCCTTGGTTTCGGCGAGGGTTTCGAACACGATGCTGGTAGGCCTGGCAGCATGGCTGCTGGCGCAGATCAGTAGCAGGGCAGTCGCGGCTAGCGTTCGTGCGATGTTCATCCGTATTTCCTTTGGCTCGTCTGACATATCCGCGGTGCTATGCAGCCGACGGTACGCGACATCAGTGTAGTGTTATACGCCAGTGAGGTGTTACGGATTAGTAACTATTTGGGTATTTATGTAACAAATGCATCGCGCTGCGCGCGAAAAATAATCAAGTCATTGATTTTGATAGAGAAAACCAATCGGGGATGGGCTGGCCAGGTCAGGCCAGCCAGATCATGATCCAGCCCGCGGCTGCCAGCAGGAGGGCCTGTCCCGCCTTGTCCAGCCTGGTCAGTGCATACAGGTAGGAGAGCGGCGGCAGCAGCAGGGTGCACAGGCCCCAGGCGTAATCCTCCTGCCAGGCGACGATCAGCAGCAGCACCCAGCTGGCCAGCAGGGCTACCACGCCAAATGTTGTCAGTGAGGCTGTTATCGCATCCATGTTTTCTCCACTCAGGCATCGGTTGAACAAGCGGCAGCAGGTTATCAGAAAGCCGTGGCGGCGTCAGTGCCCCGCGGCGGATTTATTGCCGCCAGGGACTCCAGCGCCGGGGTTGCGGATGACTAGTCGCTGGAATTTGGGTATCGTGTGCCGCTTTCCAGTCGAGGACAAACGCTTGGACGATCCATTTGCCGATATCCGGCCCTATCGCGATGAGGAAGTGGCCACGGTATTGGCGCGATTGCTCGACGACCGGGAGTTCCTCGACACCATGGCCGGGTTCCGGCTCGGCAGGCTCGCCGCTTTGGCGCCGGCGCTGCTGCGCCCGCTGGTGCGTCGCGCCCTGGCGCGTGAGGTGCGCGGCGTGGCGGATGTCAGCGCCATGCAGGCCGTCATCAAGCGCTACATGGATCGCATGATCGAGGACACCACCGGCGGTTTCAGCGTATCCGGCCTCGAGGGCCTGGACCCGGTGCGACCCTACCTGTACATGAGTAACCACCGGGATATCGCCATGGACCCGGCCTTCATCAATTACGCCCTGCACCGGGCCAGTCACGAGACGGTGCGGATTGCCATTGGCGACAACCTGCTGACCAAGCCCTGGGTGTCGGACCTGATGCGCCTCAACAAGAGCTTTATCGTCAAGCGTTCCGTCAGCGGCCCCCGGGAATTGCTGGCGGCATCGAAAAACCTCGCCAATTATGTCCAGCACTCGCTGCTGCAGGAGCGGGTACCCGTGTGGATTGCCCAGCGCGAGGGGCGCGCCAAGGATGGGGTAGATCGCACCGAGCCGGTGGTGATCAAGATGCTGTCCATGAGTCGCGACAAGAGCACCCAGGACTTCGATGCCCACATACAGGGCCTCGGGATCGTGCCGGTGGCTATCTCCTACGAGCTGGATCCCTGTGATGGCCTCAAGGCCAACGAGCTTTACCAGCGTGCCAGCCAGGGCGGTTACCAGAAGGGTGCGCAGGAAGATGTGGCGTCTATCGGCCGCGGTATAGCCGGTAACAAGGGACGGGTCCATGTGTCTTTTGGCACTCCCGTGGGTGCCGGGCTGGCGACAGCCGATGCGGTGGCAGCCGAGATCGACCGACAGGTGATCTCCGGTTACTGCCTGCACCCCACCAATATCTACGCCTATAAAATGCTCAACCCTGATGCGCCGGCACTACCCGACACGCTCACCGCCGAGCCGGGTGACTGCAGTCGCGAGCAGTTCGAGCAGCGCATCGCCGCAATGCCCGCGCCACACCAACCCTACGCGCTGGCAATTTACGCCAATGCCGTGGTGAGCAAGCTGGCCTTGCGAGCGGGCGCGCCGGCACCTTGCTGAGCGAGGACCTCAAGGGCGCCATCCGGGATGCCTACAGCGCCATCATAGCGGGCAAGTCCCTCACCCCGCGCTGGGGCCAGCGCCAGATGATCGCGGAAATCGCCAATACCCTGGCGCGCATACCCGCTCCCGGCGAGTCCGCCCCCAGGGAACCCGCGGTGTGCGTGATCGAGGCCGGCACCGGCACCGGCAAGACCATCGCCTATGCGGTGGCGGCCATCCCCGTTGCGAGAGCGCTGAACAAGCGGCTGGTGGTGGCGACTGCGACCATCGCGCTGCAGGAGCAGTTCGTCAACAAGGACCTGCCCGACATCCGGCACCACACGGGGCTGGACTTCAGTTTTACCCTGGCCAAGGGCCGGCGCCGCTATGTCTGCCTGTCCAAGCTCGATCGGGTATTCGGGCAGGGCCATGGCGCCGGCGACCTGCTGCCCCTGTACCCCGATGAGGTGGGCCAGCCTGTCACCGCGGAAGCGCTGCCCGTCTACACCGCCATGATCGACGCCCTGGGTCGGGGCCAGTGGGACGGCGACCGCGACAACTGGCCGGAGACGATTTCCGAGGAAGTCTGGTTCGGTGTCACCACCGACCACAGCCAGTGCAGTGGCCGGCGCTGCCCCAATATCGGCCAGTGCAGCTTTTTCCAGGCCCGGGACGAACTGCAGAGCGCGGATATCATTGTCACCAACCACGACCTCACCCTTTCGGACCTTGCCCTGGGTGGCGGCGCCATTCTGTCCGCCCCCGAGGACAGCATCTACGTATTCGACGAGGGACATCACCTGCCCGACAAGGCCCTCTCCCATTTCGCCAGTTTTTGTCGCCTGCACACCACTATCCAGTGGTTGCAGGAGAGTCGCAAACTGCTGGCCCAGGCGGCACCCGCGCTGGCTCCCCTGGAGGCCCTGCAGCGCCCATTGCAGCGCCTGCCGGGCATGATGGACGAGGCAGTCGCGAGCCTGCAGGTGGCGGAGCAGGTCGTGGCAGGGCTGTTCGAGGAGCTCGAAGCGGACGATCGCCGGGATGACCAGCAGCTGCGCTTCGAGCACGGCCTGGTGCCTCCGGGGCTGATACCGATTGCGACGACCCTCAGCGGCCAGTTCCAGCAACTGGTACAGGACCTGGCCCGCATGGAAGCCCTGCTGGAGGATGCCCTGGAGGACGAGTTCGCCTCACTGGACAAGGCCACGATCGAAACCTGGCATATCAACCTGGGCGGCCTGTTGGGCCGTGCCGAGGGCGCCCTGGGCCTGTGGCAGGAATACGCGGTGACAGGGGAGGGCGAGACACCGCCGAAGGCGCGCTGGATTACCCTTCTCAATAGCAATGGCCAGTATGGTTTCGACCTGCGCTGCAGCCCGATCCTGGCGGCCGATATCCTGCAGGAGTATCTCTGGTCCCGGGCAGCGGGGGTTATTGTTACTTCCGCCACCATCACAGCGCTCAACTCCTTTGAACGCTTTATCCTGCACTCCGGTGCTCCCCGGGAGGCCAACTACAAGATCGTGGCCAGCCCCTTCAACTACGCCAACGCCGTGTTCAGCGTGCCACCCATGGATTGCGACCCGGGCGACGCCCAGGCCCACACCCAGGCACTGGTGGAGCAACTGCCCCGCCTGCTCGATGCCCGCGAGGGCAGCCTGGTGCTGTTCTCTTCGCGGCGCCAGATGCTAGAGGTGTTCCAGGGGATTGACGGCGCCCTGCGCGACCTCGTCCTCATGCAGGGCGACTACAGCAAGCAGGAAATCCTGCGCCGGCACAGGGAGACCATCGATGCCGGCCGCGGCAGCGTCATTTTCGGCCTGGCCAGTTTTGCCGAGGGGGTGGACCTGCCCGGCGACTACTGCAGGCATGTGGTCATTGCAAAAATTCCTTTTGCCGTGCCGGACAGTCCACTGGAGGCGGCGCTGGCGGAGTGGGTCGAAGCCCAGGGGCGCAATGCCTTCATGGAAATCAGCGTGCCCGACGCCGCCCTGCGGCTGGTGCAGGCCAGTGGCCGCCTGCTGCGCACCGAGCAGGATACCGGGCGGGTCACCCTGATGGACCGGCGTATCCTGACCCGGCGTTACGGCCGGGCGATTCTTGATTCACTGCCGCCCTTCCGGCGCGAGTTGGCGAACTCCTGAAATATGAACACGGGTATTGCTGAATTGCTGATCGATGTCGAGGCCGAACTGCGCCGGCTTGGCCTGTGGGAGCGGCTGCCGCCTTCGCCCGAGGCGCTGGCCTCGGACCAGCCTTTCAGTATCGATACCCTGACCCTGCCCCAGTGGCTGCAGTTTATCTTCCTGCCCACCATGTACCGGCTGCTGGAAGAGGGGCAGCCATTGCCCGGGCGTTGCGGTATCGCGCCGATGGCAGAGGAGTATTTTCGCGGCTTGGGCCTTGCCAGCGGCGCTCTGGAGCGGGCGCTGTCGCAAGTCGATGTGCTGTTGTCCGGGGAAGGTGACGGCGGGCATTGAGAGTGCCCGCCGGCGGGGATGGAACTAGACGCGCTCCACTACAGTGGTGATACCCTGGCCGAGGCCGATACACATGGTAGACACACCCAGGGTCAGGTCGCGGTCCTGCATCACGGTGAGCAGTGAACCGGTGATACGGGTGCCCGAGCAGCCGAAGGGGTGGCCCAGGGCGATAGCGCCGCCGTGCACATTGACCTTCTCTTCCATATCGTCCAGCAGCTCCAGGTCCTTCAGTACCGGCAGGGCCTGGGCGGCGAAAGCCTCGTTCAGCTCTACCATCTCGATATCCTTGATGGTCAGGCCCAGCTTCTTCAGCGCCTTTTTGGTGGAGGGCACCGGGCCGTAGCCCATGATGGAGGGATCCACTCCCGCCAGCGCCATGCCCCTGATCCGGGCGATCGGGGTCAGGCCCAGGGCCTGGGCTTTCTCCGCCGACATCACCAGCATGGCCGAGGCGCCGTCGGAAATCTGCGACGAGGTGCCGGCTGTGACCGTGCCGCCCTGGGGGTTGAAGGCGGGCGGCAGGGCGGCCAGGCCTTCCAGGGTGGTTTCCGGACGGATGGTTTCATCGTGCTCAACCAGGGTCAGCGCGCCGTTTTCGTCGTGGCCCTCAATGGGGATGATCTCCCGGGCGAACTTGCCCTCCACGGTGGCCTTGTGGGCCAGCTGGTGGGAGCGCAGACCCAGCTTGTCCTGCGCCTCGCGGCCGATGCCGTGCAGCAGGGCCAGGTATTCGGCGGTCATGCCCATCATGCCCGC
Source organism: Haliea sp. (assembly GCA_024642265.1). GTDB lineage: Bacteria > Pseudomonadota > Gammaproteobacteria > Pseudomonadales > Halieaceae > JARRPM01. The sequence continues at coordinate 5,419 of JAHEBL010000008.1, read as the reverse complement.
GGCCTTGGCCACATTCAGGCCCATGCGCGGGTTGGGATCGACCTGGTCCATCATCGGCAGGTGGCCCAGGTGTTCCACACCGCCCACCAGGTAGACGTCGCCCACGCCGGCCATGATGTTGGCCGCCGCGGTGTGCAGGGCCGACATGGACGAGCCGCACAGGCGGTTGACGGTCTGGCCGGGGATGGTGAAGGGCAGTTGGGCCGCCAGGATCAGGGCGCGGCCCAGGTTCATGCCCTGCTCGCCGCGCTGCAATACGCAGCCCCAGATCAGGTCGTCGATCTCGACCGGGTCCAGCGCGGTGTTGCGGGCCAGCAGGCCCTTGATCACGCCCACCGACAGGTCGTCGGCGCGCACATTGCGGAAGCAGCCATTCTTGGAGCGCCCCATGGCACTGCGGGCGTAATCGACTATTACTGCGTCTCTCGGATTCAAATTCACAGTCTCTCTCCCTTAATAGTAGGTTTCGCCGGCAGCCAGCTTGGCCTGCATGCCTTCGGTCAGTTCATAGGTCTTGCCAAGGTGCGCGTATTTCTTTGACGCCTCGGCAATATGGGCCAGGCCGACGGTGTCCATCCAGCGGAATACGCCGCCCCGGAAGGGGGGGAAGCCGATGCCGTAGAGCAGGGCCAGGTCGGCCTCTGCCGGGGTGCCGACAATCCCGTCTTCCAGGCAGCGGGCCAGTTCCGTCGCCATGGGCAGCATCATCCTGGCGATAATCTCCTCGCGGTCGAATTCGACTCGCTTGGCCGATACCGGCTCGATCAGTTTGTAGGCGTCCTCAGAGACCGTCTTTTTCGGCTTGCCACGCTTGTCCGGAATGTACTCGTAGAAGCCCTTGCCGTTTTTCTGGCCGTAGCGCTCGTTTTCGAACATCACCTCGGTGGCGGTCTTGAAGTCCAGGGTCATGCGATCGGGGAAGCCCTCTGCCATGACCTGCCCGGCGTGGGCGCCGGTGTCTATGCCGACCACATCCATCAGGTAGGCCGGGCCCATAGGCCAGCCCCAGCGCTCCATGACCTTGTCCACCGCCTGGAAATCCGCGCCGTCGCGGACCAGCTTGGAGAAGCCGTCGAAGTAGGGGAACAGTACCCGGTTGACGAGGAAGCCGGGGCAGTCCTTGACCACAACGGCTTTCTTGCCCATGCGGTTGGCATAGGCCACAGTCCGGGCGATCGCCTCGTCGGAGCTTTTCTCGCCCCGGATGACTTCCACCAGGGGCATGGCGTGCACCGGGTTGAAGAAGTGCATGCCGCAGAAGTTTTCCGGCCGCTTCAGCGCTTCCGCCAGGTAGGTAATTGATATGGTGGAGGTGTTAGAGGCAAGTATTGCGTCCTCGCGAATGTGTTTCTCGGTCTCGGCCAGTACCGCGTGCTTCACCTTGGGGTTTTCCACCACGGCTTCCACCACGATGTCCACATTCTCAAAACCCTCGTAGCTCAGGGTCGGGTCGATATTGTTCAGTACCTCGCCCATTTTCTCCGGGCTCATGCGGCCGCGGGCAACCCGCTTGGCCAGCAGCTTGTTGGCTTCGTTGAGGCCGAGGTCCAGGCCCGCCTGGGCGATGTCCTTCATCTTGATGGGTACGCCCTTGAGCGACGACTGGTAGGCAATACCCCCGCCCATGATGCCGGCGCCGAGCACGGCGGCGCGCTCGATCTTCTTGCTGGCTTTCTTTTCCCACTCCTTGGCCTTCTTGCCCAGCAGCTGGTCCGACAGGAACACGCCGACCAGCGCCGCCGCCACAGGAGTGGTGGCCAGCTCGGCGAAGCCGTCGGCCTCGACGTCCAGGGCTTCGTCGAGGCTCATGCCGCGGGCTTTCTCGATCACGTCGACGACCTTGACGGGTGCCGGATAGTTCTTGCCCGCCTGTTGCGCCACCATCGACTTGATGGTGAAGAAAGCCATCATGGCCTCGGTGTCGTTAAGGGGCAGGGGGCTGCTCTTGGCCGCGCGGCGATTTGCGTAGTCCAGTTTGCCTGCAACGCCGCCCTGCAGGGTAGCCAGGGCGATATCGCGCAGCTGCTCCGGGCTTGCCACCGCATCCACCGCGCCGGCCTTGAGGGCGTCATCGGCGCGCTTTTCCGCACCGGTGGCAATCCACATGACCGCCTCGTCCACACCCAGGATACGTGGCAGACGCACTGTGCCACCCCAGCCCGGCAGGATGCCCAGCTTGGTTTCCGGCAGACCGATCACAGCGGCAGTACTCATCACCCGGAAGTCACAGGCCAGGCAGATCTCGAGGCCGCCGCCCATGGCAGCGCCATTGATCACCGCGCAGCTGGGGTAGGGCAGGTTTTGCAGGCGATTGAAGTTGGCGTTGTTGATGCCGGTGAAGGGCTTGATTTCATCCTTGCCGGCGCCGAACAAACTGGTGAACTCGGTGATATCCGCACCGACGATGAATACCGGTTTGCCGCTGGTGACGAGCAGCCCGCGGATGCCCGATTCGGCTTCCAGGGCGTCCAGCGCCTCGGTCAGGTTGGTCACGGTCTGCTGGTCGAATTTATTGACGGATTCGCCCTGCCGGTCGAAATTCAATTCGGCGATGTCGCCGTCCAGGCGTTTCACCGAGAGCGCGTCACTCTGATAGATCATATCGATGTCCTGTAGATGTCCGGTAAAGGTGGGTGTGGTTGGTTCCCGTGTGCTGCTTGTCTCGCACGGGCCCCTGCCGGGGGCGGTCATTGTAGCGGGCAACGGGAGCTGTGTGAATGATAAGTTTACAGCGATCACATAAGGTGTCCCGCGCTCTCCCGGGGCGACGCTGTCAGCGGCGGACTCGCGACGAGGAAATGTCCCGCTACCCGGTCGCCTGCCGTACTGACAATTGACGCCCTTTATGCTATTTTCCCGCGCTATGAGACCCCTGACGTTTTTTATCCGCCGGGCAGCAATGCCCGCCTGTCTTCTGCTGGCCGCCTGTGGCGGCGGCGGGGGTGGTGGCTCTGCAACGAGTATCAACACGGATAGCGAGCCCTCCGCCACGAATAACCCGCCGCCGGCGGTGTCCTGGTACAGCGCCGCGAGGCCGCTGATCGAGCGCTATTGCGTGGCCTGCCACACCGACGGCGGGGTGGCGCCGTTTCCACTGGAAACCCACAGCCAGGTGGTCGCCAAGCGCTCGGCGATGATCTATGTGCTGGAGGGCGACACCATGCCACCGCAGGGCTACAGCGACCTGTTGCCTGGCGATGCGGGCCTGTTGCTGGACTGGCTGAATGCGGGCGCGCCCCTGGGCGATCCCTCGCAGGAACCCCTGCGTCAGGTGGCGGGTGGTTTTACCTATCACGCCGACGCCCGTGCCATTATCGAGGACAAGTGCGTCACCTGCCATGTCGAAGGGGGTATCGCACCCTTCCCGCTGGACAGTTATGACAAGGTGAAGGCGGTGGCGTCCGCCGCGGCTTTCGCGGTGGAAAACGGCAGTATGCCACCGTGGCACCCGACCGAGGGCTACAGCGCGTTCAGCAACAGTCGGGCCCTGGCGCCCGAGCAGAAATATGTCCTGCTCAACTGGCTGCAGGGCGACCTCGCCCAGGGCAATCCCGGGGAGTACGTGGCGCCGCCGCAAAAAGAAATTAAGGACACTGGCGACTATAACCTGCGGCTGGCCCTGCCCCAGGCCTATACCCCCGTGCTGCGCCCGGACGATCACCGCTGCTTCGCGATCGAGTGGCCGCTGGATGAGACCTCTTATGTCACCGGGGTGGATGTCATCCCCGACCAGCAGGACGAGGTGCATCACGTCATCGTTTCCATCGCCGCACCGGAAGATGCCGCTAGTTATTATGCCGCCGACGGTGAAGATGGCCACCCGGGCTGGCACTGCCTGGGTATGGGTGGCGTTGATGGTGCTCCGCTGCCGCGCCAGATCGGTGGCTGGGTGCCCGGGGCGGGGCGCGAGCCACCACCGGAGGGCACCGGCATTGTGGTGCTTCCCGGCTCGGTGATGGTCGTGCAAATGCACTACAACACCCTGGTTGCGGAGCCCAAGCCTGACCAGTCACTGATACTGGTCGAGACTGCGCCCGAGGTGGAACTGCCCGCCAGTTCCTTCCTGCTGCCCAATCCGGCCTGGCTGCGCCCCGGGGGCATGCCGATCGCCGCAGGGGATCCCGACGCCCACCATGAATTTGCCGCGCCGACAGCGGCCCTGGCACTGATTTTCGGTAAGCCGGCCGGGCTGACAACCCGCGACCCATGGGTGCTGCACAACGGCTTCATCCACATGCATACCCGGGGCAAGAGCGGCCGCGTCACCCTGCAACGCAAGAATGGCACCCACCAGGTAGTGCTGGACATCCGCGACTGGGATTTCAACTGGCAGAGCACCTACCGGCTGGAGCGGGAAGTGCTTATCAACCCGGGCGACAGGCTCAAGCTGGAGTGTCGCTGGGACAACACCCAGGCCAACCAGGACATCGTCAACGGAGTCCAGCAGACCCCCCAATACATTGAGTGGGGCGATGATACCGATGACGAGATGTGCCTGATGTCCGTGTTGATGACCAAACCCAGGGAGGGTTACGACTACAGCTACGCTCCCACGGTGTACATCGAGACGCCAGCCTATCGCCAGCAGTTCGCCGCCGGTGAACTGGTGCCGCTGAAACTGCTGCTGAACAATTTCACCCTGCACGACCCGGGCATGCACGATCACGCCGATGCGTCCATGCACGCGGATTCGGAACACGCTGCCGAAGGTGCGGACCATAGCCAGGTCTTCGAAGGTCACTACCATGTTTATCTTGACACTGACGACGACAGCGCGGAGCACCTCACGGCCTGGGACAGCAGCTACTTCTACCAGCTGCCTGAGGAGATCGAGCCCGGTGTCCACTCCCTGCGGGTGAGCCTGCGCGGTTCAGACCACCATGCCCTGGGGATCGAACACGAGGTGGAGTTCGAGGTGGTTGAAACTGCCGCGAAGGAGAGCCTCAGCCTGGTGGATGTCGAGGACTGGAGCGAACAGGGCTCCGCCACCGACAGTCTGGCCGGGCACCGCCCCGCGGATGTGCAGTGCCCATCCAACAGCTGGTACGACGAGGACGGGGCGCTGGAAGTCGAAACCGGCTACTGCAATTACCTGTCCCTCGCCCAGCCCAGCCTCGCTGCCGTAAAGGCGGGAGACTCGTTGCACCTGGTGCTGTGGCATGCCGCACTGGCGTTCGAGCAGCCCGCGGTTGCCCACGTGGCAGTCACGGTCGCCGGCAAGCTCGTCTGGCAGGCTGATGTGGCGATTCCCACCGAGGCGAACATCTACGACCTGCGTATCCCGCTGGACTTTGACGCCCCCGCGGGCAGCGCGGTGGAATTTCACCTGCACAACCACGGCTATAACAGCTGGACCCTGTTAAAACTGGAGATCGAGCGCTGAATACCGTGCTCAAGCCGTGGGCTTTGTTGTGCCTGC
>JAHEBL010000007.1:3747-68747 GCA_024642265.1 Haliea sp. | reverse complement strand
AGCGGTCCGGAGAGTGCATAGGCCAGGAAGGCGAACAGCAATATCCGCGGCGGATCAGCCGTAACAAGCCCGAACACCAGCACTACCGCGATCATCACCACGAAGGGCACGCGACTGCGAAAATCGATACCCTTGAAACTGTAATAGGGAAAGTTGGCGATCATCAGGAACCCGACCAGGCCAGTCATAATCCCCACCAGGATCGCAAGGCCCTGGGGCAATGCACTGCCAACCCAGCCCTCGTCGTAGCACACCCACACCGCGCTGGCGATGATACTTGCAGCGGCGGGGCTCGCCAGGCCTGTGAAGTAGTTCTTGTCCGCCGTAGCTATCTGGGTATTGAAACGTGCCAGGCGCAGGGCGGCACAGGCCACATAGATAAACGCCATGCTCCAGCCGAATTTCCCCAGATCACCGAGCGCCCAGCTGAACACCACAAGGGCTGGTGCCAGGCCAAATGAAACCATGTCGGAAAGGCTGTCATATTCAGCGCCAAACTTACTGGAGGTATTGGTCAGGCGAGCAACGCGGCCGTCGAGCCCATCAAAAATCATGGCGGCAAATATGGCGATAGCGGCGGCTTCAAAGTTATACCGCATGGCGGCTATGATGGCGTAGAAACCTGCAAACAATGCCGCCGTGGTGAACAGGTTGGGCAGGAGATAAATGCCACGGTGTCGGACCGTGCGCCCGTCTACCGATTCCTCCTCCTCGTGCTCATCCACCAGCAGGTCCAGCCCGGGGGTAAGCCCACCCGGCACGCGCTTCTGTCTGTCGCCTGGCTGCGGGGCTTGCTGCTCCCCTTCAACACCGTCTGGTTTGTCCATGCCTTCCACCACTATAAAAACACTGCCCTATACTACCGCACCTGGACCCCATAGGTCTGCCCTGCCACATCCCACAATGATCTCACCAGAGGACTCAGCAAGCGCTGCTTAAGGCTGCACAGCCCGATCGTGAGCGGCGGCATGCCATCTGCCACCTCGATTTTGCTCACACTGTCCGCCATGCCACTGGCGCGCACCACCAACTCGGGCGCCAGCCCGATACCCAGCCCCAGACTCACCATGGCGACAATGGCTTCATGACCGGCCACCTGGGCATACACCCGGGGTCGGATATCCCGCTCGCGCAGCCAGCGATCCAGTATCTCCTTGGTTATGCCACGTTCAGGCACAATAAAGGGCACAGAACCCCAGTCAAAACCGGACGACCCCGCCTGCCCCGCATCGACCCACTGGCGCACGGCGCAATCGGCGGTCGGCGCCCACAGGTACAGTGGCGAGTCCAGCAGCGGCAAGAATTCCAGGCGCTGGGGGAGCTGGGCGGGACGCCCGCTGACAGCGACATCGTCCTGCCCGTCCAGCACGTGGCTGATACCATCTGCCTGGTCTCCAGTGTGCATCATGATCTCCACCGATGGGTGCGCAGACCGGAACGACTCCAGAATAGGTGCCAGAACGCTGTAGGTGGCGGTCACCGAACAGTACAGGCTAACCTCACCGGCAAGCTCCTCCTCACTGCCGAGTTTGCGGCGCAGGCGCGACCAGTCTGCGAGTGAACGCCGGGCGTATTCGCGAAACTCCCGCCCGGCGCCGGTCAGTCGCACGCTGCGGTTGTCCCGCTCGAGGAGCGGCTGGCCCAGCTCATCCTCCAGCCGCCGAATGGTCCTGCTGACGGCGGAAACACTCATATGCAACAGTTCTCCACTGCGGCTGAAGTTCAGGGTGTCGGCAACCGACAGGAAGACAGACAAGGCGCGAGTATCCATGGAGCAACCTATATTGCGGTAAAGGCAACACAGTATTACTTATATAGCGTTATACGCAAGACCGGCTTTCACGTATGGTAGCGGCTCATTTCAAGGCCCACCATCACCAGAGGAAGTCCACCATGGGACAAAACTACTTCAATACCCTGCCCCTGCGCCTGCAACTCAAGCAACTGGGCAAATGCCGCTTTATGGACCGCTCGGAGTTCGCCGACGGCGTCGACAAGCTGCGCGGCAAAAAAATGGTCATCGTGGGCTGTGGTGCCCAGGGCCTCAACCAGGGTCTCAACCTGCGTGACAGCGGGCTGGATGTCGCCTATGCCCTGCGCGACAGCGCTATCAGCGAGAAGCGCCAGTCCTGGCATAACGCGACCGACAACGGCTTCACCGTCGGTACCTATGAGGAGCTGATTCCCGGCGCGGATATGGTGCTGAACCTGACCCCGGACAAGCAGCATACCAGCGTGGTAAACCAGATCATGCCGCTGATGAAAAAAGATGCCTGCCTTGCCTACTCCCACGGCTTCAATATCGTCGAGGAAGGCATGCAGATTCGCGACGACCTCACCGTCATCATGGTGGCGCCCAAGTGCCCCGGCACCGAGGTTCGTGAAGAATACAAGCGCGGCTTCGGAGTGCCGACCCTGATTGCAGTCCACACCGAGAACGACCCCAGGGGCGAAGGCCTGGAACTGGCCAAGGCCTATGCCGCCGGTACCGGCGGACACCGGGCCGGGGTACTGCAGTCCTCGTTCATAGCCGAGGTCAAGTCAGACCTGATGGGCGAACAGACAATCCTGTGCGGCATGCTGCAAACCGGCGCCATCCTGTGCTTCGACAAAATGGTCGAAAAGGGCATCGAGCCCGGCTACGCCTCCAAGCTGATCCAGTATGGCTGGGAAACCGTTACCGAAGGCCTCAAGCACGGCGGCATAACCAACATGATGGACCGCCTGTCCAACCCGGCAAAAGTCCGCGCCTTCTACCTGGCCGAGGAGCTGAAGGACATCATGCGCCCGCTTTATGAGAAGCATCAGGACGACATCATGACCGGTCACTTCTCCAAAACCATGATGGAAGACTGGGCCAACGACGACGCCAACCTGTTGAAATGGCGTGCCGCAACAGCGGAGACCGCCTTTGAAAAGGCTTCAAACACCCCGGCCGAGATCAGCGAGCAGGAGTATTACGACCACGGCATCCTGCTGGTGGCTATGATCAAGGCGGGTGTGGAGCTGGCCTTTGAAACCATGGTTTCGGCAGGCATCATTGACGAGTCGGCTTACTACGAGTCGCTGCACGAAACCCCGCTGATCGCGAACACCATTGCGCGCAAAAAACTCTACGAAATGAATGTTGTGATTTCGGACACCGCGGAGTACGGTTGCTACCTGTTCGACCACGCCTGCCGGCCCCTGTTGGCCGACTTTATGAGCAGGATTGATACCGACGTTATCGGCCGCGGTATCGGCGGCGACAACGGGGTGGATAACGCAGAGCTTATCGCGGTAAACGAAGCCATTCGCAAGCACCCGGTGGAAATAGTCGGCAAGAAGTTGCGTGGTTACATGACGGCGATGAAGCGAATCGTCTGAACCGGACCACTCCCGGGACTCACTGTCACCGTTCTGCCTATGCAGGCCAGTGATTCCCGGTAAAATAACTGACGGCCCTGGCCGGTCACCAGGGTGACCCGCCGGGGCCATTTTCAATTAAAGGACACTGAATGACCGCCTCACAGAACCCAGACCCGGAGTGGACTACCGCCGACAGTGCGCAACTGTACGGCATTAACGCCTGGGGTGCCGATTACTTCAATATTGCCGATAACGGCGAAGTCCAGGTCAGCGTTGACTTTGACGGCAAGCCCGTGACCGTCAGCCTGATGGAAATAGTGAGAGGCATGCATGAGCGCGGCCTGCACATGCCGGCCATATTGCGCATCCGCAACCTGCTGGACCACCGTGTGGAGCTACTCAACAAGTCCTTTGCCAAGGCGATCGCAGACGGCGGTTACCGCAACTGTTACCGCGGTGTCTACCCGATCAAGGTAAACCAGCAGTGCCACGTGGTAGAGGAAATCGCCGACTACGGCCGCCAGTACAGTCACGGCTTCGAGGCAGGCAGCAAAGCCGAGTTGATTATTGCCATGGCCCAGCTGAGTGACTCCGACGGTATTATCATCTGTAACGGCTACAAGGACGCTGAGTTTATCGAACTGGGGCTGTACGCCAGGCAAATGGGCAAGCCCTGCTTTTTCGTGGTTGAAACCCTGTCTGAGCTGCCCATCATCATAGAACGCAGCCGCGCGCTCAATATCGAGCCACTGATAGGGGTCAGGATCAAGACCACGGTCGCCGTAGACGGTTACTGGAGCCAGGACAGCGGCGACAGGTCCATTTTCGGACTCTCCACCGCCTCCCTGATGCGGCTGGTGGACGCCTTGCGCGAGGCCGACATGCTGCATTGCCTGCGCCTGCTGCATTGCCACCTGGGCTCCCAGATACCGAATATCCGCAATGTGCGTAGCGGTGTATTGGAGGCCTGCCGCTTCTATGCCGGACTGGTACAGGAAGGGGCTCCCATGGGCTACCTTGACCTGGGCGGTGGACTGGCCGTTGACTACGAGGGGGCCCGCACCAACAGCACCCACAGTATGAATTACCGTCTCGACGAATACTGTGCCAACATTGTCGAAAGCATCTGCGAGACCCTCGACCCACTGGAGATCGAACACCCTGTCATCGTTTCCGAGTCTGGTCGTGCCACGGTCGCTTACTCGTCCATGTTGTTGTTCAACATTCTCAATGTGAGCAACACCTCACCATCGACAACCACCGCAATGATACCCGACGAATGTATCGAGGCGCTGAGAAACCTGCACGCCATTCAGGAAATGCTCTCGAAAGAGAACTTGCAGGAGTGCTACAACGACGCGGTGTTTTATCGCGACGAACTGCGCGAACTGTTTCACCACGGCCAGGCAAGCCTGCGCGAACGGGCGCTGGCAGAGAATATCTACCTGGCCATCGTACACCGTATCGCCGCAATGCTCCCCCAGCTGAAGCGCGTGCCGCCGGAACTGCAGAACCTGCGGGAGCAGCTGTCGGACATCTATTACGGCAATTTCAGCCTGTTTCAGTCCCTGCCCGATATCTGGGCGATCGACCAGCTCTTTCCGATCATGCCGATACATCGCCTGGCGGAGAAGCCGGAACGCCTTGCCATACTGGCGGACCTGACCTGCGACTGCGACGGCAAAATCGACCGATTCTCAACCCCCGACGGGGAGCGCAACGTGCTGCCACTGCACCCGCTTCAGCCGGGCGAGGAATATTACCTCGGCGTATTCCTTGTTGGCGCCTACCAGGAAACCCTGGGTGACCTGCACAATCTTTTTGGCGACACCAACGTTGTCAACGTGGCTCTCAATCCGGACGGCAGCTATGAGTTCGCTCGAGAGTTTCACGGCGACAGCATTGCCGACGTGCTCAGCTATGTTGAGTACGAGCCCAAGCAACTGCAGGAAAACTTTCGGCTTGTAGCCGAAAAGGCGGTACGCAACGGCAAGATCAGCGTTGCCCAGCGCAGCCGGATAGTGCAAGCTTTCCGCGAGAGCCTGCACGGCTACACCTACTTCGAAAACCACTGACAGTTGACACAATAAAGGAAGCTTTAATGTCCAAAGTAATGATTATCGGGGCTGGCGGCGTCGGCGGCGTGGTCGCGCACAAATGTGCACAGTTACCCGAGGTGTTTCCGGAGATCGTGCTTGCCAGCCGCACCGAGGCAAAATGCCAGGCCATCGCGGCCCAGTTGAGCCGCCCTGTACGCACAGCCCAGGTTGACGCCGACAATGTGGCCGAGCTGGCAGCGCTCCTGAAAAAAGAAAAGCCGGAGCTGGTTATCAATGTCGCCCTGCCCTACCAGGACCTCTCGATAATGGACGCCTGCCTAGAGGCCGGCGTCAACTATCTGGATACAGCGAATTACGAACCAAGGGATACCGCGAAATTCGAGTACAAGTGGCAGTGGGCATACCAGGACAAGTTCAAGCAGGCGGGGCTTATCGCCCTGCTTGGCAGCGGTTTCGATCCCGGCGCCACCAATATGTTCACCGCCTACCTCGCCAAGCACTACTTTGACGAGATACACGAGCTGGACATAATCGACGTCAATGGCGGCGATCACGGCTATCCGTTTGCCACCAATTTCAACCCGGAAATCAATATTCGGGAAGTCAGCGCGGAGTGCCGCCACTGGGAGAACGGCGAGTTCGTCACCACCCCCCCGATGTCTAAAATGGCAAGATTCGACTGTCCCGAGGATGTCGGCGCTTTCAATATATACCGCATGTACCATGAAGAGCTGGAATCCCTCAGCAAGAATTTCCCCGACCTGCGCCGCGCCCAGTTCTGGATGAGTTTTTCCGATAATTACCTGAAACACCTCGAAGTGCTTGAAAATGTCGGTATGACAGGGATCGAGCCGGTTGAGTACCAGGGGCAGCAGATTGTCCCCATCCAGTTTCTGGCCCGCCTGCTGCCCGACCCGTCCAGCCTCGGTCCACGCACCAAAGGCAAGACCTGCATTGGCTGCATTGTGCGCGGCCTGAAGGACGGCAAGGAACGTGTGATGTACCTTTACAATATCTGCGACCACCAGGAGTGTTACCGCGAAGTCCAGTCCCAGGCTATTTCCTACACTACCGGGGTACCGGCCATGATCGGTGCGAAAATGATCATCGAGGGCAACTGGCGCGAGCCCGGCGTATGGAACATCGAAGAGTGTGACCCGGACCCATTCATGGAGGATATGAACCGCTATGGCCTGCCCTGGAAGGTGGTGGAACTGGACCCGGGCTTCCGCCTGGATCTGGTAAAAGGCAAGGAACTGTAGGCCGCGCTTTGCAATTCACAGATTTCAGTAAACTGGACCTTAACCGGCTGCCCTCTCCCTGTTTTGTGGTAGACGAGGTGGCTGTCGAGCGCAATCTGCGGATCCTGCGCCAGGTGGCTGATGCCAGTGGCGCCAAGGTGCTGGCAGCACTGAAGGCATTTTCAATGTGGCGGCTTGCGCCACTGGTGTCCCGTTACCTGGACGGCACCTGCTCCAGCGGGCTGCACGAGGCCCGCCTGGGCAGCGAACACTATGGCGGCGAAGTTCACGTCTTCAGCGCCGCCTACAGTGAAGCCAGCCTGGAGGAAATTCTGGTGCTGGCGGACCATGTGGTCTTCAACAGCTGCAACCAGTGGAGCCGCTTCCAGCCCCACATCGAGGCCGCGAGGTCGCGCCGGCCCCACCTGCAATTTGGTTTGCGCATCAACCCCGAGCACTCCGAGGGCACCGTCCCGATCTATGACCCCTGCGCGCCCGGCTCACGGCTCGGCATACCCCTGTCCCAGCTGGATGAAGGCGTACTTGAGGGGATCAGCGGGCTGCACTTTCACACTCTCTGCGAACAGGATTTTCCACCGCTCAAGCGCACCCTGGATGCAGTTGAGGAAAAATTCGGCCACCTGATCGGCACTATGGAATGGATCAACTTCGGCGGCGGCCACCACATCAGCCGGCCCGGCTACCAGCTCGACGAGCTGATCGCGCGAATTCGCCAGTTCAGCGAAAAATACGATGTGCAGGTATACCTCGAGCCCGGCGAAGCCGTGGCTATCGGCAGCGGTGTACTGGTCGCGGAGGTCCTGGACCTCACCTGGAACAGCATGAACCAGGCGATTCTGGACACCTCCGCCACCTGCCATATGCCCGACACCCTGGAGATGCCATATCGCCCCGATATCTTCGGCGCCGGTGAGGCCGGTGAGCTGGAGCACACCTACCGGCTCGGTGGCCTCACTTGCCTGGCCGGTGACGTTATCGGGGACTACAGTTTCAGCGCGCCTCTGCGGGTGGGCCAGCGCCTGGTATTCGGGGATATGGCCCACTACACCATGGTCAAGACGTCGACCTTCAACGGCACACTGCTGCCGTCAATTGCCCTCTGGAACTCAATCACGGATGAACTGGAAATCGTGCGCGAGTTCGGGTACGCGGACTTCCGGGACCGCCTGTCCTGAGTGACCTACAGCAACGCGCTGTAATCCGCCTGCAGTTGATCGAAACTGAGGCTGGAGATAAAGCGTGAAAAACTCATCCAGGTGGCGAGCCCTTTCATATCCGCGAAGTGTGGCGGCAAAAACTTGGGTGGCATGACAACGCCTTCGTCCATGAGCATGCGGTAGGTTTTTACATCCTCCAGCGTTACCTTGCCGCAGAACAGCACCGGCAGGTTATCCAGCCTCCCCTCACTCATGGCCAGGCGCATGAAATTGTAGGTCTGTATAAAGCCCCGCATGTAGGCCAGGTCTTTGGTAAAGGGCCGGCCGGCGGGGGTACTGCCACGGAATATCCTCACGGCGATGGCATAGCTGTCGTCATCCGACATTTCATTAGCCCGCAGATAGTCGAATACCTCGACAAAATCGGCCCCCTGCTCCGCGAGCGTGACCGCGCGCACACGGTTTACCAGGCGATAGAGTCGCGTCGGGCTGGACCGCATGGTCAGGATTTCGGTCAATACAGCAAGACCTTCCTGGGTGGTGGTGGACGACGGAGGCCCCTTGCCTAGAAAGGTGCACCAGGGCTGGGCCATGCCGTTGAGGGTAGTACCCAGGTGCACCCAGCCCTCGTGCACCTCCAGTACGTCGATATCCAGTGAATTGAACATGGCGTCGCTGCGGATTTTCAGATAATCCGACCCGGCCGCGGCGTCGGCAGTCATCTGGTCATTCAGCAGCACCCGGATACCGGCATCCGGAAAGGCGTCCAGCAGTCGCTGGTTGAGCATCTCTACCGCCTCTTCTGCCGTAATATCCTTACTGGACTCAACCATCGACTGGTTTTTAAGGAGGTTTATCAGGGTCTCTTCCATGGTTGTACCGAGATCGGCAAGGGTGGGGTCCCCCGCATGGAAAACGTCAGAGGCCGAACCGTACAGTTCCTCCGAGTAGGTACCAAAGTCAGGGGTACCCCGGGCTTCCAGCATTCGCACAACAGTCTGATACTCCCGGCAAATGCGCCGCATGATCGTCGCCAGCGGATTTAACTGCCCAAGCTTGCGGGCAATATCCCGGTCGATCTGGTGGAACACACCACGCACCTGGGCCGGATCAAACTCCAGCGGGTTCTTGCACTGGTAGTAATCGGCATCGACCGCCGGCAGATTCCTGCAGCCACTGGCAAAAAAGTCACTGCGCACGCTGCCGCACCACTTGATGCCATCGAGGATGCGAATGGGTCGCTGGGCCTCGACAATACGGTCGGACAACTCCCTTACCAGCTCGAGGTACTTGTCGTTATGTTCGGACATCGCCCTTACCCATTACTTTTCCCACCGTGTGAATCTCCCTCTGATATCAACGCTTGCGCAGGATCACGGCGGTGCGCAATCTGCTGGATCCGAATAAACTCATGGACGCGAAATCGGCACGGGCAATCGGCACGTGCTGGCACTCAATCGCCTCGCGATGCTCTTCTGCGATGCTGAGATAGGGGCCAACCTCCAGGTCCGGGTCGTGAAAATACAGGCAGTTTTCATCATAGCCGCTGAGCACAACCCAGTGTGGCGCCTTGCGGTTATCCAGGCGGTAAGAGGAAATCAGTATCAGCACGTTGTCTCCCCTGGCGTAACAATCCGCCAGCCGGGCCTGGTCTATGTCCGCATAGCGCACGGGTAGCTTCTGTTTTTTCGCCTGCGAGATGAACGACTCGTGCACCAGGCTCATGATCCGTTTCTTGTTGGGGTCGCGCACACCATCCAGAAACAGCGGTCCCTTCTTGTTAACCCAGACCTCGGCCTTGAAACCCCTGACAGTCGCTGCCAGCGCAAGTCCCACCGGGTGGCAGCCGCCATGTCCCGAGGTCATGAATATCGTCGTGGCCTCGCGCCAGATTTGCACTTCCTCCAGCGGACTCGGGCAGTAATCAGGGTCGAGACCGTTCATCGCCATCATCAGGGATGCCGGCCCGCAGGTGAAGGGAGTCGTCTGCGATATCCAGGGAATGGCCCTGTTGGCGCTGGCAGGCTCCAGGCGGTGTATACATTTTTCCATCCGCAGGGCGTCGCTGTGGTCTTCATAATAGTCCCGGTACAAGCCAAACTGCGTGTAGCCGAGCTTCCGGTAGAGGTTGATCGCCGCGGCATTGTTGCCCGCCACCTCAAGCCGCATATAAAGCGCGCCCGCATCCCGGGCAGCCTGCTCGGCGCGCTCGATCAGCCCCGCAGCGATACCGCGCCCCTGGTGCGCCGGATCCACCGCCAGCGAGTACAGCCTGGCAAGTCGGGTGCCGCGGCGCAGGATCACGAGTATATAGCCACCCAGCGCGCCCTCCTCTTCCCTTACCAGGAAGACACAGCCGGAATGCCGCAGCCAGCGCTTGAAGCTGCGACGGCTCAACCTGTCGCCCTGGAACGCCAGCGCCTCCAGCCGCAGCAGCTCATCGATGTCCGTTGCGACGGCTTTGCGAATACTGCTCACGGGAGGACCCGGGATTTCGCCAGAGAGGAAACAGCGGGGAACCGGGCGCGGGGGCCGGTGATCTGTAAGATAGTGGAAAGGGAGTGCATGCCTGCTCCGAATTTAACGGTTGAAATATATCCCGACACGCAATTGACTGCCAGCCAATGGTGTAAAATACTTGCTTGCGCACTTCCCACCTCCCCGCGCCAGGGCTCAACGCCAGGATTCGTTTCATGTCACAAACCCTCATTGTCATCCATAGCCTGAAGGACTGGGCACCCTATTTCCCGAGTGAGCAGGTCATCAGCTTCACCGACTACATGAACAGCAACCATCTGCAGGCCGCGCCCAGGACCCGCATCATCAATCTGTGCCGCAACTTCGATTATCTGTCAGAAGGCTATTACTGCTCCCTGCTGGCGGAGGCCCGCGGCCACAATGTCATACCCTCGGTGCGCACGCTCAATGACCTCAGCAAGCGCGCCCTCTACCGCATCCATATCGATGATTTTGGCGAGGGGGTTTATAAATCCCTGCAGGAAGCCGACCCCGACCAGCCTGTCATAGTCCATAGTTTTTTCGGACAGGCACAGGACAACCGTTACGACGACCTGGCCGAAAAGCTGTTCGAGACCTTTCCCTGCCCCATCCTCGAGATCACTCTGCGCTTTCGCAAGCGCTGGGAAATAGCCAGCCTCAAGTCAAGGTCACCCAAACAGCTGAACGAGGAGCAGGCGGACATGTTCGCCACGGCCCTCGACGTATTCAGCCGCAAGGTCTGGCGCAAAAGCCGCAAGAAAAAGGCGGCCCGCTACGATCTGGCCATTCTTTGCGACCCGGAAGAAGCCATGCCACCTTCCGACAAGGGGGCCTTGAAACGCTTTATCCGGGCCGGCAAGGAGATGGGAATTGATTGCGATGTCATCCGCCAGCGGGATTACCTGCGGCTGCCGGAATACGACGGCCTGTTTATCCGCACAACCACCAACATAGATCACTATACCTACCGCTTCGCCAAGAAGGCCGAAAACGAGGGCCTGGTAACCATCGACGACAGCAACTCAATCCTGCGCTGCACCAACAAGATCTACCTGGCGGACCTGTTCAGGATTCACAAGGTTTCGTCACCACGCACGGTAGTGCTGTACAAGGACCAACCGGCGCAGTTGCGTGAGCTGGAACAGACGCTGGGTTTTCCGATCGTCGTGAAGATTCCCGACGGTGCGTTTTCCAAGGGTGTGGAAAAAGCCAGGGACGCCGAGCAGCTGGCGGAGATCTGTAAAAAACTGTTCCGCCACTCCACCTTGCTGCTGGCACAGGAATTTCTTTACACCGACTTCGACTGGCGTATCGGCGTCCTGGACAACCAGCCACTGTTTGCCTGCAGGTACTTCATGGTCAAGGATCACTGGCAGATCTACCGGCACGGCAACCGCACGGATTCGGGTGGGTTCGAAACCCTGCCCATTGCCGATGTACCGCACTCCGTCGTCGAGACCGCATTGAGAGCCACCAAACCTATTGGCGACAGCCTCTACGGGGTGGACCTCAAGGAGAAGGATGGCAAGGGCTGCGTGATCGAGGTAAACGACAACCCCAACGTGGACAAGGGGGTTGAGGACAAGTACCTCGGCATGGATCTCTATCGCCGCTTCATGAGCACCATGCTCAAGCGCATGGAAGCCCGCCGCGGCCACTAACCGCTCCGAAGAGACTCCAACCGGCAGGAGGCTCTCCGGGGCATCGCAGTTACAACTCCTGCGACGGTGAAAACCTACAGGCTCAGGACCTTCTCTCCCCGGGAGATACCGGCCACACCGGAACGTACAACCTCGAGTATGTCTACATCGGCCATGGCGGCTACGAATGAATCGAGCTTGTCGCTGGTGCCAGCGAGCTGGATTGTGTAGACATTGGGCCCCACGTCCACGATCTGGCCCCGGAAAATATCCGTCGTGCGCTTCACTTCATCCCGCAGGACGCCCTGGGCCCGCACCTTGATCAGCATAAGGTCACGCTCGATATGCGCGCCTTCGGTCAGGTCAACCAGTTTCACCACATCCACCAGCTTGTTCAGGTGCTTGGTTATCTGTTCGATCTGCTTGTCATCGCCGGCGGTGGTCAGGGTCAGGCGCGACAGTGTCGGGTCGTCAGTGGGTGCCACATTGAGAGTCTCGATGTTATAGCCGCGCTGGGAAAACAGACCGACCACGCGAGAAAGGGCACCGGGCTCGTTCTCCATCAACATAGAAATAATGCGCCGCATGTCAGGTCCTCTCGTTTTTACTGAGCCACATATCCTTCATCGAACCGTTGGGTGCCACGTGCATGGGGTAAACATGCTCCATGGGGTCGATGATGATATCGAGGAATACCAGTCTGTCCTTCATGGCAAAGGCCTCTTCCATTTTTGCGTCCAGCTCCGACAATTGGGTCACCTGCATCCCAACGTGTCCATAGGCCTCCATCAGCTTGACGAAGTCGGGCAGGGAATCCTCGTAGGTACTCATGGCGTAACGCCCCTCGTACTGCATGTCCTGCCACTGCTTGACCATACCCAGGTAATTGTTGCGCAGGTTGATGATCTTTACCGGCGTGTTGTACTGGGTACAGGTGGAAAGTTCCTGGATGTTCATCTGGATACTGCCTTCCCCGGTGACACAGGCCACCGCCTTGTCCGGAAAGGCCAGCTGCACCCCCATGGCGGCGGGCAGGCCGAAGCCCATGGTTCCCAGCCCCCCTGAATTGATCCAGCGCCGCGGCTGGTCAAACCGGTAGTACTGGGCCGCGAACATCTGGTGCTGGCCGACGTCCGAGGTCACGTAGGCGTCGCCGTCGGTAACCCGGTAAAGGCTTTCGATAACCTGTTGCGGCATGATCATCTTGCTTTCGCCATAGCGACGACCTGTCCACAGGCCATGCTTGCCGCGCCACTCATCAATCTGTTTCCACCAGCGCTCCAGTGCGCCCTGGTCGGGCAGATCGCTCTCCTTCTCACGGATAGTCGCGAGCTGGGCAAGAAGCTCCTCAAGCACCGCCTGCACCGGCCCGACGATGGGTATATCGGCAGGCACGGTCTTCGAAATTGACGCGGGATCAACATCCACGTGAATAATCTTGGCGCCCGGGCAGAATTTGCTCACGGTATTGGTCACCCGGTCGTCGAAGCGGGCACCTACGGCAAGGATGACATCACTGTGGTGCATCGCCATATTGGCTTCATAAAAACCGTGCATTCCCAGCATACCGAGAAACTGCCTGTCCGTTGCCGGGAAGGCGCCGAGCCCCATCAGTGTATTGGTTACCGGGTAGTTCAATTCCCTTGCCAGGCGGGTCAGCAAATCACTGCCCTCCCCCTGGATCACCCCACCGCCGGCGTAAATGATGGGCCGTTTGGCAGACACCAGCAGTTTCGCCGCTTTCTTGATCTGGCCCGTATGGCCGCGCTGGGCAGGTGCGTAGGAACGCATCTTCACCGAGCGCGGGTAGTGGTATTCAAATTTCTCATCCGGGCGGGTGATGTCCTTGGGAATATCGATGACGACCGGCCCGGGACGCCCGGTGGCAGCGATATGAAACGCTTTCTTGATCATCACCGGGATATCCTCGGCCTTCTTGACCATGAAGCTGTGCTTCACGATAGGGCGCGAGATACCGATCATATCGGTTTCCTGGAAGGCATCTTCCCCGATCAGGTGGCTCTGCACCTGGCCGGAAAATACCACCATGGGAATGGAATCCATGTAGGCAGTGGCAATGCCGGTAATGGCATTGGTGGCGCCGGGGCCGGAGGTGACCAGCACCACACCAGGCTTGCCGGTGGCCCGGGCATAGCCGTCGGCCGCGTGAGTGGCCGCCTGCTCGTGCCGCACCAGGACATGGGGCACCTTGCAGTCCTTGAACAGGGCATCATAAATATGCAGAACAGCGCCGCCCGGATAGCCGAATATGTATTCGACCCCCTCATCTTCCAACGCGCGGGCGATCATCTCGCCACCAGATAACAACTCCACCATACATCTCCCATAATAAAACGCCCGACGCGTAACCCTCGCCGGTACATTCCGAAAACATGTGTGGACGCTGCTGTTGAACGGCCCGGAAAGGCCTTCGATTGGCGACGCCACCCCTTCAAGCTCGACACACTGCCCGGGAACACCCCCAGCGACGCTCCTTGGGGGATATACGATCACGAACACCCGTGTATCGGTAGCCCTGCGGGATAGCGCAGTGTCTGGCCCTCAACCCGGCCTGTGCGGCCGACGTTGATTACGGGACTTACAAACAGCTGAACCCGAATAATGGGATCGGGACAGTGGGCCAGAGATCGAGGGTACTCGACGTTAGCCGTTGCCATCTGAAAGACGCGCCTATTGTTCGCATGAACTGCCCCAAAGTCAACCAGCCCGGGACAGTCCGGACCGGGGCGGACACTGGATTGCCTACTCGGGTCCAGTGGGTTACTTTAGGTGGCAGGGGCAATAATTGACGGGAGAGATGGACGTGAAACAGGTAACGAGGGCCTGCCTTGCAGTCACAGCTTTGATTCTTGTGGCCGGCGCGGGCTTTTCGGCGCATGCCAGCAGCACCTATTACCGATGGCAGGATGACCGGGGCAATCCGGTTCACAGCGACCGGCCACCGCCCGCGGGAACCCCCTACGAGGTGATTACCACAGGATCAAGCCTGGTGCGCCAGGTGGATGCCGAAGAGGGGGCGGTGCCGGCGACCACCGAGCCCACCGTGAGCAACGACTTTGAGCCGGTGAACACCAGTAAAGCACCCGTAAAAAAGAGCGCCGAGCAGTGCCAGCGCGCGCAGGAAAACCTGCAGACACTGAACACCAAGACCCGAATCCAGATCCGCAATGACCAGGGCGAGCTGCGACCCCTGAGCGAGGAAGATAGGGAAATACAGCGTCAACAGGCCATGGACGTCATCGCCGTTCACTGCAACTAGCAATAAAAAAGGCCCCTCGCGGGGCCTTTTTTATTGTCGAATGAAACCGGATCACCTGCAGGTGAACGTGGTGTTCTCCCCGTCGAGGTCAACGACCACAGTCTGTCCCGGTTCAAACTCACCTGCCAGGATGCGCTGGGCCAGGGGGTTTTCCAGTTGCTGCTGGATCGCCCGCTTGAGGGGCCTGGCCCCGTACACCGGATCAAACCCGGCTGCCACAAGGTGGTCCATGAAGGCCGGGCTGAGTTCCAGCCCCAGCTCGCGCTCGACGAGCCGCTGCTTGAGCCCACCCAACTGGATCTCGGCGATGCCGCGTATCTGGTCCTGCACCAGCGGATGGAATACCACCGACTCGTCTATCCGGTTGATAAATTCCGGCCTGAAGTGGCTGCCGACCACATTCATAACCGCGGACTTCATCGCGTCGTAGTTTTCTTCGCCCGCCAGCTCCTGGATCACGTCCGACCCCAGATTTGACGTCATAACCACCACGGTGTTGCGGAAATCCACTGTCCGACCCTGGCCATCGGTCAGCCGACCGTCCTCCAGTACCTGCAGCAGGATGTTGAACACATCGGGGTGGGCTTTCTCCACCTCGTCCAGCAATAACAGGGAATAGGGCCTGCGGCGCACCGCCTCGGTCAGGTAGCCGCCCTCCTCATAGCCGACGTAACCGGGGGGCGCTCCGATCATCCGTGCCACGGAGTGTTTCTCCATGAACTCGGACATGTCGATTCTCACCATGGCGTCTTCACTGTCGAAGAGAAAATCCGCCAGGGCTTTGCAAAGCTCTGTCTTGCCGACCCCGGTGGGCCCCAGGAACAGGAACGAACCGTTGGGACGCTTGGGATCCGACAAACCGGCCCTTGAACGGCGCACCGCGTTGGAAACAGCGACAACCGCCTCATCCTGGCCAACCACCCGCTTGTGCAGGGCCTCTTCCATACGCAGCAGTTTTTCCCGATCACCCTCCATCATCTTGGACACCGGAATCCCGGTCCAGCGTGACACCACCTCGGCGATCTCTTCCTCGGTGACCTTGTTGCGCAGCAGCACTGTGTCGCGGGTTTCAGATTCCTGGGCCATGGCCAGCTGTTTTTCCAGCTCGGGCATGCGGCCGTACTGGAGCTCCGACATGCGGGTCAGGTCACCGGCACGCCTGGCGGTTTCCATATCCAGCTTCGCCTGCTCCAGGTCACTCTTGATTTGCGCAGCACCCTGCACGGAGGCTTTCTCTGATTTCCAGATTTCCTCAAGGTCGGAAAACTCGCGCTGGACCTTCTCGATTTCCTTGTCCAGCAGCTCAACCTGCTTGAGGGCCGCAGGGGTTGTATCCTTTTTCACGGCCTCGCGCTCAATCTTGAGCTGAATCAGGCGACGCTCCAGTTTGTCCATTGCTTCCGGCTTGGAGTCGATTTCCATGCGAATGCGGCTGGCGGCCTCGTCCACCAGGTCGATTGCCTTGTCGGGCAATTGCCGGTCGGTGATATACCGCTGGGACAACTTTGCCGCAGCGATGATCGCGCTGTCGGTGATATCGACCCCGTGGTGTACCTCGTAGCGCTCCTTCAGGCCCCTGAGGATCGCTATGGTGTCCTCCTCATTGGGTTCGTCCACCAGGACCTTCTGGAAACGGCGCTCGAGGGCGGCATCCTTTTCGACATACTGGCGGTACTCATTCAGAGTGGTCGCGCCCACGCAGTGCAGCTCACCGCGCGCCAGGGCAGGCTTGAGCATATTGCCGGCATCCATGGAGCCCTCGGCCTTGCCCGCACCCACCATGGTATGCAGCTCGTCGATGAACAGGATGATGCGGCCCTCCTGCTTGGAAAGCTCGTTGAGGACCGCCTTCAGGCGCTCCTCGAAATCGCCGCGAAACTTGGCGCCTGCCAGCAGGGCACCAAGGTCCAGGGACAGGATACGCTTGTCCTTGAGGCCCTCGGGGACCTCGCCATTGATTACCCGCTGGGCCAGGCCTTCGATGATGGCGGTTTTACCGACACCGGGCTCGCCGATCAGCACCGGGTTGTTCTTGGTGCGGCGCTGCAATACCTGGATGGTACGGCGGATCTCGTCGTCCCGGCCGATCACCGGATCCAGCTTGCCCTGTTCAGCCCGTTCGGTGAGGTCGATGGTGTACTTGTCCAGCGCCTGGCGGGACTCCTCGGCCTCCGGGTTACTCACTGACTCGCCGCCACGTACCTGTTCGATAGCGCCTTGCAGCGCCAGCGGGGTCACCTGGCTGTCCTTGAGCAGCTGGCCCGCGGAGGTCTTGCTCTGCAGCATGGCCAGCAGCACCAGTTCACTGGAAATATAGGTGTCGCCGCCCTGCTGGGCCAGCTTGTCCGCCACGTTGAGTATCTTGCCCAGGTCGTTTGACAGATGGACGTCGCCCCCGGTGCCGCTGACCGTGGGCAGCGCTTCGACCGCTGATTTCACGCCAGTCACCAGGCCCGCAACATTCGCGCCGGCTTTCTGCAGCAGTGGCCTGGTAGAGCCACCCTTTTGTTCCAGCAGGGCACTCAACAGGTGGACCGGCTCGATAAAATTGTGGTCCCTTCCCAACGCCAATGACTGGGCATCCGCCAGCGCCATTTGCAGCTGGTTCGTCAATTTATCCATTCTCATAGCTTTCCGTCTCCTCAGGTCACCGCGCTCCAATGCAGCGGCTCCTCGTTCCATGCCTCACTATATGGGGACTGAATAGCCCTGTTTCAACCAAGGATTTAGAGAATATCCGGACCCGCGGGAGCCATTTACGAGCGGTTAAGGGCTAAACCCAAACCCGCTGTGGAGGAGGATCAGGCTGGCCATACGCCCGGTGCGGCCATCCCGCCGGTAGGAGAAGTAACGGTCTTGTTCGGTAAATGTACAGAAGCCGCCCCCGAACACCCCGTCCGGGCCGAGGGGGGCCAGTCGCAGCCTGGCAAGTGCGTACAGGTCGGCGAGGTAATGCCCGGGACGGCCCGCCGAGGGGACAAAGCAGGCTTCGGTTTGTGCCCGCTGCACGACCCGGGCTGCGTCGAGGAACGCCGCCCTTACCTCCGCGCCCACCTCAAATGCGGCCGGACCGATGGCCGGTCCCAGCCAGGCCATAATCCTGCGGGGCTCGAGCCCCATTGCCGCGACGGTATTTTCCAGCACCCCGTCGAGCAGACCACGCCAGCCCGCATGCGCCGCGGCAACGGCATCTCCCTCGCGGGAACAAAACAGCACCGGCAGGCAATCCGCCGTCAGCACCGCGCAGGCGCAGGCCGGGCTGCGGGTCCAGCTCGCATCCGCGACGGTATCGGCGGCGGCGGCATCGACCACATCTGCGCCGTGCACCTGCGTCAGCCATTGCACCTGGGTGCCCGGGGGCAGCAGGCGGGACAGCCTGGCCCGGTTGGCGAGCACTGCCAGGTCGCCATCCCCGACGTGGGAGGCCAGGTTGAAGCTCTCATACGGTGGCAAGCTCTCGCCCCCCGAGCGCAGGGTTGTCATGGCCAGGATATTGGCCGGGGCAGGCCAATCGGGCCTAATAAAGGGGGCGTTCATGGGGGGTGACCGGGTCCTCCCGCTCGAGAATATCGAGCAGGCCGACGATATCGTCCGGCAGCGGGCACTCAAAGCGCATCTCTTCACCGGATTGCGGGTGGATCAGACCGAGTACCTGGGCATGCAGTGCCTGTCGCGGAAAACGCCGCAAGGCCTCGATAAGCTCGCCGGAGGCGCCCTTGGGGATACGCGGCCTGCCGCCGTACACCGGGTCGCCCACCAGCGGGTAGTGCCGGTAGGCCATGTGGACCCTGATCTGGTGGGTGCGCCCGGTCTCCAGGCTGACCGCAATGCGGGTGTGGTGGGCAAAGCGGCGGGTCACCCGGTAGTGGGTTATGGCGGGTTTGCCCCCGGCGGCCAGCACCGCCATTTTCTTGCGCTGTTTCGGGTGCCTGCCCATGGGCGCGTCCACGGTGCCGCCGCCTGTCATGGCACCGATGCAGACGGCGCAGTACTCACGCTTTACCGTGCGAGACTGCAACTGGGCCACCAGGTGATGGTGCGCAGTCAGGCTGCGGGCCACCACCATAATTCCCGATGTTTCCATATCCAACCTGTGCACAATACCTGCCCGGGGCAACTGCGCCAGCTCCGGCGCATGCGCCAGCAGCGCGTTGACCAGTGTGCCGTCGGCGTGGCCGGCAGCCGGGTGCACCACCAGCCCCGCGGGCTTGTTCAGCACCAGGATGCTGTCGTCTTCATAGACAATTTCCAGGTCGATGGGCTGTGCCTGCCAGGCAACCTCCCTCACCAGCTCCGCAGCAACCACCAGCACATCCCCGCTTACAACCTTGTCCTTCGGCCGGCGTTGCTCGCCACCGACCCGCAACTCACCATTTTTGATCCAGGTCTGGAGCCGGGAGCGGGAGTATTCCGGGAACAGGGCAGCTGCCGCCTGGTCCAGGCGTTCACCGTCCAGCTCGTCCGGCACCTCGGCCGACAGTTTTATGGTTTCCTTCATTATATTTCCTGTTTATGCACCCGGCCGCCTGTGGTTAAATACCGCCGCTACAACCCGTGTTGCGGCCTGCATCTTAGCACGCCGGCCCCACTCCAAATTGGTGAGATCATTGAAATACATCCTGCTCCTAGTCTTCAGCCTGGCTCTATGGGGTTGCTCCAGCAACGACGAACTTCCCGAAATGGCGGATACCGGGGAGCAGCAGATGTACGAGCAGATACAGGAATACCTGCAAAACGGCAACTATAGTGAGAGCGTACGCGCCCTGCAGCTGCTGGAATCGCGCTATCCTTTCGGAAAATATGCCGAGCAGGCGCAACTCGAGCTGATTTACGCCCATTACCAGGCCTACGAGCACGAGGCTGCTGTGGAGGCCGCGGACAGGTTTATCCGCCTCCACCCCCAGAATCCCAATGTCGATTACGCGTATTACATGAAGGGACTCGCCGCCTATACCGGGACCGAGGACATCTTCGACCGCTTTATTCCCACGGACCGCTCCGAGCGCGACACCAGCCAGGCCAAGGCAGCCTTCAGCGAATTCGCCCAGCTGGTGTCCCGCTACCCGGCCAGTCCCTACGCGGCTGACGCCCGGGCCCGGATGGTCTACCTGCGCAATCTGCTGGCCCGCCATGAAATTACTGTGGCCAACTACTATTTCCGTCGCGGCGCCTACCTGGCCGCCACCAATCGCGGGGCTTACGTGGTGGAGAATTTCCAGCATACGCCGGCGGTAGCCGACGGGCTGGCGGTCATGGCACAGGGCTACATTCTGCTCGGTTACGATGACCTGGCCCGGGAGACCATCGCCGTACTGGCGCTGAACTATCCGGATCATTACTCACTGGACAAAAACGGTGAATTCCAGAGCGTCTACACCCTCGACGGCCTGCAGCGCTCCTGGGTCAACAAATTGAGTTTCGGCCTGTTCGACCCACCGGAACCACCGCAGTTCGACAACCGTCCGGATGCCTGACCCGGTGGCGGCAGGGCGGCTGGTCAGTCGCCGCCAGTCCAGCCGGAGGTAATCGGCTAGCGGCGGTCGCGACTGCAACCGCGGCAAGCCGATTTCAACGCAATGCCTGTTACACTAGTGCCAACCCGATAATAACCCGGCAGGAACAGGCCAGCCCTACAGTGAACCACCCGGCTATTCTCACCCGACCGACGCCCCACTCTCCCAGCCAGCAGAACCTCGCGCTGTTCAGGATATATGTCGCCTACCGCTCACTTCTTTCAGTGGTTCTGCTGATCATGCTGGTGAGCCCGAACACCCGCCAGCTGGTGGGATCCCTCAACCCCGGACTCTACCTGGCAATCGCACTGGGTTACCTGGCCACCAGCGTGCCGCTGGTGGGTTCACTTTCGACCCGGCTGAACCAGAACCAGAAAGTATTGTTCCTGATTTTCCTGGTGGATATCGCCGCGATCACCCTGCTCGCCGACAGCAGTGGCGGTATGACCAGTGGTCTGCCGATCCTGCTGGTCATTACAGCGGCGGCCAGCGCGGTTCTGCTGACCAATCGCACAGTGGCGACACTGGTCGCCGCGATCTGCGTCATCGCGCTCCTGATGGACACGATACGGCTGATTATTGTTGGCGTTGTCGACTCCAATGCCCTGTTTCCTGCCGGCCTGCTCGGCGCGTTGATCTTTGGCGTATCGATCATGGTACAGGCTATCGCCGGCCGTCTCGGCAGGGCCGAAGAGCTCGCGCGCAACAGGGCGAGTGACCTGTACAACCTCCAACGCCTGAACGAGCAGATCGTGCAGCACATGGATACCGGGATTCTGCTGGTGAGTCACGACGGGCTGGTGCGGGTCATGAACAAGGCCGCCACCGGCCTGCTGGCCCCCGAGCGCCCGGTGGCGGTAGAACAGGGTCGGCAGTTGGCGGATTACAGCACGGAACTGGCATACCAGTTCGAGCACTGGAAGGATTCAGGCCAGCACCGTGCCAAGCCGTTCAATGTCATGGAGGGGGCACCACCGGTTATCGCCCACTTCAGGGAATTACAACCGAATGCCCGCAGGGAGGCCCTGGTATTTGTAGAGGACTACACCCCCGTCACCCAGTATGCCCAGTCCCTGAAACTCACCTCGCTTGGGCGCCTGACGGCGAGCATTGCCCATGAAATCCGCAACCCCCTCGGTGCCATCAGTCACGCGGCACAACTGTTGCAGGAGTCACCCGATCTCTCCGAAACCGACCAGCGCATGGCCAATATCATCCAGCACCACTGTGTGCGGGTAAACCAGATCGTGGAAAGCGTCATGCAAATCTCCAGGCGCGAGCCCCCAAAGCCTGAATACATCCTGTTGTCCGAATGGTTGAGCGAATTTGTCAGCAGTTACCTGAAGGCGCTCAATCGAGCCGCCGATATCTCCATCGAATGCGATTACCGCGAGTTACTGGTGGAATTCGATCCGGAAAACCTGCAGCGTGTATTGGCCAACCTGCTTGATAACGCCTTGCGCCACAGCGCAATGGCAACGGGCAAGGAAACCGCAAAAATCCTGGTGAGCCTGGATTTCACTGCCCACCAGTGCATGATCGACATTATCGACGCTGGCAACGGTGTTCCCCCGGGGGACAGGACGAAGCTGTTCGAGCCCTTTTTCACCACGGTGGAGGCCGGCAGCGGCATGGGGCTGTACTTGTGCAAGGAACTGTGTGAAATCAATAATGCCGACCTGAGTTACCGACCGACCAATGGCGGCGAGAGTTGTTTTCGCATCTCCATGAACCAGCGGGCCCTGTAGCCGCAGGCTTGCGGAAGAGCGGCTTTCAAGCAAGGGACAAAGATGAGCAGGCAAAGTGTTTTGATAGTGGATGACGAGCCGGATATTCGCGAGCTGCTGGATATTACCCTCACTCGAATGGGGCTGGACACCTTCACCGCCGCAACGCTGGAAGAGGCCCGCGCCGGGGTTGCCCGGGAGCAGCCTGATCTCTGCCTCACCGACATGCGCCTGCCGGACGGCAACGGCATCAGCCTGGTGGAGTATATTCAGCAGGACTTTCCCCACATTCCCGTGGCCATGATCACCGCACACGGCAGCGTGGAGGCCGCCATCTCGGCCCTGAAAGCCGGCGCCTTTGACTTCATCAGCAAGCCTATAGAGCTGGATACCCTGCGCAAACTGGTAACCAGTGCCCTGCAGCTGGAAGGCGACACCCGCAAGGCCGATGACGCCGTCGATCACGACCTTATCGGTTCGGCGGAGTCAGTCCAGCAGTTGCGCCGCCAGATTACCAAGCTCGCCCGCAGCCAGGCCCCGGTACATATTCACGGGGAGTCAGGCAGCGGCAAGGAAGTTGTTGCACGGCTGATCCACAACAATGGCGCCAGAGCCTCCGGGGCTTTCGTTGCCGTAAACTGTGGCGCCATACCACCAGACCTGATGGAAAGTGAGCTGTTCGGGCACACCCGGGGGAGCTTTACTGGTGCCAATCAGGACAAAATCGGGCTTTTTCAGGCGGCAGCGGGTGGCACCCTGTTCCTGGATGAGGTGGCGGACCTGCCGCTGGGCATGCAGGTCAAATTGCTGCGGGCCATCCAGGAAAAAGCGATTCGCCCGGTGGGGGCCAGCGAAGAACAGGCCACAGACGTGCGCCTGTTGAGCGCCACCCATAAAAACCTGGCCCACGAGGTGGCAGCCGGCCGCTTCCGCAACGACCTGTTTTACCGCATTAACGTGATCGACCTCTATGTTCCCAGCCTGCGCGAGCGCATCGAGGATGTGCCTGAGCTGGCAGAGGTGCTGCTTACGCGTATCGCCAGGGATGAAGGCAATGAAAAACCCCGGCTGGAAAAGTCGGCGATCGACGCCCTGTGCAACTACAGCTTCCCTGGCAATGTCCGGGAGCTGGAAAATATGCTGGAACGGGCTCTCGCCCTGTCAGACGGTACCAGCATCACGGCGGACGACCTGCAGTTTTCCGGCACGGCGGCGCCAGCAGGAAGGCCCGCACCCGACCCGGTCCAGGCCACGACCACTGCCCCTGTTGGCAGCTCAAGCGCAACGGCACTCGATCTGGAGGCCGCCTATGGCGACCTCGAAGGCTATCTGGAGTCGATCGAAAAGCAGATTATCAGTAAGGCGCTGGAGGAAAGCCGCTGGAA
Source organism: Haliea sp. (assembly GCA_024642265.1). Lineage (GTDB taxonomy): Bacteria > Pseudomonadota > Gammaproteobacteria > Pseudomonadales > Halieaceae > JARRPM01. The sequence continues at coordinate 44,876 of JAHEBL010000007.1, read as the reverse complement.
CCGCACCGCCACGGCCAAGCTGCTGGGCATCAGTTTTCGCAGCCTGCGTTACCGTCTCAAAAAACTGGGGCTGGAGGACTGACGCCCGGGCACGCAAGGGCTGTGAGCGGCTAATTCACATCGGCAGATTTTCGAAGAATTGCTGGAACTGGTAGTCCGCAAAACGCTCCTGCTCCGGCACGATACATTCCAGCACGCTGGTAGCGCGAGCGCGCGTGTTATCTGTTGTGAACGCGTCAGCGCCGACAGCCGCCTTTGCAGCCAACGCCCTGGTATCAGCCTGCACCAGCACCAGGCCGAGCTTGCCTCCCTGGGCCCGCACCTTGCAGGCGAATTCACCCTGCGGCATAGCGGCAAATAAAGCCATGCTTGCCAGGCCGGTCAGCAGTGCTACTCCGAGCCTGCCCGCTACTGAATACTTGATCGATTTCATTGCCATCACCCGGATCATCCCTCGCTACCAACACTCCGACGCCGCTGAGCCCTCTGCTTCCCTGGCCCCTGAAGAACTCAAAATAAACTTCGTGCACCTGACATCGTCGGCCTGCGCTCCCCCGGACAGGGGCGTCGCCGTCAGTACATAGCAGGGCGGCGCGTTATCGTTGGGGTCAAACGCATAGCCGCAGAGGTCGCCCGTGGCGGTCTCGTCGACATCAATGCTGTAGTAGCCTTCCTCGGAGACCATGGGATCGTTTCCGAATCCCAGGTTTCTCATGTCCCTGGTATAGGCGGAACGGTCCAGCATAAAGCGTTCCTGCCTGTTGGCCGCATCCATAAGCCCCGCCTTGGCATCCGCACGCCGACCCTTGCGCATACTGTCCTGGTAGGCCGGCAGGGCGATGGACGCCAACACCGCAACAATCACGATCACAATAATCAGCTCGATCAGGGTAAAGCCGGCAGAGCGCTCTGTGCCTGCCTGGCACATCAGTATTCCTCCCGGTACCAGTAGGATCCATACGGGCTGGGTAGCGATGCACCGGTCAGGAACGGGCTGCTGATTATGCCGCCACCACCGCTGCCCGGGGGCAACAGCAGCCTGATCTCACCGTCCTCGCCAAAGTGCGGCGACGGGGTGTCCGGCAGGATCTCACCGATGATCCACGATCGGTCGGTATTGCCGTTGGAATCAAAATCGACCTCGGCCCGTGCATCAAAGAGATTCAGCACATACAGGCGCCCCAGGCCTGACACCGGTTCACATATATTCGCGTTCAACGATCGCGGTGTGTAGGTTGTGACATAGACCCTGCCGGCGATGGTTATTGAACGCGCGAGCACTTTCTCACCATTGCCGGGCAGGTCAAGGCGCCAGCCATTGGCTGCAAGCAGCGCGGCCTGGGCCGCCGACTGCTCATCGGCCGTGCCGGTCTGGATGAGGTTGGGCGTCACGTCGTACAGGTCATTGGTATCCAGCGGCAGCTGGCAGCGAAAATCGACAAGGGCCGGCGTCGCATTGCAATCAGCCGCACTGGGGGCGTCGGTAAAATACGGGTTGATAGCCCGATCCCGGAACATGTAGAACTCATTTGCAACCGCCACATCATTGGGATCGGCTGGATCATCCAGGTCATTGGGATTGGTGCGGTCACCGCTGCCAATCAGGATGGCGTCAAACGCGACGCCTGCATGGGCCGTCCGAACCACATCGGGGGCATTGAAAAAACGCCTGTCAGTTGCTGGCGTACCACCGTTCACCCCCGCTATCTGCACGGCACGCCAGCTGTCCTGATCGCCATCGGGCAAGGTATTCCCTGGCAGGTCAACGCGCCATAGCTGCCCGCCGGTATCGGCAAAGTAAATGCGATCACTCAGCTCGTCGCCGTTGCTGTCGAACACCGTGACTCCAGCGGCGACGGAGTGCAGCAGGCCGGTTTCCTGCATATTGGTCACTGAGTCACCTTCCGGCGTCAGGCTCCACACCAGTACACCGGTGACCGCATCGACAATAAATATGCCGCGGCCCATGGTATCTGGCGTCGCGACCCCAGCGGAATCCTTATTGGTATCGTAGCCAGCCCCGAACACCAGTACCGGCTTTGGCATGCCCCGGTCATCCGTATAACCGGGAATGCGCGTAATCACCGGCACCGACCAGGTCTCTCCCAGTTCGCCAAACCCCGCCGCGTCAGCACCAATACGCCAGAGCAACGATGGATTGTTCGGATCGGAAATATCCATTGCGTACAGCATGCGCCCTCCACGACGCAAGCCGAAGTAGATGTAGACCTTGTCGCCCGCTGTCACATCGAGATTGCCGTCCCTGTTCAGGTCAAGCGTATACGCCACGGCGGTAGCGTCGATGCCGTACACGTGGGAGGAAGCCGCGTTTTTGCGGCGAAGATTGAGCACTGGGCCAAGCTCCTTGGGGAAGAATGCCCAGTCCTCCTGACCGTCGTTATTGTTGAACATATGCAGGAAGCCGCCGTTAGTACCGACAACGATTCTCTGGTCAGGGTTGTCAACGCTGTAGGCATTGGTTCGCACCCCATAGTTAATCACCAGCGGCTTGCTGTGCAGCATATCAGCCAGAACCCAGCGGGTATCCGCAGTGTCGTTGTCTTCGTCTTCGTCCTCGACATCATAGCCCCGCCCCCAATCCAGGACGGTATCGAACTCAGCCCGGTCGGCAACACCAAAGAAGGTAAACAGCTCGGCATCGCTGGCAAACCCGAGGGCGCCTGCCGTCATATTGGCCGCGTTGAAAGGCAACAATGACTCACTGGGACCCGTGTTGGTCAAAAGCGTTCTGGTGGCGGGATCGCGTTCCTTGAGGAGCGCTCCCACACCGCCCCGCACAACGACCGGTCCATCCTGGACATCGACGCTCCAGACGGTTGTTGCCGTGACCTTGATGCCGCCGGTAAAAGGATCTATGGCAGAGTTACCGTTTTTGTCGACCAACTCTGCTGTTCCGCTTTCCGGATTGAGACTGACGTCCAATCGCTTGATATTGCCCGGCCAGTTAACCCCGTTGTCGGGCTTGAACATGGCAAAGAAAACCTCGCTGCGACTCTCGGTACGGGTGAAGGTGTCCACTGCCACCGCAGGGGAAGTAAGGCCGGTATCGGTCGCGCGTATTTGCCGCAGCGCTGCTTCGAATGCGTCAGTCAGCTCTTCACTGTTATCCGCGGTAAAGTAATCACCATTGCCTTTGGCCGCAGTATCGCTCAGTAGCGCCTGGTCAGTAGCGAAGCCGATGGTGTAGGTAAACGCGGGTTGCTTGCCATTCGAGCCGTCGCCATCCAGGTCGTCAGCCATGAATTCGGCAAGTTCCGGCAGGCAATTTTCGGTGTCAGGCTGCAAGTAAGCCGGATAGATGCCGCATGAGTAGGTAGCAGGTTTGCCCGTAAGATCCTTGATGTACTGATTGGCGTCGGTATCGTTCTGTGGTTCCCCGTCAGTAAGTATGACGATGAAAACAGGGCCACAGTCAATCACGGGAGGATCATAAGTGCCCGACGGATCCTCCGCCAGCGCATCACGAGGAATGCCATCCATGGTAGGAGTGTTGGGGTCCCACTTGTCGCCATACACGATATCTGCTCCCGACAGGTACCGGTAGGCCTCGTAGCTTGACTCACACAGGGGAGTGCTGCCGCCAGCCTGGATACTATTGACCAGGTCGATCATGCTGCTGCGCTGGTCGTCGGTCATGTTCGCGATGACGCGGTTTATTATCCGTCCACCGTGGTGATCCTGATCCTGCAGATTGCTGTTGAATTCCAGCAAGCCGAAATCGATATCCGTATTGTCCGTTATCAGGTTTGTTACCACACTCTGGACGATGGCCATACGGGTGCTGTCTTCCAGCACCGTGCCCATGCTTCCCGAGTCATCGATGACAATCAGCACTTTGGGGCGGCCGCCGGTAATCTGGTATATTTCCGTGTCATCGGCGTACAGGCTGACGCTGACCGCGAACAACACCATCACGACCGCGAGGCGCCCTGCCCTGAATGAAAAATTGCCTGTCATTTGCAGAACCTCGACTGTCGTCTTGCAGCATTCAATGCATGAGAAATAACCCACCCGTTAATCATGGGGTGCCGCTGCCAATGATTGTCTTCACCACGCCCAGCTCTACCTTGGTGCGCGCTTCCTTTGGCACCTGGTGTTCCGCTGCAATCCTGTAATAGTCGCAGTCGAGCAGCCCGACACTGGAAGCCACTGCACTTCTTGGACAGGCGGTACCCGCCGTGGTGAGGTAGACATCGGTATCAACAGAATCCGGGCCGTCGCCAAGACCACGCAAGGGGTGATCGACCGCCGGGTCGAATGCAGCAAAAGGATCAGGGGTATCATCCCCGTCAAAGGGATCGTTGGCAGTACCGGCCAGTGACAGCACCGCGATAATGCCCGCCTCTGCCGACTGGAAGGAAGCATAGGAGTCCTGCAGGTTCGCGGACATCTTCAGGCCCACGGTACTGTTGCTGGCGGCTATCACGCTGATAATGGTTACTACCAGCAGAAACAGCAGAGCGACCACCAGGGCAACGCCGCGCTGGGCTGCGCTTGCTGCGACGGAAATCATGCATCACCTCGTATCATCAGTTTCAGGTTGCGCAGGGAGACGCTGGTATGGCTGAGCAGGCGCCTGTAATTATCGTTCTTGGGGCCAACCGGTAAAGCGCCGCCCAACTGGTAGGTCTTCACATCGGTATACTGGACATCTTTGACAGCGCTGCGCACCAGCATGAATGCTTCCACCGATTCAACACTCGGCCAGTTGCCGACAATAGCGGCCTGGTCCTTATAGGTATCGACTTCACCGTTGCCAGTGCTGTCATATCCGAACAACAGCTGCAGGTCTTCCACACCTTCGGCCAGATCTTCCGTGGTGAATTCCATTGCGCTGGTGGACGGGTTATAGGACAGCACACGGCGACTTAACATAGTGGGTATATCGGGGTCAGCGTTTACCCGCCGGACATAGAAGACCTCGTACTGGTATTCCCAGGCGGTACCCCCGGGAACCTCACCGCCGACTGTAATCGTGGGTGGTGAGGCGCCGTCGAACAGAAGGCCGGTAACGTTATTGGTCATCACATAGGTCCGACCATCTTCCAGACTACCCGGTGTATCGATAGCCCCGCCCGGGGGATCGTTAGGGTCGCGTACCCGGGGACCGGCGGAAAAGGGCCGCGGCAGAACTCGCTTGATAACCAACACATCGGTGCCCGCCACCCCATCGTCGATGCAGCCAAGCGCGGTGCCGTCATTGGCCACAGTTGCAGCGTAACCAAGGCGGCTCAGGTTATAGGCACCGGCCTCGGCAGGCGTTGCGCAGTCCCCTACCAGGGCGGCGGCCGTCAGGTCTGGATCCACCTCAACCTTGTTGGCCGTCACTTCCCCGAGAAAGCCGGCCTGGCGCAGGGAGTCACCCATAATCTGCTCCGCAAAGCGGGCGTTTTCGGTCAGGGCAGCCACCTGCTCTACCTCAACATAGGAGCGCTTGGTGGCGAGGTAGATGGACACGGCACCGGCGATCAGCATCAGGCCCAGCACCATGCCAACCATCAACTCAACCAGCGAGAAGCCCGTTTCGTGACGCCCTGCGCCTTCGCCAGCCATACTAAAACTCCTCCTCATCCACTACGTAGGTATTAGTCACCACCTGGCGACGGTATTCATCGGTACCCGCAGCATCGCCACCACAAACCGTCTCGCCGCCCTGCACCGCATCGTATGACTGCTGCAATCCCCGCCACTGGATGATGACACTCAGCTGACCGGTGCGGTCCCGGTCCGGCGCGGGCACGAACACTATGCAGCCCCTGGGTGCAATGAGGCCGGAGGTATTTTCGCTACCCACTTTTGCGCCAGCCCCCAGCAGCGCCTGCTCCCAGGCCCACAGGTCGTGTGCCGCCAGCTGATCGGGGGTGCAGGCAGCGCTCCGGCAATCCGGGTTGGGTTCACTCGAGGGTGCCACTCCGACAGGGCTGCCGGTGCCGATGTTATAGACCGCCATGCCCGCCGGATTGACGCGTATCCGCTCGACTATAGCGTCTGCAAGCGTAACCGCGCGGGTATGTTGCAGGGCAAGATGCTGGGAGGTCTTGGCCATGGCCTGCAGGCTGACAATCCCCAGCAGCCCGACAGAGAGGATCACAAATGCTATCAGCGCTTCAATCAGGGTGAAGCCCCCCTGGTAACGGACTCCAGCTCGCTGATTGCCTGACATAAAAGACATTATTTTCTCCTCTGCCCTGTCGCTCGTCACGGACAGGAGATGGGTTCGTTGGGATCAAGTGCGCGAACCACACCCGCGGCTGTCACGATCACGCCACGGGCGCCGCCGTCGTCGCGGTCATCACACAGCGTGAAGGTCCCGTCAAAACCCCTGGCGTATCCCTGGCTGTCAAAGCGGACCCTGTTGGCGGCGTTGCTGAAGGCGATATCGAGAGTATCGCTGTCCAGGACCCGGGCAATAAACACCTGGTCGCCGGCAGGCGAATTGGGATCGTCCACTATGCCGTCCCCATCGTTGTCGACGAAGGCGATATAACCGTCCTCCCATTCACCGATGCAGCTGGCGCCGTCACTACTGCGACACAGCGTGACAAAGCTGCGCTGGGCCAGTGCCTCCGAGCGAGCCCCGTTCAACGCGGCCCGCATGGCGTACACCTGGGAAAGCATGCGGTTATTCCTGATCAGATCGGACAGCCCGGGCGCAGCAATAGCGACCAGCACCGCCAGGACTATCAGCGCGATCATCATCTCGATCAGCGAAAACCCGCCCGCCCTGGTTATTTTCATCCGAAAACCGTCTCCGCCTGCCACAGCAATGCCAAACTTGTCCAGATAGAATATTACTTATTCACACTTTTTGAGACACATATGTCGACAGCAGGTTTTTTCAGCCGACCAACGGTATCAACGAGGCGAAAAGCGCAGGCAGACCGGCGGAAAGGGGATCGGGAATTGCAGGATAATGCCTGTCTTGAATCGGCGCAGGCGGTGCGCGATCAGTGATGAAACCACCTGTTCCCCTCTACGGGGCGGCGGGGTTCTACCAGCATTCCAGCGGGTTGCCTGAGAACGTGCCGCTGACAGCCCTGACGCCAAGCCTGGACAGGGAGAAGGTCATGCAGGCGCTGTCAACGGCCTGGCGGTTCAATGGCACAGCCCTGACGCCACTATACCTCCCTTCAACCAGCTCCAGGCTGATCCGGTATGAGGCACGTTGCTCGCCCACCGTGTCACCCTGCTTGTCGATGAAGTAAGCCGCCGGCAGACCGAGTGACCCCAGATCCGGGGCGTAGACTTTGTTGTTGATAAAGTACTGCTCCTGTCGCGCTGTCACTTCCAGCAGGGCGGCCCTGGCCGCGGCCCTGGCGACCTTTACCACGGCATGTTGGTAGCCCGGAAGTGCCACAGAGAACAGAATCCCGGCCACGGCCAGCGCCACCATCATTTCCAGCAGGCTGAAACCGGCGCGAGGTCCCGGCGTATTGGGCTCCGCTCTGGTGCAAGCCACTGATTTCGCAGTAGAAGACATCAGAGGGCATCCACCTCTTCTTCACGCCAGTAGGTTCGCCAGAGGTCTCTGCCGGGTATGAACAGCAAGGACGCGTCCCCGCTGCCGGTACCGGGGATCAGGACCTGGTCATGGTAGGGCACCACATCCCCGTGCAGGCCGGGTCCGATCGCCCGGAAGCGATCGAACCCTGCTGAAGGATGTTCACCCTCACCCCCGGGTGTGAGTGATCCCGGTAGTGGCAATGCCGGTGAGCCGCTGCCCAGGCTAACCCAGTACATCCTGCTAAAACCGACATCCGCACTGCATGCCGTTCGGCTGTCCTCCACTGCATCTGTGCCAGCAGGAACGTAGCTGGTAAACACCACCGCCCCGTTGCTGATGAGCGGGGCCGAGAGCCCCTTTTCACCCGGGGCCTGTAATGCCAGTTTCCAGCCGGGTGCGAGGTCCGCTGCAATACAGCTGTCGCTCACCGACGAGAGGCAGGCGCCGGTCACGTCCGCCAGGTCCTCATGGCCAATGGCAGCCCCCGGCAGGGCCGGCCCGACACCGCCGGATCCGGCAGTTCTCCTGTCTTTAAGCAGGTAGGCAAAGTTACGCACCTGCTTTTCCCGTGGTTCTGCACGGTTTCCCGACACGATCAGCACGCCATCATAGTCGCCGCTCCCATCGCGAGTGTGCACCACATCGGGCGCATGGAAGAAGCGCCGGTCCGAATCAGCAGCACCTCCCAGCGTGGCCAGCCGTGTGATATACCAGTTGTCGGCATCGGTAGTGTCGCTCTCAGCTTGACGATGCTGGTGCTCCGTCAATTCGATCCGCCACACATTCCCCCCACTGTCCCCCACGTAGGCGCGATCATCCACACCATTGTGGTCTGAATCGATCACGGCCACGGCTGAGGGAATACTGTCCGTCAGTTCATGCGCATAAAACACCTGTTCGCCCGACCCGGTGACAGCCCCCTCGCCGGGCCCGACAGCCCGCCAGACAAGACTGCCATCCAAAGGGTTGACCACATAGATCGCATTGCCGATGCGGTCAACGCTTGCGCCAGCGTCCTTGCCGACCCGTGCGCCGTCCGCCCAGCCACCGTTGTAGCCGCCGCCAAACACCAGCACTGTCGTCGGGCCCTCCTCGCCAAGATCCAGCCGGGCTACCCGGGGGGCGGAGAAGGTCAGCGCCAGCTGTTCAAAGCCCGGTGTCTCGTGGTTGATCAACCACTGAAAACGAGGGGTGTCCGGGTCGGTCATATCAAAGGCATAGAGGCCGCGCCCCCCGCGTCGCTGGCCTATCACTACCAGCACCGAATCCCCGTCGTCACTTTCTATGTTGCCGTCGCCGTCCCGGTCCCTGATAACCGATACAGCCTCACCGTCCAGGCCATAGGGGTGAGATTGCCCAGCACCGACGCCGTTGCGAGCGAGTGCCGACTGCATGTTGAGCAACTCCGGGGGAATGAATGCCCATGTCTCCTGACCCGACTCCTCACCGGAGGGGGTGGTATTACGCAGCAGGTGAAATATGCCATCGTTGGTACCGAAGAAAATGCGGATATCCGGATTACTCGCGCTGTAAGCACTGCCGGGCCGGGTACCATAACCGATCGCCAGCGGTCTGGAGTGAAGCAGGTCGCCAAGCAACCAGCGCCTCGACTCGTAGCGGTCACCGTCAGCGTCGGCATCGAAACTGTCCTGTCCCCGTATCCAGCGCATGAGCTCAAGCCCATCGGTATCAGACAGGCTCGCTGTCGGGTCTAGTTGAGTCGCAAGGGCATCGAGCGTTGCCGGTACCGCGTCAAACGCCAGCAGTTCGCCCGGCTCGTCCGGATCCAGGGTGTACAACTGCCTTGCCCCCGGTTCGCTGTTGCTGGCCCCTGGCGTATCGGTCAGGAAACCGGGAACCTGCTGCCCCGCCCCACCGCGGGTAACAGATCGCCCATCCCGCCCGGGCACCTCCTGCCGACCGGGATCAAAGGCCAGCACATCACTGCCCAGTGGATCGGTCCAGAAGGTCAGGGCATCGGGCAGGATCTGCCCGTCTTCGGTCGAGATGGCCGCTCTCCCGGTCGGCGCCTCTGCCACGATCTCCGGGTTTGCCCTGCCGGCTGAATCAGCACCAGCCTCCGCCGGCGGTGCAATTTTCAGTTTCTTGATGTTACCCGGCCAAAGCGGCGACGGTTCCGGCTGGAACAGGGAGAAATAAATATCCTGGCCGGAAGCACTGTCGGCCGGACCATTCACTGGCACTGATGGCGCGACCAGACTACCGGCGGCGCCAACGACGTCATCGGGGACGGCCGCATCGGCGCAGCTGCTGTCCGCGGCGCCGGCAAACCCGGCAAGGTAAATGTCGATATCATCTGCCCTGGGGCGGGTAGCAATGAGCCCGGCCAGTACGCCGTATAGTGCGATAGTCAACAGGATTTTCATGGCTGTCCTCCGCCTGATTGTGTCGAAACTGGCAAGCGCACAAGCACACCCTGGGCAAGCGCCGCCCTGCCCGGGCGCTCGGGGGCACCGTCGTAGACCACCCTGACCTCGAATTTCGCCACCCGGTAGTAGACCGCACTGCTGGCCTGGTTCTCGTCGAGCAGCGGCATGCGGCTCTCGGCCGGCGCGATCCTGGTAACGGAGACCTCGAGACCAGCTGCTTCAGGCCGGGCATCCGCCGCAAGCTGCAGCGTGTACTCGTCACAGGACGTGGCGGGGGAACCCAACTGGCAGACCGTGTAACCCACACCGCTGTCCAGCCGTATTCCTGTCGGGCGTTCCAGCATCGCATCCACCACCGCGAGCGCCTGTTGCAGGGCCGCAATCCTGCCTTCATCGTTACCTGCCATGTGCAACTGCAGCTGGTTGGTCCGGGCGACCGTGGTTGCAATGATGCCCAGCAGCAGAAGCACCAGCAGGGATACGAGCAGTACCACGCCGCGCTGGCCCGGGCCTGGATATAACCCTTTCATGACCGCGCGAAGCTGTGGTTGCGCAGCACCACCGTGGTCTGCATCAGCCGCCGGTAGTAGGCATCCAGGGTCGGCTCCACCCGGGTCCGGCCAAGCGTATATGACCTGTCGTCGACATAGCCCGGCACCGGATGGACACTGCGTACCAGCAGATAGATACGCGCGGCCACCGCGGCTGCCAGCTCTGCCGCATCGGGCGCCGCCTCAAATCGATCCGGCTGCATATCGCCATCGTCATCGATCCCGAACTCCAGCTGCAGGTTTTCGATGCCCTCAACCAGGCACTGGATCGGCGCCATGCGATTGGCGGATTGTCCCTGCCGCTTGCGGCACAGGGCAGGTACAGCATCACCGCTGGCAACAGAATAATTGCGCAGGAACAGCACCTGCGGTACGTACTCCCAGAGTTCGCTAGCGGCGGTAATAGCGCTACCACCGCGCTGTAGAAGGGGCCGGCCGGACCCGGGCACGTCGTGCAAATAGATCGCCTCCGCATCGACCGTGCCCCTGCGCTCTCCCTGCGCCACTACCGGTGCGCTCACAGTGCGCCTGATCAGCAGCAGGTCAGTGCCCGCCAGGTGCTTGCCCGCCGCCAGGCAGTCGGCAGGAAGATTGCCCCCGCTGGTCGTTTCACCCGCGCGGCTCACATCATTGACATGCTCTACCGGCCTGGCAGTGGCCATGAGGTAATCAAAGCAGGGACTGCCTGACTCGAGCGCTTCGGCAGCGGTGCCGGGCAGGCGGGTGGCGAGATAGCCCGCCATGGTGAGCTCGCGGGAGATATAGCGCAGTGCATGGCGACCATTCTCCTGCAGGCGCGCCAGTTCCTCGGCTTCGAAAAAGCTGCGTTTGCTGAACAGCAGCACGTTCATGGCGCCGAATGACAGCACCACGCCCAGGGCCAGGGCGACCAGCAACTCCACCAGGGACAAGCCGCCAGACAGGGAAGAACAGTTTGGCGCGACGGGCATCACAGGAAGTCCCGTCCAATCCATGAACTCATCTGCAGCCACTGGCGCGCAGCGGCACCCGGTCCGCCATCCCCCGCCCCGCACACCCCGGCCTGTAACGGGGCGGAAAGTGGCCGGAAACCCTCCCAGGAGATCTGCACGGTCACCCGCCGCCCGGTGACAACGACACAGGCGACAGGATTTACCAGCCCGCCACCCGCATCGCTGGTGCCCGCGCCCCGCAGCGCCTGCTCCCACTGCCACAGATCCCAATGTTGCAGCTCCGATGGCAGGCACCCGCCGGCGTTACAGTCTTTGGCCGGTTCGGCCAGCGCCGGGCCACTGGCATCACCGATACCGGTTGCTGCGTAGGCTGCGAGCGCCGCACGATTGGCCCGCAGTCGCTCGAACAGGTCCATGGCCAGTGCGGCCGCCTCCGTTCGCTGCAACGCCTCATGGCCCATACGTTTGGCGGAAATCTGCAGTTTGCCGAGACCCAGCGCGCCGACCGACAGAACCAGCAACGCGACCGCAACCTCCACCAGCCCGGCGCCATGCTGGCGGGCAAACATCAGGCACCCCCCGCGGGGCAGCGGCCCTCGTCCCGGGCGGCCCGCGCGCGCCCGACGGTGTTGAGCACCACCGACCAGGGCCGGGCACGATGACCGGCGGGCGGACATATGAGCAGCGACAGGTTGCGGCGGGACGAACCATCAGGCAGATAGGTAATCAGTTCGTCAGCCGCCCGCGTGCCAGCCAGGTTGGTAAGGCGATAACCGGGCGGGACCGACTCAAACGCACCAAGCACCTCGTCGGAGTCGGCATCGACCACGGTGTCACGATTGCGATTGGTAAACACAATCCAGCCGTCGGCCAGCTCGCCGCCACAGTCGGGCATGCCCGAGGTAGCCATCGCCGAGGGGCACAGGCTGACCGGGGTATTGCGGAAGACGGCTTCACTGCGCGCCAGGTTGATGGCATGGAGCAGGCGGCTGGTTTCAGTGCGAAGCCTGCTGCCCTGTACTAGCTGCTGCATCGCAGGCGTCGCCATCGTGACGGTTACACTGAGTATCACCAGGGTGATCATCAGTTCAACCAGGGTCAGGCCCCGATAAGCAAATTTGCGCGACATCCTTTCCACAGCAGCTCCTCCTGCTGTAACAAGGTATTAGCTGCCGCAGCGGTATTCCAGAAACTGCCCGGAGATGGTTAAAGATGAACGAAAGGGATCGACGCTTGGCCGAAGCTAGAGGTTTTTGACCTCGATACGCAGTTCCCGCGGCAGCGAGAACGTCACGTTTTCAGGACGACCTGCAAGTTCCACCGGGTCGCTCGCGCCGAGTGCGCGCAAACCATCCAGCACCTCCCGCACCAGCACCTCCGGCGCCGAGGCACCCGCGGTCACGCCGATACGGGACTTGCCCTCCAGCCAGCGGGGGTCGATATCAGCGGCACCGTCGAGCAAATAGGCATCGGCACCCATGCGCTCTGCCAGCTCTCGCAGGCGATTGGAATTGGAACTGTTGGGGGAGCCCACCACCAACACCAGGTCACAGTCCCCTGCGAGCTGCTTGACCGCGTCCTGGCGGTTCTGGGTGGCGTAGCAGATATCATCCTTGCGCGGTCCAGTGATGCCCGGAAAGCGCCGGCGCAGGGCATCGATCACCCGGGCGGTGTCATCCATGGACAGCGTGGTCTGGGTAACATAGGACAGTTTGTCCGGGTTGCGCACCGCCAGGGAGCCTACCTGCTGTTCGTCTTCAACCAGATAGATTTCGCCACCCGCGCGACTGTCGTATTGCCCCATCGTACCTTCCACCTCGGGATGTCCGCGGTGGCCGATCAGTACACATTCGCGCCCCTCCTCGCTGTAGCGGGCGACTTCAATGTGCACCTTGGTCACCAGTGGGCAGGTGGCATCAAACACCTTCAAGCCGCGCTGGTCTGCCTCCCTGCGCACTGACTGGGGCACGCCGTGGGCGCTGAATATCACGATGCAGTCGTCGGGCACCTCATCCAGCTCATCCACGAATCGCGCACCGCGGGCGCGCAGGTCCTCGACCACAAATTTGTTGTGAACCACCTCGTGCCTCACATAAATCGGTGCACCAAATACTTCCAGCGCCCGGTTGACGATATCGATGGCCCGGTCGACCCCGGCACAAAATCCGCGGGGATTGGCAAGACGCACGTCCATCAGTGCAGCTCCACAGGCTCAACCCGGTGCACCAGCACATCAAACAGGATGTTGCGGCCGGCCAGTGGGTGATTGAAATCTATGGTCACCTGCTCTTCATCGAACGCGACAATCAGGCCGGGCAACTCGCCGCCACTGGCGTCGGCAAAGGAATAGACCAGGCCGATCTCAAGTTCGCTGTCGCCATCGAACTGGGAGCGCGGCAGATATTGCACATTGCTGTCATTGGGCTGGCCAAAACCATCTTCAGGCAGTACGGTAAACATGCGGCGCTGGCCGGCGGACATGCCAAACAACAGGCGTTCAAAGCCCGGCAGCAGACTGCCGTCGCCCACCACGAAGGCCACCGGTTCGCCGCCAAAATTGGAGTCCACTTCGGAGCCGTCTTCCAGACTCACGGAAAAATTCACGTAGACCCGGGTCCCTTCACTCACCGGCACATCGATTATGGTCATTTCGGATTGATACCTCCTTCCACCGAAGTTTCGGGTTCGCTACCGAAGAGGCTGTCATAGATCATGCAGGCCGCCCCCAGGCTTATCGCGGAATCGGCGATATTGAACGCGGGAAAATAGCGCCCGCCGTAGTGAACAGAGATAAAGTCCACCACGTGGCCCAGCACCAGCCGGTCCCAGACATTGCCCAGCGCCCCGCCCAGTATAAGCGCGAGGGCCAGCGCCAGCAGGCGCTGTTCCCGTGGCATCCGGTAGAGCCAGGCCACCAGCAGCACACTGATGATGATCGCCACGGCGCTGAAAAAGTAGCGCTGCCAGCCCCCGGCGTCGCTGAGGAAGCTGAAGGCGGCCCCGGTATTGTATTGCAGCGTCAGGTTGAACCAGGAGAACACCTCTACCGGTCGGCCGTATTCCAGGGCACTTTCGGCGAGCCCCTTGGTGAACTGATCCAGCACCACCACCAGCGCCGCCAGGGCATACCATCGCAAGCTGTACCAGCCGTTACGCATAACAGCGCTCCTCGCCGTCACCGTAGACATTCTCCACACAGCGGCCACACAGGCCCGGGTGATCCGCGATCTGCCCCACATCGGGGCGCCGGTGCCAGCAGCGCTCGCACTTCTCCCGGTCGGATGCGCTCACGCGCAGGCGCAGGCCGGCAAGCTCGGTTGTCGCGGCCTCGGCCGGCGCCTCCGCCAGCGGCAACAGTGTCGCCGCGGAGGTAATCAGCACAAAGCGCAGCTCGTCACCCAGCAACGCCAGCTGGGCCAGCAGTGCGGGCTCCGCGTAGATGCTCACAACAGCATCCAGCGAGCCGCGCAATTCGCCCGCCGCGCGGCGCGCTTCCATTTCCTTGTTCACTGCCGCGCGCACTGCCATCAACTGACGCCAGTAACCACGACCCATGACCTCGCCCGCGGGCTCCGCCTGCAGGCCCTGGTACCACTCGACCAGGAATACCGACTCGGCACGTTCACCGGGCAGGTTCTCCCAGATCTCCTCGGCGGTAAAGCTGAGGATAGGTGCCATCCAGCGCACGAGGGCCTCGCCGATATGGTGCATGGCAGTCTGGGCCGAGCGGCGGGCAGTGCTGTCCGCCCGCAGCGTGTACTGGCGATCCTTGATCACGTCCAGGTAGAAACCACCGAGGTCCTGAGCGCAGAAATTGTGCAGTTTCTGGTACACCTGGTGGAACTGGTAATTGTCATAGGCCTCGGTCAACTCAACCTGCAGTGCGGCAGCGCGATCCACCGCCCAGCGGTCCAGCGACAGCATGTCGCCGAAAGCCACAGCGTCGGATGCCGGATCGAATCCATTCAGATTGGACAGCAGGAAGCGCGCCGTATTGCGAATACGCCGATAGGCATCCGCGGTGCGCTTGAATATTTCATCGCTGACCACCAGTTCACCGCGGTAATCCGTGGCCGCCACCCAGAGGCGCAGAATATCGGCCCCCAGGTCGTTCATCACATTGTTGGGCGCGATAACGTTGCCGATGGACTTGGACATCTTGCGCCCGTCACTGTCAACGGTGAAGCCATGGGTCAGCACCGCCTTGTAGGGCGCTTCGCCGTAGCTGCCAATGCCGGTCAGCAGGGATGACTGGAACCAGCCACGATGCTGGTCGGAACCCTCCAGGTACATGTCGGCCGGCGCCCGCAGACCCTCGCGCTGGCGCAACACGCAGGCGTGGGTGACACCGGAATCGAACCACACATCCAGGGTGTCGGTCACCTTGTCGTAATCGTCGGCTTCAGCGCCCAGCAGTTCGGCGGCGTCCAGCTCGAACCAGGCGTCGATGCCCTGCTCCTCGATGCGCAGCGCCACCGCCTCCATCAAGGGCAGGGTCTGCGGGTGCAGTTCACCGCTCACCTTGTGGACAAAAAGCGTGATGGGCACACCCCAGGTGCGCTGGCGGGATATGCACCAGTCGGGGCGGTTGGCGAGCATGGCATCTATGCGCGCCTTGCCCCACTCGGGCAGCCACCGCACCTGCTCCACCGCCGCCAGGGCACTGGTCAGCAGACCGTTCTGGTGCATGCCGACAAACCACTGCGGCGTGGCGCGGAAAATAATCGGGGTCTTGTGACGCCAGCAGTGGGGATAAGAGTGCTGGTAATCCTCGCTATGCAACAGCGCACCGCGCTCGCGCAGCAGCTCGATAACGGCAGTGTTGGCTTTGAGCACGTGCTGGCCGGCAAAGTGCGGTGTGTCCGGCAGGTATACCCCGTTGCCGCCCACCGGGTTGTATACCTCCAGACCATAGGCCTGGCCCACCACAAAATCATCCTGGCCGTGGGCCGGGGCGGTATGCACGGCGCCGGTGCCGGCTTCGGTGGTCACGTGCTCACCCAGAATGACGGGCACCCGGCGATCCAGGAAACAGTGCTGCAACAACTGGTTTTCCAGGGCTGCGCCCTTGCAACGGCCGAGCACCGTCAGGGCCGGCAGCCCGAACCGCCGGGCACAGGACTCCGCCAGGGCCTCCGCCACCAACAGGGCGCGGCCCTGCCCTTCGATCAGCACGTATTCGAGCTCACCGTTGAGGCTCACCGCCATATTGGCGGGCAGGGTCCAGGGCGTGGTGGTCCAGATGGCCACAGCGATCTCGCCGGGGTAGCTTGAGCCACAGGCGCTATTGACGGCGGCAGGGTCGACCGCCACAAACGCGACATCGATGGCCGGAGAGACCTTGTCCTGGTATTCAACCTCCGCCTCGGCCAGGGCTGAGCCGCAGTCGGTGCACCAGTGCACCGGCTTGAAACCCTTGTGCAAATGGCCGTTGTCGATAATACGCGCAAGGGTGCGAACGATATTCGCCTCAAATGCGAAGTCCATGGTCAGGTAGGGATTGGCCCAGTCGCCCAATACGCCCATGCGGATGAAATCGGCACGCTGGCCGTCGACCTGTCGTGCGGCGTATTCACGACACTTCTGGCGAAACTCCGCCGGCGAGACTTTTACCCCGGGCTTGCCGACCTTTTTTTCGACGTTCAGCTCTATCGGCAGGCCGTGGCAGTCCCAGCCGGGCACATAGGGCGCGTCAAACCCGTCGAGGGTGCGCGACTTGACGATGATGTCCTTGAGAATCTTGTTTACCGCGTGCCCCAGATGCAGGTCACCATTGGCATAGGGCGGGCCGTCGTGCAGTATGAATTTCGGGCGCCCGGCGCCCGCCGCGCGAATTTTCGCGTACAGCCCCGTTTCCTGCCACTGTTTCAGTCGCTGGGGCTCGCGCTGGGCCAGGCTCGCCTTCATGGGGAAGGCTGTCTGGGGCAGGTTCAATGTGTCTTTGTAATCGCTCATATCTCTATCATCAGAAATCGTCAGTGCCGGTCTAACCAGGCCCTTGTGCTTTCTATGTCCGTGGCAATGTTTTCCTTGAGCTCATCCACTGAGCCAAACTTTTTCTCGTCACGTAATTTGTGCCTGAACGTGACCTCGATATGTTGTCCGTAAAGGCCGATCTCCCGGTCCAGCAGGTGTACCTCCAGGTTCGCCTTGATGCTGTCGTCAACCGTGGGGCGCACCCCGACGTTGGCGACGCCGGCGGCGCCATTGAGACCCGCGCCGCTGACCTCCACCACATACACTCCCGACAGCGGCGCGCGCAGCCGGTGCAATTGCAGGTTGGCAGTGGGCGCACCGAGGGTCTGTCCCAGCTGGCGACCGTACACCACCTTGCCGGAAATGCTGTAGGGCCGACCCAGCAGGCGTTCAGCGCCGGCAAAGTCGGCACTCTCCAGGGCTTCCCTTATCCGCGTACTGCTCACCCGCTCCCCGCCAATCGAAAAGGTTGGCGTGGGCCTGGCCTCATAGCCGTAGCGCGGGCCCTGCTGCCTGATAAATTCGAGGTCTCCCTCGCGATCGTTACCAAAGCGAAAGTCGTCCCCCAGCACCACGTAACGAACCCCGAGGCCAGCGACAAAAATGTCGTCCAGGAACTGCTGGGCCGACATCTCCCGCAGGCTCTCATTGAACTGTACCCGCAACAGGCGGTCCACGCCCAGCGCCCGCATCGCGAAGAACTTTTCCCTGAAACTCATGATCCTGGCCGGCGCCTTCAGGGGCGAAAAGTACTCCCGCGGCAGCGGCTCGAACACAATGACCAGCGAGGGAACGGCAAGTTCCAGCGACTTGTCCAGCAGGTGCCGGATCACCGCCTGGTGGCCCCGATGCACGCCATCAAAGGCGCCGATCGTGACCACGCAACCGCGGTGTCTGGGCCGCATATTGTGAAGGCCGCGGATCAATTCCATCGGGGCAGGAGATACTCAGTCAGGTCAAACGCAGCAGTATAGCGAATGTGGGCGCAGTCGCCTATGTTTGCACCCGCTCCCCGGAGGTAATAATACCCCTGCTCATAGCTCGGAGGGTGTGCGCAAATGCCGCAGGCGTGTGCCCAGCAGCATGTGGACCAGCAGGTAGGCGCCAGCACCTGCTGCGCACAGCAGGGCCAGTTCCAGTGCCCGGTGGTGCCAGTCCCAGGCCAGCCACTGGGCGCTGCCCTGGTTCAGGGACAACAGCACGGCGGTCATGGCGGCCGTAGCCAGCACGAGCCGCAGTGTGTAACTGCCCCAGCCGTCACGAATCCGGTAGACACCATCGCGCAGCAGCCCTCGCAACAGCAGGCCAGCATTGAGGAAAGCGGCCACCGAGGTGGCGAGCGCGAGCCCCATATGTCCCACGTTCCAGAAGTACATCAACGGCAACACAAACAACAGGTTGAGGACCATATTGACCACCATGGCAAGAATACCGATTTTCACCGGGGTGACAGTGTCCTTGCGGGCATAGTAAGCAGGCGCCAGCACCTTGACCAGCATGAACGCCACCAGACCCAGGCTGTAGGCCTGCAGGCTATAGGAGGACATGGCGACATCGCGCGGCGTGAGTTCCCCGTACTGGAACAGGGTGATCAGTATGGGTTGAGCCAGGACCACCAGTGCCACTGCGGCAGGCACCGCAATCAACAGCACCGAGCGTATGGCCCAGTCAAGGGTGAGACTGAATTTCCCCTCGCGCGCCGCCGCCTGATGCGCCGACAGGTTGGGCAGGATAACCGTGGCGATGGCAATGCCAAACACGCCGAGTGGCAGCTCCGTCAGGCGGTCAGAGTAGTAGAGCCAGGAGACACTGCCGGTGGGCAGGAACGACGCCAGCACCGTGTCCAGCAGCAGGTTGATCTGGCTGACCGAAACTCCGAACAGGGCCGGCACCATCAACTTGAGAATGCGCCGCACGCCCGCATCGCGGGTGTCCCATAGCGGCCGCGGTACCAGGTCGATGCGATACAGGAAAGGCAGCTGGAACAACAGCTGGATAAAACCGGCAAACAACACCCCCCATGCGAGCGCATAGACCGGCTCCTCAAACCAGGGCGCCGCCACAGTGGCCGCGAAGATCAGCGACAGGTTGAGAAACACCGGGGTGAACGCCGGCACGGCGAAGCGGCCAAAGCTGTTGAGGATAGCCCCACAAAAGCCGGTCATGGAGATCAGCAACAGGTAGGGGAAGGTAATCCGGATCATCTCGGAGGTCAGCTGGTACTTGAGGGGCTGGTCGATAAAACCGGGGGCAAACAGCGCGGCCACCACGGGTGCGGCCAATATGGCAAAAGAGGTAATCAGCAGCAGGGTGCCGCCCAATACGCCAGCCACCCTGTCAATCAGGGCCTTTACCGCTGCGATGCTGCCCTCCTGCTTGTAGTCGGCGAGCACGGGGACAAAAGCCTGGGAAAATGCCCCCTCAGCAAACAGGCGCCGCAGAAAATTGGGAATCTTGAAGGCGACAAAAAACGCATCGGCATTGGCGGTGGCACCGACAAACCCTGCGATAACCATGTCCCTCACCAGGCCCAGGATGCGCGACAGCATGGTCATGCTGCCCACCAGGGCGCTGGCGCGCAGCAGGCCGTGTGTCGTATCCGGCAGATTGTCTGCGCCGGCTGGGGATTCCGGGTTGGTGTCCTGCATGCTGGGAGGGGGCCGGGCGCGAGGCCTCAGCTCCAGCGCTCCCGCAGGGCGTCACCGTGAATCTGCAGCCACTGCAGGGCAATCAGGGTGTGGCCGTTGGGGATCCGGTCAGCCGCCAGGAGCGCCAGGGCGTCGGCACGTGGCACGCTGTGTACCAGGATGTCTTCTCCCTCCTCCTGCAGACCGTGGATGCCGCCGACGGATGCCTCGCTGACCCTGCCGCAGAACAGGCGCACCTGCTCTGTGCAGGCGCCGGCACTGGGCAGCACGGTTGCGATGGGAAACAGCTCCGACAACTCGCAGCCCGCCTCTTCCATCGCCTCCCGCTGTGCCACCGCGGCGTCGCTCTCTCCGGGCTCTACCACTCCAGCCACCAGTTCGAGCATCCAGGGGCTGTCACCGGCGCGCATGGCTCCCGGGCGAAACTGCTCGATCAGTACCAGCTTATCGCTGACCGGGTCCCAGGGCAGCACACCGACCGCGTCACCCCGTTCGAACAGTTCCCGCACCTGTGGTTTGCTCCAGCCGCCGCCGAAGCAGCGATACTGCAGGGTGACCCGGCGCACACTGTAGTGGCCGGAAAACACCGTGGCGCTCTCCAGGATGCGCACATCCTGTGGGCCGAAGGTCAGCTCCGGGCTCATCAGAACCTGCCCGCTGTGTACCAGTTAACATCCCGCGCATGCTTGTCCACCTGATCGACCACATCCAGGGTAAGGGCGAACAGCGCCATCCGCACCAACATGCCATTATCGGTCTGGCGGAAGATGGCCAGGTTGGGATTGTCATTCAGGTCGTCGTCCAGTTCCCGGGCGTTATCCCGCGAATCGCGCGGCAGGGGATGCATGATCACCGTGTTGGGTTCGCAGTGGTGGGTGTAAATACTCTGGTTGAGCCGGTACCGGCCCCGGTAAAGATCCGCTTCCGCCTGGCTGCTGAAGCGCTCCTCCTGAATGCGCGTCGAATAGACGATGTCCACATGGGATATGCTCGCCTCCAGCGCATCGGACTCGATGACATCGATCCCCGCCTGGCGCATTTCCTCGACGATTTCCCCAGGCATCCGCAACTCACCCGGCGAGACCAGTGTCACCTGCACCCGGTCAAACAGGCACAAGAGTTTACTGAGGGAATGCACGGTACGACCGTAGCGCAGGTCCCCCACCATGGCGATACGCAGCTGGTCGATACCGCGGCCCCGCCCCACCAGTTCGCTCTTGATCGTGTACAGATCCAGCAGTGCCTGGCTGGGATGCTCGTTGCTGCCATCCCCACCGTTTATTACGGGTACACGGCTGGCCGCGGCAAATTCCGCTACCGACCCCGCCACCGGGTGGCGCATGGCGATAACATCGGAGTACCCGCTCAGCACCCGTGCAGTGTCGTAAAGCGATTCGCCCTTGGCAATCGCGGAATTTTCGAAGCCGGTTGTTTCGCGGACCTCGCCTCCGAGCAGGTTAAAGGCGCTGCCAAAGCTCACCCGGGTGCGGGTGCTGGGCTCGAAAAACATGGACCCAAGGATCGCGCCGTCGAGCACCCTGGTGACGCGGCAACGACGGGCGTAAGGGCCCATGCGGTCGGCAACGGCAAAAATACGCTCCACGTCACCGCGTTCGAACTGCTGGACCGAGAGGATATGGCTACCGGCAAACTGCACAGGGATTCGCTCCTGGAAACTATTTTAGAGGCAGGTCTTGGGAGACCGGGTCACATTATACGAGCGGGCCGTGTTTCTGCCCATGTGCGTATTACCGAAGAAAACCCGGCCCACCGCTCAGGCGAGCAAACCGTCTCCGTACTCCTGCAATTGCAGCATCAACTGCCGCTGCGCCGTTCCCAGGGTGCCCGAGGCCAGCAACTCCTCGATTGTGGCCTGGAACTCTTCCATGCAGATACTGGCGCCGGCACCGGGTTCGGTGAGGCGGGCGAAACGATACTCCTCCCAAAGAGCGCGCTCTTCGGGGGAGAGAGTCTGGGGATAGTTCCTGGCGCGGTAGCGAAACAGCATCTCCGGCAAGCGCGCATCCTCGAAGGCGAAGCTCGCCGATGCCAATTCTGCAGGGCTGCTGGCGCGGACGTCAGTCATCACCTGCCTGTCGTGCTCGGAAAAGAAACCGCCCCCGTAGAGCATGCGGTCGGGATCGGTCACCGGCTCGAAACTGCGCCCGGCAAATATCGCCTGCATACTGGCGACAAAGGCTTTCGGGTCGCGCCCGCGGTGAGCCCGCAGGGCAGCCAGGTGCTTGCGGCAGCGCTGCCCGTCGATACCCAGGCGTTCAGCGGTGGCCGCATCCGCCATTTTCGCTGTCACCAGCACCGGGCAGCGATTGATATGGACCGTCTTCAGCCCGGGCCGAGAGGTGCCCTCGGGCAAATCGGCCGTGCGCCGGAACAGCAGGTCACCCAGCTGGCCGGGGGCCAGCTCAAAAAGCGGAGTGGGATCGGCATCCAGGTCATAGCAGATGATCTCGTTGCGATTCACCGGGTGCAGCGCCAGCGGCACGATCAGCGCGATATTGTGGCGCTGCGCGCCAAACATCCCCGACACGTGCAGCACCGGCTTCATGGTCGCAATATCCAGCAACGCTTGTGCAGAGCGTTTGTCGCGATGCCTGAGCACATAGTCATACAGGCGCGGCTGCCGTTCCTTCACCAGCCTGGCAAGGGCTATCGTCGCGTGCACATCCGACAGGGCGTCGTGGGCGGATTCATGGCTGATACCATTCGCGGCGGTCAGCTCTTCCAGCCGGAAACTGGGCAGGCCGTCCTCCCGCAGTGGCCATTCGATACCCTCCGGGCGCAGGGCGTTGGCTGTACGCACCAGGTCGATGATGTCCCAGCGGGAGTTGCCGTTCTGCCATTCCCGGGCGTAGGGTTCATGGAAGTTGCGATAAAGCGTGTAGCGGGTGACCTCGTCATCGAAGCGCAGCGAATTGTACCCGACACCACAAGTGCCGGGCTCGGCCAGTTCGCGGTGGATGCGACTGATAAACTCGCACTCCGGCACACCCTTCTCCAGCGCCTGCTGCGGACTGATACCCGTCACCAGGCAGGCCTGGGGCTGCGGCAGGACATCGTCGGCAGGGCGGGCGAACAGCACCAGGGGCTCGCCCACGGGGTTCAGGTCCAGGTCGGTGCGCAGCCCCGCGAACTGCACCGGTCGGTCGCGGGAGGGATCCGCGCCAAAGGTCTCGTAATCGTGCCAGTAAAACGTATCAGGCAACGGTAATCGCCTGTTCGGCAATTTTTGCGCGCCAGATCTTCGGCCCCGTGTCGTGCACGGAGATACCCGCAGTATCGACCGCCACGGTCACCGGCATGTCCTTCACCTCGAATTCATAGATGGCCTCCATGCCCAGTTCGGGAAAGGCGACCACCCGTGCGGAGGTGATGGCCTTGGACACGAGGTAAGCGGCCCCGCCCACTGCCATCAGATATACGGCCTTGTGTTTGCGAATGGCCTCGATACCCGCAGGGCCCCGCTCGGCCTTGCCGATCATGCCCAGCAAGCCCGTTTTCTCCAGAATGAAATCGGTGAACTTGTCCATGCGCGTCGCCGTGGTGGGACCGGCCGGCCCCATCACCTCGTCACGCACCGGATCCACCGGCCCCACGTAGTAGATGAAACGGTCCTTGAGGTCGACTTCCCCGGGCAAGCCCTCCCCGCTTTCGATGAGCTCCTTCATCTTTTTGTGGGCGGCATCCCGCCCGGTCAGCATCTTGCCCGACAGCAGTAGCGTGTCGCCGGGCTGCCACTGCGCCACATCCGCGCGGGTGACGGTGTCGAGGTTCACACGCCGCACCTGCTCGCTCACCTCGCGGGTGATCTCGGGCCAGTCATTGATGTCCGGGGGCGTCTGCAGCGCC
Organism: Haliea sp.; assembly: GCA_024642265.1. Lineage (GTDB taxonomy): Bacteria > Pseudomonadota > Gammaproteobacteria > Pseudomonadales > Halieaceae > JARRPM01. The sequence continues at coordinate 20,987 of JAHEBL010000007.1, read as the reverse complement.
GGCCCGGATCCGTCCAGCACAAAATGGGCATGCCGCGTAGCCGCGCAATTGGGAATCATCGCAACCGGCAGCGAGGCGGCGTGGGTGGGGTAGTCGCGGATCTTCACATCCATAACGGTGGTCAGGCCGCCAAGACCCTGCGCCCCTATACCCAGCTTGTTAACCGCCTCCATGATTTCCAGGCGCAGCTCCTCCACCCGGTTGGCGGGCCCGCGCTCGCGCAGCTCGTGGATGTCGATGGGATCCATGAGCGCCTCCTTGGCCATTACCGCGGCCTTTTCAGCTGTGCCGCCAATGCCAATTCCCAGCATGCCGGGGGGGCACCAGCCCGCACCCATGGTCGGTATGGTCTTCACCACCCAGTCGACAATGCTGTCGGAGGGATTGAGCATGACCAGTTTTGACTTGTTTTCCGAGCCGCCGCCCTTGGCCGCCACCTGCACGTCGACAGTGTCGCCTGCCACCACCTCCATGTGAATCACCGCGGGGGTATTGTCCTTCGTATTGCGACGGGCTCCCGCGGGATCGTCCAGGATCGAGGCGCGCAGCACGTTATCCGGATGGGTGTAGGCTCTGCGCACACCTTCGTTGACCATATCGGAGACTGACATCGTGGCATCCCAATGCACGTTCATGCCAATTTTCAGGAACACCGTGACAATGCCCGTGTCCTGGCATATCGGGCGGTGGCCTTCGGCGCACATACGGGAGTTGATCAGGATCTGTCCCATCGCATCCTTCGCGGCAGGATTCTGCTCCCGCAGGTAGGCCTCGTGCACAGCTTTTACGAAATCCACGGGGTGGTAGTAGGAGATGAACTGCAGCGCATCGGCGACGCTGTCGATGAAGTCGTCCTGGCGAATAATAGTCATGATGAAATCCTTATCGGAAAGGGGATAACAAATGCCGGGGTGAAAAAAGGAGCGCCAGTATACACCCCGGGGAATGACTCTACAGCCCGTGAAACGAGCCGCGCAGCCATGTCTGGCCTTCAGCCTGGAGCGGGACCGGACTGGGCGCGCAGTGCGGCCTTCAACTCAACCAGGCTGGCATTCACCTGCTTGCGGAAGGTGTTGATGGACTGAATCCACTCTTCATTGCCCTGCACCCGCTTGTTCAGCTTGGCCAGGTCCAGGTTGACCCGGTTGATGCTGTCCGCCACACGCTCCACCTCGGCCTGGTTGGCCTTGCCGCTGGCGATAATGCGCTCGAGGTCACCCGCCACAGCCTTGAGTTTGGCGATATCCGCGCTGGCGCTCTTGAGCTGCCCCTGGGCCGTGGCCAGGCCGCTTGCCGCTGCATCGATCTTCTTGCCCTGGCTGCCCGCATCCTTCTCCAGCTGGGCGAGCCGCTCGCTGGCCTGCTTCCAGACGTTATCCCACAGTTTGCGCACCTCGGTATCCAGTTCGCGGATCTTGGCGGCCTGCAGTTCAGCGTTCTGGTTCATCCCCTGGTCAGTGTCTGACAGCCTCGCTTCCAGGTCGCCGATGCGCTTGGCGTAATCCTCGGCCCGGATATTCGATTCCTGCAGGGCCTGCTGCAACTGCCAGGCCCAGGCGCAGGCCACGGCAGCCACCACCAGGGAGAGCGTGATCATTATCCGCGCCAACGGCCCCGCACCTGCGCCGCGCGCCGCCGGGGTCTTTGGTGCACCGCCGCGCGGGGGGCTGCTGGCCTTGCCCGGCCGTGGCCGGGCAGAACCCGCCCCGGGTATCCCGTCGCGGGTCGGTACTATCGAGGGAATATGTTCGAGATCGTCATTGGACATGAGTTGTACACCTGTTACAGCCAGTGGCGCTGATTATACATAGCGCCTGTGACACCAGAAAGGACATCCGGTCACGGTTTCTGCCCGGTTTCCAGATAGCTGCGAGAACAGATTGTCTATTGGCGCCAGGGAATTCATCGCTCATTCAAAGGCGTTGTAGTGTTCCATTCGCGGCGGAGGGGTGCGGCGATGGAGCCAGGACATACCCGGACGCCTGCCGACATTGGAACAGCAAGCTCACAAAAAAAGTAAACCAAAAAAAACCGGGCAAAGCCCGGTTTTGCTCATGCACTGCCTGGATTTACAGGAACTCGAGCAGCGCCCACAGCACCGCGGTGAGGGCTATGCTGCAGTGGATGACACCCTTGACACTGGTCATCGGGCCGGTCTTGCCGAATAGTGCATTGGCTTCCAGCAGCAGAATAATGGCGATGCAGGCGTAGAAGCCCGTGCCACCGGCGTCCTCGATATAGAGGTGCTTGGATGCCAGCATGCCGAACAGCATGGGAGCGGACAGCAGGGTATTGGTGCGGGATGCAAGACCGGCCTTCGCCGCGGACGACGGCTTGTCTCCTTCCTTCATGCCCAGCACAACCTTCTGGTTGGGCCAGATAATCAACCACACATTGAGGAACATGAGGATACCGGCCACGGCGCCGACCCAGATAACGGGCTGCCCTGCGATATCCCGGTCCGCACCGATAAAGTGCAGCAGGACGAGGCCGGTCAGGAAGGTGAACATCGCGCCCCAGCGGAACCACCACAGTGCTCGCGGCGCCAGTTTTTTCATGGCGTCCGCCTTGGCGTCCGCTTCGGCTTCCTTGAAGTACTCGCCCTGGACGAAGTTGAAGTAATACAGCAGGCCTATCCAGGTTATCCCGAACAATACGTGTGCCCATCTGAAAAGAAATTCTAGAACCATCACCTGTTACTCCCGTTATTTTGTTTGAACTGCCGCCCTAGTATACACTCTGGCCTGCCGCTTGGTATGCGGATTTTCCGCCCCCCGCTTGCGACACAGCGGGCTTTGTGGAAACACTTCCTGTTCACCCATCCATTCGATAGCGAGGATTCCTTCAATGGCCTTTGAATTACCTGCCCTGCCCTATGCGCAGGACGCACTTGAACCCCATATTTCAGCCGAGACCCTGGAGTTTCACTACGGCAAGCATCACAAAACCTATGTTGACAAACTGAACGGGCTTGCCGAAGGCACGGACATTGCGGGCAAGACGCTGGAAGAAGTGGTCAAGTCATCCGAGGGCGGCGTCTTCAATAACGCCGCGCAAATCTGGAACCACACCTTTTACTGGAACTGCCTCAGCCCCGATGGCGGTGGCGCAGCGAGCGGCGCCGTCGCCGCGGCCATCGACGCGGCCTTCGGCTCATTCGGCGCGTTCAAGGAACAGTTCACCAACAGCGCCATCAACAATTTTGGCTCCGGCTGGACCTGGCTCGTCAAGCGTGCAGATGGCAGCGTGGCGATCGTCAACACCAGCAACGCAGCCACGCCGCTGACCGACAAAGCAGTTGTCCCGCTGCTCACCGTTGATGTGTGGGAGCACGCCTACTACATCGACTACCGGAACGCGCGGCCAAAATATATGGATGCTTTCTGGGCTCTGGTGAACTGGGATTTCGTCAACGCCAATTTCAGCTGATACCTGGAACCGCGGACAAAAAAAACCCGGCGTTCAAGCCGGGTTTTTTTTGGATTGGCCGGGTGGCTTACATCATGCCGCCCATGCCGCCCATGCCGCCCATACCGCCCATATCGGGCATGCCGCCGCCGGCGCCCTTCTCTTCAGGCTTGTCGGCGATCATCACCTCGGTAGTGATCATCAGGCCTGCCACGGAACCGGCCGCCTGCAGGGCGACGCGAGTCACCTTGGCGGGATCCAGGATACCCATCTCGATCATATCGCCGTACTCACCGGTAGCGGCGTTGTAACCGTAGTTACCCTTGCCTTCGGTCTTGACGTTGTTGAGCACAACAGAAGGTTCACCACCGGCGTTGGCAACGATCTGGCGCAGCGGGTTTTCCATCGCACGCAGGGCCGCAGTGATGCCGTGGTTCTGGTCTTCGTTGTCGCCTTTCAGGCCGGAGATAGCAGTAACAGCGCGCACCAGGGCCACACCACCACCAGCTACCACGCCTTCTTCAACGGCCGCACGGGTTGCGTGCAGGGCGTCTTCAACGCGGGCTTTCTTCTCTTTCATCTCGATCTCGGTGGCTGCGCCAACCTTGATCACCGCAACACCGCCGGCCAGCTTGGCTACGCGTTCCTGCAGCTTCTCACGATCGTAATCGGAAGAGGTGTTTTCGATCTGGACGCGGATCTCGCTCACACGGGCCTTGATGGCATCGTGGTCGCCTGCACCGTCAATGATGGTGGTGTTGTCCTTGTCCATTGAGACACGCTTGGCGGTTCCCAGATGCTCCAGGGTTGCGGATTCCAGATCCAGGCCCACTTCCTCGGAAATAACAGTACCACCGGTGAGGATGGCGATATCCTGCAGCATGGCCTTGCGACGGTCGCCGAAGCCGGGAGCCTTACAGGCGGAGACTTTCACGATACCGCGCATGTTGTTGACCACCAGGGTTGCCAGCGCTTCGCCTTCAACGTCCTCGGCAACGATAACCAGCGGCTTGGAGGCCTTGGCTACCTGCTCCAGCAGGGGCAGCAGCTCGCGAATATTGGAGATCTTCTTCTCTACCAGCAGGATGTAGGGATCTTCCTGGTCGGCGCTCATGCTCTCCTGGTTGTTGATGAAGTAGGGAGAGAGGTAACCGCGGTCAAACTGCATACCTTCAACCACGTCCAGTTCATTTTCCAGACCGGAGCCTTCCTCGACAGTGATAACGCCTTCCTTGCCAACCTTGTCCATTGCGTCGGCAATGATGTCACCCACCTGGGTGTCGCTGTTGGCTGAAATGGTACCTACCTGTGCGATAGCCTTGTTGTCCGCGCAAGGCGTGGACATGCCCTTGATCTGCTCTACCGCTGCCGCGACCGCCTTGTCGATGCCGCGCTTCAGGTCCATCGGGTTCATACCCGCTGCGACGGCCTTGAGGCCTTCGTTCAGGATTGCCTGGGCAAGCACAGTCGCAGTGGTGGTGCCGTCACCGGCCTGGTCAGAGGCCTGTGAAGCGACTTCCTTCACCATCTGGGCGCCCATATTTTCGAACTTGTCTTCCAGTTCGATTTCCTTGGCCACAGACACACCGTCCTTGGTCACGGTAGGTGCACCGAATGACTTGTCCAGGATTGCGTTGCGCCCCTTCGGTCCCAGGGTTGCCTTGACTGCGTCGGCGAGAATGTTAACGCCCTTGAGCATGCGCGACCGAGCTTTGTCGCCAAAATATACGTCTTTAGCTGCCATGATCTAATTCCTTTAAATTACCAGTTCAAATTTGTTGAAACGCGGGTACACGCTTACTCGACAACGGCGAATATTTCGCCCTCGCCCATAATGATCAGTTCTTCGCCATCGACTTCGATGGTGTTGCTGCCGGCGTACTGGCCAAAAACGACGGTGTCACCCACTTTCACAGCCAGGGGGCGCACGCTGCCATCTTCCAGTATCTTGCCTTCGCCGACCGCCACAATCTCACCCTGGTTGGGCTTCTCTTTGGCGGAGCCGGGCAGCAGGATACCGCCAGCAGTAGTTTGTTCCTCTTCCTTGCGACGAACGACGACACGGTCGTACAGCGGACGGATTTTCATCTGTAATACTCTCCTAGCAACAATTTTATGGATACCCTTGCGGGACTAGCCTCAACTATTGGGGCGCCTGACGGCTTTTCAAGCCCCAATTAGCACTCTTTTCAAGAGAGTGCTAATTCTAGTCGCGAAGTAACGGGAGTCAAGCGTTGCAGCCGCCGCACGGCAGCCGCGGGAATTTCTCTATTTTTACTTATTAATCAGGTACCTGGAACTATTTCTCTTCGTCTACCCGACGATATTGCCCCTCGATGGTGACGTGGCCTTCCGGGTCGCGTTCCGGGGCATAAGGCTCCGGCTGGGGGCCGAGTAGCCAGCCCGCCAGGCGTCGTCGCAGGGGTCCGATCACCACAATGAGCGCGGCAAAGTCGGAAATGAGACCGGGGATCATCAACAGGATACCCGCCAGACCAAGGTACATATCGTCCAGCAGCAGTTGCGGCCCGACCAGCCGGCCCTGCTGGCTCTGGCGCAGGCGTTCAAACATGCCCTGCCCCTGGCGCTGCAGGATTGCCATGCCCAGCAGCAGGGTAAACAGCACGTAGGCGAGCGCCGCCAGCGCGCTGGTGTTGATACCGAGTTCGATCAGGGTAAAAAGCTCCAGCCAGGGCAGGAGGACGATGAATAAACGCATAACAGGAATCTCCCTCCGTCAAAGTATGGGGGCAAGGGATCAATTTACAAGCGCAGTGGGCGGATCTTTGCGGGCCGGCTTTGACTGCCACTGCCCCGGTGGTAGACTCGCCCCAAACTTCGCCAGGGCAGTTGCGCCCGGATTGCAATGAACCGCACAAATAAGGACATCGACCAGCGGATCTGGCAGGTGGTAATGCTGATACCGGCGGGCCGGGTAGCCACCTACGGTGACGTGGCCCGGTATGCGGGCCTGCCTGGCGCCGCCAGGCGCGTAGGCAGAGCACTGCGGGGGCTGCCGGAGGACACCGGCATCCCCTGGCACCGGGTCATCAACGCCCAGGGCAAGCTGGTTGTCCCGGGAGGCAGCGCCGCCCGGGACCGCCAGCGTGAAAGGCTGGCAAGTGAGGGCGTCTGTTTTCGGTCAGCTGCCACGGTGAGCCTGCGGCAGTTCCGGTGGCATCCCGAGTGAAAGCAGCAGTAAGCCGCCACCGGAACGAGCGACCGGGGGTCTCTTCCCATACATTGCCAACGCTTGCAGGTACAGCATATTGAATACAACAGCCGCCGATAGCCCTGACCCGGCCAGCCATGCCATTGCGCCCGAGACCTGGCGGACAGTCACCCTCGATGCACCGGATACTCTCGCCCTGTATGGCGCGCAGAAGCGCGGCCACCTGGATGTGACACTCACCAACGGCTCGAACCAGCCGCTGGACCCCGCCAGTTGCAGCGGGCTGGTGCTGTCCTACAGGATGCTCGATGCACATGGCGCATTGCTCGAATTGGAGGGGGTCCGCACAGCACTGACCGGCGCCGTTGCGCCAGGCGCCCGTCACCAGCAGAAAATCACCGTGATCATTCCCGGCGCAGCGCTGGAAACTGCCGTTGCAATCCGCATCAGCCTGCTTGTGGAGGGCCAGTACTGGGTCGACAGCCTGCACCCAGCACACGCGAAAATGGTGACACTGGAGAAACCCGAGGGACTGACCGAGGCGGAGTCACGCCTTGCCGCCGCCAGCCAGATATGGCCGCAGCGCCAGGGCAACGGTATGCGCTGGCCCTACGGCACCATCATGGTGTCGGAGCGCCACAAACTGATGTACATCCCGGTTGCCAAGTGCGCCTGCACAAGCCTGAAATCAATGATGGTGGAACTCGCGGGCGTGGACCGGGCAGCGATCGCCCTCGAACTGGGCGTCCATTTCGTCACCGACCGCTTCAATACCGGTGTACAGCTCAAGGACAAACCGATAGACGAGGCGCGCAGCATCCTGGCCTCAGACCAGTATTTCAAGTTCAGCGTGATCCGGGACCCGTTCGAGCGCCTGGTCAGCGCCTACCTGGAGAAATTCGTCTACAAACGGCACAGCCAGCGCAACCTGATGCACACACGCCCGGTGATCAGCCATGTTCAGGGAACCGCGGATATCGACCTGCAACAGGGCATCAGCTTCGACCAGTTCATGGAATATATCCTGGGCCAGGATGCCTACGACCTGGATGCGCACTGGCGACCGCAACACCTGTATTTTCGCGGCGTGCCCCATATCAGTCACATCTACCGGCTGGAACAGATTGCCGAACTGGAGCAGGACCTGCTGCAGAAACTGGGCATCACGGTAAAGCTGGGCCACGAAAACAAAACCGGCAAATCGGCACTGCGCTTGCCGCAGGCGAGCAGCTTCAGGGCCTGTGAATTTGACGACAGGGAAGCGTTTGATCCGGAATCGTTCATGACGACGCCGCACGCCGACGCCATCCGGCAGTACTACCGGGAGGACTTTGAGTTTTACAAGGCAGCCGGTTAAAACTGCCAGAAATCAGGTGGTTTGCCGTAGGCGGCAAGAAATTTCCGCGCATCGGGCAGCACGCTCTCGCGCACCATGGCCATGGACCTGGCATCCCACTGCACCGGCGCCTTGAATGGCCTGCGCAGTCCCAAGGGCCGCAGCAACCGGTCCTGCTGTTCCGGGTCCAGTTTGGCCAGCTTGAAACCCGACCAGGGCTTGCTGCGGATATAACGCAGGATGCGCGTATCGTATAACTTCGAACTGCCCTCGTTGAGGCGCAGCGCCTGCACTATCTGGAAGTCCGGATCCACACCGAGATGGCGGAAGCACCTGGCCAGTTCCTGTTGGGGTTGGCGTGTCACATCCTCAAGAAACAGAACGAGAATGGACTCGCTGCCAAAGGCATCGACATACTTGGAAATGCGTTCAAAAAACAGGGAGTCCTTGATCATCTGCGGGAAGAGTTCCAGGTTATCGGCAAGGCTGTAGGGCGCATTGAGGCCGAACTTCACGCCACTGTGGTGCATTTCCCGATAGCTTGATTCGATCCTGCGCAGCGGATGCCTGGCGATAAAAATAAAGCGGCAGTCGGGATTGTTCTCCCTGATCCGCTCGACCGAGACATCCTCCTTCTCGTGACCGCTGTAGCTCACGCTGCCCTCACCCAGCAACTGCCCCGGCAGGGCCGGCGAAAAATGCTGGATATAATCGGCCTGGCGGCGGGGGAAGTCATTGGAACTGAAATACCAGGGCTCCTTGAGCTCCGGAATATAGATCTGCGGATGCTGGGCCAGCAGCGCGCAGAGCGTCGTGGTTCCACACTTGCTGAAGCCGGGCACCAGAAAATCGATTTTAACCATGGTTCAGCAGATCACTCACTTGGGTTTACGGGCGACAATGGATTGTGCCTTTGGCAGTAACTCATTGAGGCTCTCCCTGATTTTGTAGCCCTGTGGATGGCGCTGGATCTCCTGCCACAGCCTGGTCCAGTGGTCCGTGATCGGGTGCTGGTTGTCCAGAGGCAAGCCGGCATCGGGCTCACAGGTCAGCCACGCCAGTGGCCAGTACACGCTCCAGAAACAGCCCATGAACTGGTGACTCTCAATATCCAAACCGGCGCCGAGCACCAGGTCCCGGAAGTCTTCCTTGCTGAAAATCCGGATATGGTTCGGCTCCTGAAAATACTGCGGGGGGGCCGAGACCGCGACAAATTGTTCCGAGCGGGAATCCGGAACCGTGATCAGTAACTGCCCACCAGGCCGGGTAATCCGCATCAGTTCGCCGAGGAATTTGCGGGGGTCGGGCACATGCTCCAGCACCTCCGTGCATATCACCAGGTCACCGATCCCGTCATCCAGCGGAATGGGGTCGCAATCCGACAGTATTGCCCGGTACCCGCGGGCAGGCGACGACGCGATCTTGGCGCTCGTCCTGGCCAGCCTCGCCTCGTCCCTGTCGATGAAATAGACCTCGGCGCCCTGCCTCGCACAGAAATGGACAAAGGCCCCGTCGCCGCAACCCACATCAATTACCGTGTCGGTTGCGGCAACGCGCACACCCCGGGTTATTTCACCGGTCGCGCCGTTCAACCAGCCATCGAGGCGCCGGTCTGCCAAACCGACATCAGCGGCTCGCGGCCTGGTCTGTTCGCTCATTCTTCACTCAACCCCTGATTGGTACTGCCGGCGGAATGATCGCATAAAACAGGCCCCGGAAGAAAACCTGCCCTGCAAAGGCGCAGGTGATACAACGGATCGCGATGGCCGGCGGCCCGGTTCAGCTTGTTCCCCCGGCCTCGCTGTCGCGACCCGTGGCGGCCGACCTGGCACTGAACTTGCGCGCTATCTCGACGCCACGTTTGCGCAGGGGTGTTTCTATCAGCCGAAAATTCAGCTCGCTCAACACGATCAGCAACACCACAGCCGTGCCGAGAAAGTAGTAAGTGTAACCAGTGTTGAAGCGGGTGCCCTCGGGCGCTAGCCGGAACCAGATCTCCCTGGTGAGGAAGTAGCTGGGCATGTGGATCAGGTACAGAGCGTAGGAACGGGTACCCACCCAGAGCAAGGGCGCCTTCAGCCATGCCGGACGGCTGAAGTAGTCCTGGTCAAAGGACGCCGCCAGCACCAGCAGGCCTGAGACACAGCTTATGATGCCATAGCGATAGTCCTTGATTGGCAGCATCTCCGAGCCACCTATTCCAAGCACAAGCAGCGCCACCGCCATAAAGCCGGCGGCCAGCAGGGGGTGGCGAAGAAAGCGGGGCTGAAAGCGCAGATAGGACACCGAGCGGGACCAGATGGCTATCAGTACGCCCAGGAACAGCGCGTCGGTGCGGGTCAGGGCCAGCAGCGGCGTATCCCTGTGCATAAACAGCTGCGGGATGACAATCAGGCAAAGCACCAGCGGCAGCCTTTTCCCACTGAACAGGACCAGGAAGGGCAGGACGATGTAGAACTGCTCTTCCAGTGAAAGACTCCAGTAGACAAAAGCCGCGCCGGGAAAAGACTGGCCATAGATCGAAGCACCGTAAAAATTTGCGAGCTGCAGGAAAGCCGACAGCACGGTTTTGGCATTGGCCGCAAAGCTGCCCCATACCCCTGAACTGTTAAAGAATATCGAGGCAAGCAGAATCACCAGCAGCCATGTCCATGCGGACGGAATCAGCCGCCAGAACCGACGGATCCAGAAAACGAAGGTGGCGCGAAAGTATTCCCGCCTCGATTCCGTGGCCTGCAACCTGGGCACAAAGTCCCTGGCAATGACATAGCCGGAAATAACAAAAAACAGGTCCACACCGCTCCAGCCGCTGAAATGCTGGTAAAAAAACTTCAGGGCCGGCGTACCCCAGCTGAACAGGTTGATCTGCATATGCTCGACAATGACCAGCAGCACGGCAAATGCACGCAGGATCTCGATATCGTCGATACGTTTTTTCATAGCATACTCAAGTGGCGGGCGGAGTAAGCGGGGAACCGGGCCTTACTGCAGGCTCGCTCTCACGACGCTTCAGCAGTGACACCAGCATCGCGCACAGGCTCAGTAGTGTAACTGCCAGTCCCCACCGGAAGCTGGCGGATTCGAAGACAAGTTTCAGGCGGTGCTTGCCTGCAGGTACATATACTGCCTTGCCCAGCAGCTGCGCACTGTAAACCGTTGTTTCGCGCCCATCGATATAGGCGTGCCAACCCGGATAGTTGGCATCTGCAACGAAGAACCAGACCGGGTTCGGAGTATAGAGTTCGAACTCATACAGACCGGAACTGTCTGTCAAAAGCTCAAAGCCGGGTTCGTCCTGGCCTGCGGCTGCGACGACACGGCCCGGTACCGGCAGGTCCGGGTCCGATTCAAGCACCAGGGCCCGGCGATCCAGGCCGGCTATTGCGGCCACAGCCTCTTCCACATCGGCAACAAAAATCGCATCGCCGAAAAACTGGAACCTGGGATAAACATGGGCGTTCTCGACGATTTTCACCTTCAGATCATCGTTTCGATACACCACTTCAAAGCCCGGCTGCGCAAAAGGCCCGCCGACCGAAAGATACTTCAGCGAGGCAAAGTCAATCAATCGCAAGCCCGGTATCCGCTGGTTGCCGCTCCTGAGCTCTTCCTCGATCAGCGGGTCTGCGAGGCGGCGCCTGTGCAGATCAAGAGCGGTATTTCCCGTCAGGGAGGAAACGCCCCAGAGCGCGTTTGCGGCGGGTGTCACCGATTCCAGCATCTTTGCCAGGCCGCGAGCTACCTTGCTCGACCTGGGCGGATAGAGCGAATAGGTATTGGCCCAGTTGCGGTCGGCAAATTTGAAATCCCGCAAATCGCCTCGCTGCTCAAGGCTGATGACAGATTGCGGTTTTTCAATCATGTCCGCATTACCGAAATTGAAAGGATCCATCCTGAGGGCAAGAATTTCAACGCACAGCAGCAACACTGCGACGCCCGGCAGCACTCTCTGCTTACCTGCGACAAGTGCGAGACCGATACATCCCAGCCAGGTGATCGCAAGGTAATACTGCGCGACCGGGACGGCATCCACATGCAGGTACCAGGCAATGACTGCCCAGACGCAGGCCCAGGCCGCGACAGCCAACAGCGTGTGGGTCCGGAATTCAACGGACCGTCCCGGGGTCTGTAGCGAGGCCGATGATCCCACTCTGGCCAGGGACTCCAGGGCCAGTGCGCCGAGCAGGGCAACGCCAACCAGCGCGACATAAAGGTAGACAAACGTCACCCGGAAGCTGTGGAGACCGGGGATAAGGTGGTAATCGTAAAGCAGCTGGAAAAGCGGGCTTCCCCTGTCGCCAAAGCCCAGCATCACCAGGCACACAGTGGCGACGATATGACCGTTGACAAGCATACTGCGCCGCAACAGCAGCGTTGCGCTGGATACCATGCATACCAGCAGGCTGCCCGTTGCTGCGAAATACACGAGCCCACCACCGGCGGCCTGGCCGGGTAAGCCATCCGGATCAGGCAGGGTGTAGAGAAATCCACGCAGGAACGTCACCACAGGTGCGCCATCCAGGCCGCCAATGGATATGCCACCACTTCTATGGGATGCTCCTGCCAACTCCAGCAAAGGCAGCCACTGCACGGCGGACAGGCCAACACAGAACAGGATGGCAAGCAGGAGCGTCACGCTCATGGGGGTAAAGCGGCGCCACAGCCACTCGCGTTCCTGCCTGGAACACAGCTGGACGGCAAGATAGACCGTCAGGTATATCAGCACACCGTGAACCAGCTGCGGATAACCCGACAACACCATCAGCGCCATTGTCGCACCGAAAAAACACGCGGCCGTGAGGTCCGCGCGCCGGTACCAGCGGTTCATCGCCCAGAACACCCAGGGAATCCAGGCCATGGTGCTACCCACCGCCAGATTGCTCCTGCCGCCTATCCACAGCGTGCTGAAAATAAGCGCGAGTGCCGCGAAGGTGGAAGCCGCACGCCCGCAGCTGGCTGAGCGACACATGCCGTAGGCGCCAATTCCGCTGACCAGCATACTGAACCACTGGTGAATGTTGTACGCGGGCACAGCGGGCAGCAGCCAGGCGAACAACAGGTGCAGGGGATTTGCAAAACCACCCTGGCCTTCGGCGAACACGGGGTGGCCACCATAGATTGCGGTGGTCCACAACATACTGTCCTGGCCGTGCAGGGCCGAAGACAGCATGTGCATAAGAGCCACGCCCAGGGACACACCTTCGGCGTGGATCTGGGTTTTATGCTGAAACAGGACCGGGTAGTAAAATACCGCAGACATCACCAGGATGAGCAGCAACGGCGCCCATCGATACAGCAGCCGGTTTACTGGCATGGTGCTAACGGGAGACGCCGCACTGCACTATGCATGCCCGACCTCCGGCAGCAGCCGGTGCTGGACTTGCCGGGGTATATTGCCGATGTCGTAATTGATAAACGAGATGAGGAAGTTCAGGCCAACCAGCAGTTGGATACCACTGATCATTACCATGCCGGCCGTGGCGGGCACGCCGGTTTCTATACTCGCCAGCCATTTCGTCATGCCGTAGATCGATCCCGAGGTCACCAGAATTGAAGAGACGATCAGACTCACCGAGCCCATGTTGAAATCGCGCAGAAAGTAGCTGTAGAACAGTCGCTTGAACAGTCTGTTCAGGTATTTCGTGGGGAAGCTTACCAGGGTATCAAGGATACTCAGGCTGCTGTGCTCCTCCCCGTAAAAAGCCTGCAGGGGTATATCGCGGATCACGGCTCTCACGGTGCCGAGCCTGAACAGCATATCGCTCTCAAAGAAATACCGCCGATCCAGTTTATCCAGGGGAATCTGTCGCAGTATGTTCGCGTGGATGGCGACCAGCCCGTTGGTCGGATCCATAATATCCCAGTAGCCGGATGACAGTTTATTGACAAAGGACAGTGCCGCATTACCGGCGATACGGGAGACCGGCATCTGGGCGAGGTTTTCCAGGCGAAAAAAGCGATTGCCCTTGGCGCAGTCAGCCAGACCGTCGACGATCGGGCTGACCAGCACGGGAATGAGTGCCGGGTCGTACTGGCCATCACCGTCGAGCTTTACGATGATATCCGCGCCGCTGTCGAGAGCAGCGCGGATACCCGTGACCACGGCCCCACCCACACCCTGATTCACCGCGTGGCTTATAACCTTCACGCGCGGATCTGCAGCGACAGAGGAAAGATACTCGCCGCTGCCCTGCGGGCACTTGTCGTCGATAACAAAAATGGAATCCACTTCAGGACCGATTTGTGCGACCAGTTGCGCTATCTGATCCCTGACCCGGAAACAGGGAATCACCACCGCGATATGGAACACATTGGGAGGAATGACTTTACGCAAAATACTCGCCCTGTCGGTGGCTGTGCAGAAAGTTTACCCGAATCCCGCGGCGGGGCTGCGTCATGCTGTCAGGAGGCCTGTGCATAGAAGCCCATTATGTAGTCGTAGATCTGGTGGTTTGGGATATTGTCGGGCAACGCTGAAGCGCTCGAATACACGTCCCCCCGCGGCAGGTGCTCGCCGGTGCGCTCGACGAGCTTTTCGAAATACTCATAAAACAGCAGGGACTGCTCACCAAGGCAGATTGTTGCATCGGCAGGCACCTCATCCCAGTAGTCCAGCTGGTAAAATACCTTTTCGGGCGTGGACTCGCTGTAATCGACATCAAACAGTTTTTTACCCTGGATAGTGGCGCCTGCCAGCATATCCCGGGCCCTGGTCGCATCGGCTGGCGAGTTGAAAAAAATATGCGCGTCGTTGGTCATCAACTGTTCAACCGACCTGAAGGGCAGGCCGAGAGATGCCACAAACCTGGCTGGGCTGATCTGTCGATAGACGATGGCGCGTTTTTTGTTCGCGATATTCCTCTGGGTCAGGGCATTGACTACCAGCAGTTCGCTGCCCTCCGCGTAAAGTTTCCCCAGCACATTGTCTATCACCTGCAGGGCATAAAGGCATTGCGGGTCGAGGGTACCCTCCTCACACCAGATGTTGTGCTGCATGTGGGCGATACTATTGATAAACACCAGTGAGAAGTCGGGCTCGAATCGTTTCTTGTAGTGGAGAAAAATAGTGACGGAAACCAGGTCGAACAGGGAAAACAACAGATGGTTTTTCAGCCCCGACTGCAGGATACCCCGCAGCGCCAATGGTGTGATGGCCAACAGACGCAGCAGCAAGGCGGGCTTGCACACCAGAAATACCGCGAGGCTGGCAAGTGCCTTTAAAACCCGGCCAGGGCTGACATCCAGATAATTGGTTGCGTAGTAGCGCGGCAGCGCAAGCAGCCTGTTCAGTTCTTCGGGATACGCTTTTTCAGAAAAGGTCCATGGATCCGGCAGGAAGAAGCGACAGAGGTCTGCGCTCCCCCGGGAGGCGTTCATGGCTCCCCAGATACCGCTGCTGATGCCCTGTGCCGACAGGGCCTCCCATATTTGCGGGTTGCCGAGATTGGGGACGTCTCCCAGGTGCCGTATCTTGTGACTGGACGAATCGCTGCCCGTGTGAATCGACACCCACTGCACCCACGGGTCCAGGCCCCGCTTCTCCACCTCATCAGCGGTCCAGGTGTTGCTGTGATGGCTGTTGAGCAGCCTGGCTATATTGGGCAATTTGGCCCGCCGGGAGGCGTACTGGAAGAACGCGGGATCGAACTCATTCAAAGCCACTAAAACAAGCTTTTTCATATGGTGAAAAACCCCTGGAAGGCGTTTTTGGCCCGCAGCCATGCGCGGGACCCGTGCTTTGAACAAGGACGAAATATTACCCTAAACCGTCGCCAATGAGAATTTACCCGATACCTGCCACGCTCGGCGCCCTGACAGAAACTCACCTTGAACAGCGCTGAGGGCCGGTAATTGTACCGTTTGAATGAACTACCCGCTCGGATAGAATCCGGGTGTTACCGGCCACTTGCCATCTTCAGCGTAAGATCAGACAAGGTCTGCAAGCCCGGTTCCTCGCTCCCAACATACAGAGAGTCGTATGAATAATATCCCCGACAGCCGGACAGCCTGATCATGCTCCTGTACCTGGGAGCGGTTGCCTGCGTGCTGTGCACCGCCGGTGGGCAGGTACTGTTCAAGGCCGGCGCAAACGCGCTCAATGCCGCGGATGGTGCAATAGCGATGAAACCGCTGCTTATTCTGCTGGCAGCTTTTTCGGTGTATTTTGTCACATCCCTGGGCTGGGTACTGCTGTTGAAGAGAGCGTCGCTGGGGCAACTCTACCCGGTAATGGCGCTCTCCTTCGTTGTGGTGCCCCTTGCCAGCTCTTACTTTTTTGGTGAGCAGCTTTCCGGTAAGTACCTGGTTGGCGTGGTATTTACGGTAATCGGCGTGATGCTTTGCCTCAAGTACTGAGTCCCGGCCCGGGCACGGTCCGGCAATAGAACCCCTACTTCGCCTTGCGCGCCACAATCGAGAGTGTGCGCGGTATCAACTGGTTAAGCGCGTCACGTATCAGCTGTCCCCGCGGATGCTTCTGCAGTTCAAGCCAGAGCCGGGTCCAGTGATCCGTCACCGGGTGCGGGTTATCCAGCGGCAGTATATCCGTGGTGTCGGTCGTGAGGTACGACAATGACAGGTACATACTCCAGAAAGCCCCCATCAATTGTTCGCTCTCAATCTGCAAACCGGCCGCGAGCATCAATTCACGCAGTTCATCAGCGGCAAAAACACGGATGTGGTTGGGAGCCTCGAAGTACCCGGCGGGCGCGCTCGACCCCACCAGCTTTTCCGAGCGGGCATCCGGGACGGTGACCAGCAGCTGCCCACCCGGTTTGGCTATGCGGACCAGCTCCGCCAGGAACTTGCCTGGATCGGGCACGTGCTCAAGCACTTCGGTGCATATCACCACGTCACCGGTGCCATCCTCCAGGGGTATCGGGTTGCAGTCGGATGCGATAGCCCGGTAGGCATGGGCCGGGGATTGCCTGATACGCTCCTCGGTTGCCGCCAGCTTTGCCTCGTCGCGGTCAATAAATATGACCTCCGAACCCTGCCTGGCGCAGAATGCAATGATGCCACCATCTCCGCAGCCCACATCTATTATCGTGTCGGTAGAGCGTATCCTGACACCGCGGGTCAGTTCCCCGCTTGCACTGTTCAACCAGCCGTCCAGCACCCATTCACGCAAGCCGACGTCTGTTGCCTTTGGTCTTTTGCCTTCCTTCATTGCACACCTGTTTACCGATAGTTTTGAATTTGAGGCCAGCACAGGGCGCGCCCCGTCAAACCCGCCGCAGAAAGCCCCAGCGTCGTGGTCGCGCTGTTTTACCAAGGAACTTGCGCAGGCGCTTTGCCACTTCCGTCGACGCATAGTTTCTGGCA
>JAHEBL010000007.1:1294-3647 GCA_024642265.1 Haliea sp. | reverse complement strand
GCCAGCACAGGGCGCGCCCCGTCAAACCCGCCGCAGAAAGCCCCAGCGTCGTGGTCGCGCTGTTTTACCAAGGAACTTGCGCAGGCGCTTTGCCACTTCCGTCGACGCATAGTTTCTGGCAACAGCCGCCCGCGCCTGCTCCGACATGGACCGATAGCGCCCGGGGTTATCTGCCAGCACCGCGGCGCTATCCACGTAGGCCTGCCGCAGTGAGTCCCAGTCGATACGATTGGACAGCGTGCGGTAGGCTTCACGCGGGTCGTTTGGCCATATGTGCGGCTGGTGGCTGGAGCGCACCACAAAGGCATTTTCCGTGCTGATGTAGGTCTCCATGGCGGTGTGATCAGGCGATACCGCCGGCACACCCTCGGCCATGAACTCCAGTAGCGGCAGGCACTGGCCCTCGGCCACCGAGGCATTCACGAAAAAGTCCGTGACGGCCACCAGGTTTTCCAGTTCCTCCGAGGACAAATAGCCATGAATGGCAAGCACCCTGCACCGGAACGGCGCCAGCCGGGAGAACAGCAGAAACAGGTCGCCCAGGAACGTGGACCGGTTGTGGTGCGACATCTTGAGAATGAGAGTTTTGTCAGGATCATCCCGGAAAGCCCAGCAAAACGCGGTGACAATATCCAGCCAGTTCTTGCGTCCGTCCGCCGGATTGAATACCGACGCGTAAACCGTGCCGGTGAAGGTCAGAGTAGTCGCCTCTGGTGTCACTGCATCCGCTGCCGGGCCTGCACTGCCTGGCGATCTGTCCTCACCGTTCTGCGGCCGGCGCAAAGACAGGCGGCTGAGGCCCAGCCCCAGGGTTCGGTGATCCCGTGCACCCGGCGAAGGCAAAGCAGTAAGGCCGGTGAAATAGAGGTTGTTCACCGGCTCTTCGAGCTGCACCCGCAGCCGGAATTCCTGCAGTTGTTCAGGCAGCACAAGCTCCGTGACGTGGCTGCCAACGTGGAGCGACACCGTGCGGCCCTGGTTGGCGCCATAGCCGACAAGCTCGATAACAAGCTCGAGCTCACCGGCAACACTCCAGGGGAATATCACACTCGGGCGGGCGGTCTTGGACCAGGAACCCCAGTCCTCCTCACCGTAAAATCCGACCAGGTATTGGCCCGAGGTCTCCGCACTGGAGGAGAACCCCCACTCCACCGGATGGCCGTTCCAGAGGGGCTGACTGTGTCCGGGCCCAGCGGCGCTCGCCACCCGGGGAGTCACGCTCTCGGTATCGATATCGAGCGCCTCCGAATCAAAAATCGATGCTGTAACGCGCAGGGTCCGGCTGCGTGCTTCCCCCGCGCGGCCACCGTCAGTGCCGGTGCCAACCCCGGCTGTTGCCGGCGCCAGCGGATCCACGGGCGCCGGGATGGTGACCACATTCGGCCCCCGCCCCACCTGGCGCTTGATCACCCGGGTGGCATAGTCGGAAATGGTAATGACATTGCGGATTTCACGTATGGCCATCACCCAGTTGTGCCAGGGCTCTTCGGGATCCCAGTCGTCGCTGGGAATATTGTCAAACTCCCAGGCCAGCACACAGACCGTGGGGCACTGAAGATTCCTGGCGGTGCGGTGCGGTGGTGTGAAGGACAGAAAAACCGCCGAGGTCCCCGCCGCCGCGGCCTCGTGAAAAAGGGCGTCGACCTCTGTTTGCGGTTCCTGCACATAGCAGACCTCGCCCAGCTCCAGGAGAACCGGAAGGTACTTCTTGAGAATAAAATAGTAGCTGTACTCGGGCAGGCCGAGGTTCCCCCCCACCGTGGCAGCCGTTGTCTCGGAATAGACTATGATGCGCATGTCATCATGACTCCCTGTCCCGGATACGGCCAAAAAATTCCTGCAGGCGGCTGCGGGCTACCGCCATGGAGCAGAACCCCTGCAGTGATGCCGTCGCCGCTGCGCACATGTCGCGGTAAACCCGCGGCGATTTACTGAACACGGCCTCGCTCGCCACAAATGCCTCGTACAGGGTCTGCCAGTCGATCCGGTGCCAGTATGTCCGGTAGACCTGCCGCGGGTCATGCGGCCAGTAGGCGAGCTCCGGCGAGGATTTCACGATAAAGGCATTGGCGGGA
Organism: Haliea sp.; assembly: GCA_024642265.1. Lineage (GTDB taxonomy): Bacteria > Pseudomonadota > Gammaproteobacteria > Pseudomonadales > Halieaceae > JARRPM01. The sequence goes on along the minus strand of JAHEBL010000007.1, from coordinate 1,572 downwards.
TCGATGTAATCGAGCATCGCGGTATTCAGCGGGGCGATGGCAGGCACACCGGATGACATGAACTCCATCAGGGGAAGGCACTGCCCCTCTCCCCGGGAAGCGTTGACGATGTAACTGCTGTGCACCACCAGCTGCTGGTATTCCTCATCCGACAGGTATCCATGGATGAAAACCACCCGGCAGTCAAAGGGATGGAGGCGCATATAGAATGTGAAGATATCCTCGAAGAACATTTGCAGGTGTTCATTGGCGATCTTTACCAGCAGCGTCGCACCCGG
>JAHEBL010000007.1:0-1194 GCA_024642265.1 Haliea sp. | reverse complement strand
ATTCATAAGCCCGGCACCGGCACGGCCAGTTGCTTGTGGCGTAATGGTGATACGCGCCAGCCCCAGACCCATCTGGCGCTGGTCGCCCTCGGTACCGCTGGGTCCTGTACCCAGCTTGTCCAGTCGCAGGAATCTGGTCGGACCCACGGCGGGTAGCAGCAGTTCATACAGGCCCTGCTCGCCGCGCAGCGTAAGGGTTGCCACGCGCCCTCCCAGTCGCAACTCTATTTCCCTGCCGTCGTTGTTAACCAGATGAAACAGTTCGATGCGCAGCTGCAGGTCGCCGGCGACGGTTTGCGGCAGGTGAACGGTACAACGCGATTGCGCTGTCCAGGCTCCCGCGGGCTCAGGCTGATGAAAGCCCTCAAGCTCCAGGTCCTGATCAGAAAATTCCAGTACCAGCGGGGCCGGGCTGTCGACCGCTTCCGGCAGACGCCGCAGCTTCAGGCTGGCCAGGCCAAAACCGATATCGCGGGGATCGTCCATACCCACGGCGCGCTTACTCACACCGTGAAACGCCAGGAAATTTGCCGCCGAACTCACCTGCATCTGCAATACATGTGTGGCCAGGCTGTCAGTCAGCAGCAGGTAGGCGGTGCTGCCGCCGAGCTCTATACCCAGTGGCTCATCGATATTATGGGCATAGCCACGCACGGTGATTTCCAGTTCCACCGGCCCTTCAATGGACTGGTCCAGCATCAGCCATGGGTACCCGGAGCGGGACCAGACGCCCCAGGGTTCAGCATCATTGAAGCCCACAAGCGTGGGCCCGGATTCCCCCCGCGCGAACGCAAACGCCAGTGGCTCATCATTCCAGGGGGCTGCCAGGGATCTGGCGCGCTCGCCCGCCGTCCCGCTTTTGGGCCGGACCGAAGTATTGGTAATGTCGTAGTTGCTGCTGTCGATCACCTTGCAGTTCAGCGCCAGGCCTTCCAGTCCGAGGGTCCGGGCGCCGGCGCGCTGCTCACGCAGCTGCGCGCAGGCGTCCCAAAGGGGCGCCGGAATGGCAGCGATATCGTAGTCCTGTCCCAGTTGCTTGCGCACCACCTCCGCCGCAAAGCTGGAGTGGGTGATGGCCTGGCCGGTGGCGCGCAGGTCTTCCACCCAGTTATCCCGGGGGTACTTGAAGGCCTCGTCGGGAATGGTGCTGTACTCCCAGGCAAATACCGGCACCACGGGACACAAGGTCGGGCC
>JAHEBL010000064.1 GCA_024642265.1 Haliea sp. | reverse complement strand
CAGGCGCAACTGCTGCGCTACCGTGCGGCGCTGCGCGAGCTGGGCGACGAGGCGATTTCCTGTGCCCTGTACTTTACCAGTGTGGGACAGCTGTATCATATGAAGGAACTCGATCTCACCGCGAAGGAGTAGATGTTTATGGCACACTTTCACGGCCGCTACATTGACCGGGTGGTGGTCCTTACCGGCGCGGGTATTTCCGCGGAGTCGGGAGTGCCGACTTTCCGTGATGCCGGCGGCTTGTGGGAGCGGCATGATCCAATGGACATCGCCACTCCGGAAGCATTCAGCCGCGACCCTGAGCTGGTATACCGGTTTTACAATGAGCGCCGTTCACAGCTTACCCGGGTCCAGCCCAATGCGGCCCATAAAGCGCTCGCGCGGCTGCAGCGCGAGTTTCCCGGAGAGGTGTACCTGGTCACCCAGAACGTGGACGACCTGCACGAGCGGGGTGGCAGCCACCAGGTATGCCATATGCACGGCGAGTTACTGGCCATGTCATGCACTGCCTGTGAGCGCAGCATGCGCGCTGAACGGGACTATGACGGACGCAGCGCGTGCCCGGCTTGCGGCGCCAGGGGAAAGCTGCGCCCTGACGTGGTGTGGTTCGGCGAAATGCCTTACCACATGGATCAGATAGAGACACGCCTGGCCGATTGTGACCTGTTTGTCGCTATAGGCACCTCGGGGCTGGTCTATCCCGCCGCGGGCTTCGTGCGACACGCCCTTGCCGCCGGCGCGACGACTGTGGAACTCAATAGCCAGCTGAGTGACGTCACCGAGTTATTTCACCATCAGCACCAGGGCCTGGCGACGACAACCGTCGCGAGCCTCGTGCGCGAACTGCTGGGCGATTGACCCCAGTAGCAGCCGGTGCTCAATCCAGTTGGGCCAGCCAGACGACAAAACGCCTGTCGCGTGCGAGTCTCTCCACCCTGCTGAAATAGCGCCGCAGCGTCGGCAGGTAGTCGAGGTGCTGGTTGGCCACGATGCACAGTCGCCCCGCGGGCTGCAGCCGCCGGGCGCACTGCTCCAACAGGCGCCGCCCGGCATACTCGTCCACCACGTGATGAAGGTGAAAGGGCGGGTTACACAGAATCAGCTCGGCCGCCGGGGCCCCGCAGTGTTCCAGTCCATCGCCGTGATGAAAGATAAACTGGCTGCTGTCGCCTGGAAACAGGCGGGCCGCATTTGCCTGCGCCGAAGCGATGGCCATGGCAGACTCGTCAGCGAACAGGACCTTGCTGGCGAGCCCCCGCCGGAACGCGCTGAGGCCGAGCACGCCATTACCGCATGCCAGGTCCGCCAGCAGCGACGCGTGCGCCAGGGCCGGCAGTTGTTCCAGCAACAGGCGGCTGCCGCCATCGAGCCGGTCCTGGCTGAATACGTTTGGCAGCGCCTGCAGCTCCCCCTGCAGAGTGTCACTGTAATAGCGCGCCGCTGGCACAGGCGCCGGACCCTGTCGGTCGTCCCTGCGCGAGCTGAACAGGCGCGCCTTGCGTTGGCCGCGGTGACGTTCGGTAGGCCCGATATATTCCTCCAGCAGGGCTGCTACCCGCGGGGAGAGATGCTTGTCCATGCCGGCCGCCAGTACTGTCGTACCAGGTGCTGTCAGGCGTGCCAGTACCGCCAGCTGGTATTGGAAGTAGGGCAGTTGCTTCGGAATACGCAGTGCGACGAGCGCTGCCCCGGCAGCGGGCTCTGCCGTGCTCCAGGTCACGGGGACCTGACCCCTGCTGTTGCTGGTCAGGTTGCCCTGTAACGCGAGTGCTGCCAGCGCCGAATCGGTCCACAGCTCGCGGGGCTGCAGCGCAACGCAGAGGGCGCCGTGCTCGTCGTTCACCACCAGTATGTCTGTCCCGGGTGTTTCCAGTCGGTGGACTTCCTCGAGTAAAAGCAGGTCTGCCGCACACCACGCCTGCAGGGGCTCCTCCCGACGGGCGGGATAGCGAGTCAGCTGGAATATACCGAAAGGGGTCTGGCAGAGGTTGCCGCTGGTCATCGGGTGTTACATCTTGGGAAAGTGGGAAATCCGCAGTCCGCTATCGGGTCTCACCTGCCGTTGACGTGCAGCTTGAGGGTCTGTCCGGGCTGCAGGTACTTGCGCGGGTCGAGGGAGTTCCATGCCACTATATCATCCACGCTGACCTTGTATTTGCCGGCAATACGGGCGAGCGAATCACCCTGCCTGACCTTGTAGCCGATCGCAGGTTCACCCGGTGTGTTGACAAGAGCAAGCCCTGCGGTCCAGTCACTGCTGGGAATCATCAGCGTGCTGCCGACCCGGATGTTGCTGCCGCTGATGCCGTTGACCCTGCGCAGCAAGTCCACATCGGTGCGGAATTTCTTGGCTATCGTGACGAGGTTATCACCGGGCTTGATGTAGTAGTGGCGCCATCGCACCCGCTCCGCGGGAGTCAGCTGGGCGATCTCCTCCTCCAGGCGCGAGCCTGTCCCCAGCGGAACAAGCAGCTCCTGCGGCCGGCCCGGAGCAGTGGCCCAGCGCAACTGGCCGGGGTTGAGCTCCCGGAGCGTCTCCAGGCTTATGTCCGCCAGTTCAGCCGCCTGTGCCAACTCTATCTGCCCGCCCACTTGCGCCACTTCGAAAGCCGGTTCATCGGGCAGTGGCGGTATCTCCACATCAAGCGCCTCGGGCTCGGCGACGATCTGGGTTAGGGCCAGTACCTTGGGTACGTAGCGCCTTGTCTCCCGGGGCAGGTCGAGCGACCAGTAATCGGTGGGCAGGCCCTTTCTCTGGTTTTCTTGCTGCGCCCTGGCGACGCGCCCCTGGCCGGCGTTGTACGCGGCCAGGGCCAGCAACCAGTCATGGTCAAAGGTCTCGTACAGGGTCTCGAGGTAGTCCAGGGCCACCTCGGTGGAATCGCGTACCGCACGCCTGCCATCAAACCACCAGTCCTGCTGCAGCCCGAGATGTTCGCCGGTTGCGGGCATGATCTGCCACAGGCCTGCGGCGGATCCGGGTGAGTAGGCGAAGGGGTCCAGGGTACTTTCCACCATAGGTACCAGCGCGAGTTCCACCGGCAGGTTGCGCTTTTGCACCTCCTCCACGATGTAATAGAGATAGAGCGAGCCGCGCTCGGTCAGCACCGGCATGTAATTGTGCTGCTTCAGATATGCGTCCCTGGCCTTGTCTACCCGGGGATCTTCTATCTCCTGCCAACTGAGTCCGGAGCGAATTCGCTCCCACAGGTCCGGCTGGGCCTGTTCCTCGCTCGCTGTGCCATGTCCCGGCCTGCCGGCGGACCAGTGGAGCTGCCGATCGGGAGCGGCTGAATGGGGATAGAGACTCTGTTGAGCCAGTGCTGAAACCACCGGCGGGGCGCTGACCGGGCCGCCCGCAGACTGGCAACCGCACAGGAATGCAATACAAGAAAAAACTATAAGTATGTTATATAAGTTCATGTATATATTAGGTTTTCAAATTCCCTGTGCAGAGGGCATTCACGAACACTGTGTCGCGCTTGCGACACTGCTCCGATTTGGGATATCACCTTGACCAAACTGAAAGTCTAGCCTGCGAGGGCGAGTAGTCCAGCATTTCCTGTCTCTTCGAGTGCAAAAAGCTGCGCTGGCCGCGGCTTCCACGTGCTGCGGGCCACGGCGTCACGGCAGTGTTTAAATCAGGCCAAAATGCAGTACCATGGCGGCTTCCATTCACGACCCCGGCACTGCCCGTGCAGACTGGTCCGTGGGGCGTGCAACAAGACGTGGGTGAGTGTATCGATATCTTGACCGAACTGGAATCCTGGTATGCCCGGGACAATGGGCAGTACCTGCTGGCTTGCACCCGCAAGTCAGTGGAGGAAACCCTGGATACGGCGTTTGGCTATCACCTGCTTCAGACAGGCCGCACCCGCGGCCACGCCCTGTTTGCCGCCAGCCCCATCAACCACCGGATATATGCCGCCGAGCGGGCCGGAGAACAGGTCAGCCTGCTGGCATTGGCGGACGAACTGCCGCTGGAAAGCGACAGCATCGATATGGTGATCGCACACCATACGCTCGACTTTGCCGACAACCCGCACCAGGTACTGCGCGAGATCCAGCGCGTGCTGACTCCCCAGGGACAACTGCTTATCGTGGGGTTCAATCCCCACAGCCTGCGGGGCCTTGGAGCGCGCCTGCGCGGTTTGAGACGGAAGTCGCTGTGGCATAGGCACAAGGGGGTCAGCGAAAGTCGCCTGACTGACTGGCTGCACCTGCTGGGTTGCGAAGTGCAGGATGCGACCCGGCTTGGCGCGGTACCCATTGCGGGTCGCGGTGCGATCCGGCGCTGGCTGATGCGTCTGGACGACTGGAGCAATCGTCATAACCTGCCGGGCGGCGGCCTGTATATTCTGCATGCGATCAAGCACGTATCGGCGGTGCACCGCCCACGCCGGCAGTGGCAGTTGCGTCGGGAACGGCTCATAGGGCTCGTACCCAAACCCGCGGCGGCGCCTGCGCCCACGCCGTTCCAGCCGACCCGGGCCGGAGCGGGCCAACAACATAAATCCTCAGAGAGACACTAGCACTTGAAACAGGTTGAAATTTTTACCGACGGGGCTTGTCGCGGCAATCCAGGTCCCGGTGGATGGGGTGTTTTGCTGCGTTGCAAGGGCGTTGAACGCACTCTGTACGGGGCGGAGCCCCAAACCACTAACAATCGCATGGAACTGCAGGCCGCCATCGAGGGGCTCAAGGCGCTGAAGGAGCCTTGCGCAGTCAGCCTGACCACCGATTCCATCTATGTCAAAAACGGCATCACCAGCTGGATGGCCAACTGGAAAAAGAAAGGCTGGAAGACAGCCGGGCGCCAGCCTGTCAAAAACGTGGACCTGTGGCAGGCACTGGATGAGCAGAACCAGCGGCACCAGGTCGAGTGGCACTGGGTCAAGGGCCACAGCGGTCATCGGGAGAACGAAATAGCGGACCAGCTGGCCAATCGCGGCATCGACGAACTCAGCCTGAGCAGGGTGGGCGCGTGAGACAGATTGTACTGGACACCGAAACCACGGGACTGGAGGCGTCCCAGGGGCACCGCATAATCGAGATCGGTTGCGTGGAGCTGGTTAACCGTCGCCTGACCGGCAACCACTACCACCAGTATATAAAGCCGCAACGGGAAATCGACCAGGGCGCCATCGAGGTGCACGGGATCACCAACGAATTTCTCGACGACAAACCCCTGTTTGCACAAATCGCTGCAGATTTTATCGAGTTCGTCAGCGGTGCAGAGCTGATAATCCACAACGCGCCTTTTGACCTTGGTTTTCTCGATGCCGAGTTGCAGCGCATGCCGCGCCAGTACCCGGCGCTGAGGGACATGTGCGCGGTGGTGGATACCCTGGTGATGGCCCGTGCCAAGCACCCGGGCCAGCGCAACAACCTCGATGCACTGTGCCAGCGCTACGACGTGGACAATTCGCAACGGGACCTGCACGGCGCGTTGCTGGATGCGGAAATACTCGCCGATGTCTACCTGGCCATGACCGGCGGCCAGACCACCTTCCAGCTGTCAGACGCCCCCGCCAACACCGGCGATGGCGGCCCCGGCAGCCAACAGATAAGGCGTCTCAGCGCAGAGCGTCCTCCGCTGCCGGTGATTATGGCGACGGCCGAGGAACAGGCGGCCCATGCCGCGCAGCTGGAGGCTATTGCCGCCAGCAGCGGCGGCCGCGTATTGTGGCGCGAGCTGGCCGAGCGACGGCAGGAAAGTGGCTAGAGAAAAAGCGCCACGCAGGTCAGGCCGACGCCGCCCATCACGACAGTGTAGGGCAGGGCCATGATGACCATGCGGCCGTAGGACAGGCGGATCAGCGGCGCCAGTGCCGAGGTCAGCAGAAACAGGAATGCGGCCTGGCCATTGGGTGTTGCCACGCTTGGCAGATTGGTGCCGGTGTTGATGGCGACGGCCAGGTGGTCAAACTCCTGTCGGCTGATCGTACCCGCATCCAGTGCTGCCTTGACTTCGTTTATGTACACGGTGGCAACAAACACGTTGTCACTGATCATCGACAGCAATCCGTTGGCCAGGAAGAACATGGCGGGGCGGACGTCCGACTCCATCGACAACACGGCGTCGATTACCGGCGTGAACAGGTGCTGGTCGTGAATCACCGCCACGATGGCAAAAAACACCACGAGCAGCGCCGTGAAGGGCAGCGCCTCCTCAAAGGCGTGGCCCAGCTGGTGTTCCTCGATGACGCCGTTGAACGCCGTCAGCAATACGATAACCATTAGCCCGATCAGGCCCACCGCTGCCAGGTGCAGCGCCAGGCCCGCCACCAGGATAACCGCTACCACGGCCTGTACAGCCAGTCGGGCGTTGGAGCGTTTGTTGCGTCGGGTTTCTTCCACTGCCTGGAACTCAACCAGTACATCGCGCACCCGTGGCGGCAACTTTGCGCCGTAGCCAAACCGGCCACTCAACTCCAGCAGGTAGCAGGTCAAAAGTCCGGCGACGAGTACCGGCATACTCACGGGTGCCATAATGGTAAAAAACTCCAGGAAGTCCCACTCTGCCACGGTGGCGATAAGCAGATTCTGCGGCTCGCCAACCAGCGTGCATACTCCACCGAGGGCGGTGCCCACCGCCCCGTGCATCAGCAGGCTGCGCAGGAAAGCCCGAAACTCCTCCAGGTCATCCCGATGCAGGTCGTGAACACCGTCGTCGATTGAGTGATCGTGCTCCTCGTGGGCGAGGTGCTTGCCCGAGGCGACCTTGTGATATACCGAGTAAAATCCCACTCCCACACTGATCAGCACGGCGGTTACCGTGAGCGCGTCGAGAAAGGCAGACAAAAAGGCCGCGACCAGCGAGAACAGCAGGGACAAGGCCACCTTCGAGCGAACATTCAACAGGATGCGGGTGAATACAAACAGCAGCAGCTCTTTCATGAAATAGATGCCGGCCACCATAAACATCAACAGCAGGATCACCTCGAAATTGGCGGCGGTTTCCTCAAAGACCATCTGGGGCGAGGTCATCCCCAGGATTATTGCTTCGATCGCGAGCAGACCCCCGGGTTGCAGCGGATAGCAGCGCAGGGCGAGGGCCAGTGTGAAGATAAATTCGCCAATAAGAAGCCAGCCGGTGACAAATGGCCCCAGCGTATAGAGTGCCAGTGGATTCAGCAGCAGGAACGCGATGATGGCTTTTTTGTACCAGGTGGGAGATGTTCCGAGGAAATTCATCCACATGGCGTTGGCTGTAGTATCGCTCATTACGGGCAGTATCCTCGGGATAACGCCGGCATTCTACGTGATTGCCCTGGAGTTTTCGAAGCTTTCCGCAGTGCTTGCCCCCCGCGGAGGGCAAGCTTACTATAGCCGGTCCTTCAGACGGTGGAATCCAGGACAGTGTTTCGGCCCGATCATGTAGAACCCCCCAGCACAGCCGACGAGCTGCATATCGTCTTCCAGCGCGGCGACCTGATCAGTGACATGCGCGCGATGGAGGTGTGCCTGATCGATCGCGCACAGCTTGAGGGCCATGGCTGGCGCACGCTGCGCCGCCAGTTCCTGGGCTATTGGCACGATCGTCCATGCTACGTGCTGGAGATAGACGAGCTGGAGGAGGTCGATCCGCTGCAGTACCAGCGCGGCAACCTCTACCACATCCTGGGTCGGGTCGATGAGCACCTGTTCGCGCTGGCGGGCAGGGCCGCCCAGTTGCTCGACTGGGAGCGCGACCACCAGTTTTGCGGGCGTTGCGGCCGGCAGATGCAGGTGGACGCGCAGGAACGCGCCATGCGCTGTGAACCCTGCGGCACTGTGAATTTTCCCCGTATCGCGCCCTGCGCGATCGTACTGGTAACCCGCGGGGAGGAGCTGTTACTGGCGCGCAATGTGAACTTCCCCGGCCCCATGTACAGTACCCTGGCGGGGTTTATCGAGGCTGGCGAGACGGTCGAGCAGACGCTGGTGCGGGAGGTTCGCGAGGAGGTTGGTGTGGAGGTGGAGAACCTGCGTTATTTTCAGTCCCAGTCCTGGCCTTTTCCCAACCAGCTGATGCTGGGTTTCTTTGCCGACTGGACCGGGGGCGATATTGTTTGCGATCAGCGTGAAATCGCTGATGCCCGCTGGTTTCATTATCGCGAGCTGCCCATGATTCCGCCGCCCTCGTCTGTTGCCGGACAACTGATCCGCCATTACGTCGATCAGCTAAGCCGGTCTCATTTATCGTAAATCCTGGAGTTACCATTTTGGAATATATCTACGAATACGGGCTTTTCCTCGCCCAGGCAATCACTTTTGTTGCCGCGATACTGCTTGTGGTTGGTGGCATAGTCGCCCTCGGCCAGCGGCAGAAATCAGAACAGCACGAAGGTCATATCGAGGTGCGGGACATCAATGAGAAGTACCGCCATATTCGCGATCATATCAATCATATGGTGGCGGAACCGGCGTTGTTGAAGGCGCAAGTCAAGGCGGAGAAGAAGGCCGAAAAAGCCAAGGCGAAGGCGGAAAAGAAAAAGCGTGGCAAAGGTTCCCCTGACGATGGGGCGCAGCGCAAAAGGCTCTACGTACTGGATTTCGACGGAGATATAAAGGCCAGCGCAACTGATAACCTGCGGGAGGAAATTTCCGCCGTATTGCCACAGGTGCTGAAGGGCGATGAGTTACTCGTGCGGGTGGAGAGCCCCGGCGGTATGGTGCACGGTTATGGACTGGCTGCGAGCCAGCTCAAGCGGATCCGCGACGCGGGCGTGCCCCTCACCATCGCGGTGGACAAGGTGGCCGCGAGCGGCGGTTACATGATGGCCTGTGTCGCCGATCGAATCGTTGCGGCGCCGTTTGCCGTGATAGGCTCTATTGGCGTGCTGGCGCAGCTGCCCAACTTCCATCGTTTGCTCAAGAAGCACGATATCGACTTCGAACTGTTTACCGCCGGCGAGTACAAGCGCACGCTGACAGTGTTTGGCGAAAATACCGATAAAGGGCGGGAAAAGTTTGCCGAGGAACTGGAGGAGACCCATACCCTGTTCAAGAACTTTGTCAGTGCGAACCGTCCGGCTGTCGATATAGATAAAGTGGCCACCGGCGAGATCTGGTATGGCCAGGACGCACTGGAAGTCGGCCTGGTTGACGAATTGCAGACCAGCGACGCTTTCGTGCAGGGTCGGCTGGCGGATTGGGATGTCTTCGAGGTGAAGTTTGTGCAAAAGAAAAACTGGCAGGAGAAGCTGGGGATCGCCGCCGAGGGCGCGCTGGAAAAAGCCTTTCTCAGAATCTGGCAGCGGGGGCAGGAGCGCAGGAATTATTGATTCCCCGCCAGCCTCAATCACCGCATGGCGATGACGCTCTCGATCCGTAAAAGACTCACTCGCTCTCTGACTGCGACTGTAGTTTACGGGCTCCTGCTGATGTCAGCCGCAACCGCGCCGGCCGTCGCACAGGATGCTCCGCGCGCCTCACAGGACTGCGTCGTGCTGCTGCACGGGCTGTGGCGCTCCGCCCTGTCCATGAAGGCACTGCAATGGCAGCTGGAGGAAACGGGCTACCAGGTTGTCAACCTGACCTACCCCTCGCTGGACCACCCTGTGCCTGAACTGGCGGTGCTGGCCGTTGAACAGGGTCTTGCCGCCTGCCGGGATCTGGGCCTGGAGCAAATCGACTTCGTTACCCATTCGCTGGGAGGCATACTGGTCCGCGAGTACCTGGAACACCATGGCATAGCGGGCCTGCGCCGGGTGGTGATGCTGGGTCCACCTAACGGCGGCAGCCAGTTGGCTGATTACGCCGGCTCGATGGCGTTACTGGAGCTGTTCATGCCCGTGGCGGTGGAGCAACTGGGGACCAGTGGCGCCTCCGTGCCGCGCCGCCTGGGGCGTGTCAATTTTCAGCTTGGCGTCATTGCCGGTACCACAAACTATCTGCCATTTCTGCCGGGTCTGCCTGACGGGCCCAATGACGGGACCGTGGCAGTGGCGGAGACCATTGTTCCGGGCATGATGGACTTCCTCGAAATGCCTGTCGGCCATACGTTCATGATGTGGGACGACGAGGTAATAGCGCAGGTGCTGTTCTTTCTGGAGCATGGGTTTTTCCAGCGGCACTCGCCGCCGATCAGCGCCCCCTAGCCCAATCTGCATCGCTCTGCGGCGCAGCGCATATGCTCTGGCCTAGATAATATAGGGCTCGATCTCGTCCGGTTTGCGGTCTTTCACCGCCTGGTGGTGCGTGAGGTATACCTTGCCGCTGAGGTGCTTCAGGAACTGTGACTTTTGCAACGCGTCCATCACCGGGCCTTTCACCTCGCTCAGGTTCAGGGTCAGTCCCTGTTCCCGCAGGCGGTGGTTGATGGCTTCCAGTGCTTCCAGGGCGCTCAGGTCAATTTCGTTGACTGCAGTGCACTGCAGTATCACGTGCTCCAGCCCGTCTATTTCCGCCACCAGCCGGTAGATGTAATCCTCCAGGTAACTGGCATTGGCGAAGTACAGGCTCTGGTCTACGCGCAGCGAGACGATATTCGGGTGAGTGATGACATTGTGCCGCTCGATGTTGCGAAAATGCTCGGTGCCGGCCACCGCGCCTACCACAGCGATATGCGGCCGGGTGGTCTTGTATAGGTGCAGACCAATTGAGGACAGAATGCCCGCAAGTACCCCCAGCTCAACACCGAACAGCAGGGTTGCCGCAATCGTAGTGACCACAGCAATGAAATCAGACAGCGAGTATTCCCAGGCCCGCCTGATGACCGCGAAGTCGATCAGCGTAGTCACTGCCACGATTATGGTTGCCGCCAGCGTGGCCTTGGGCAGGAAGAACAGCACGGGCGTCAGCAGGAGCGCAGCCAGGGCGATACCCACGGCCGCAAAGATGCTGGCGGCGGGCGTCTCGGCCCCGGCATCAAAATTGACCACCGAGCGCGAGAAGCCGCCCGTTACCGGGAAACCGCCGGATACGCCCGCAGCGACATTGGCTGCCCCCAGGGCTATGAGCTCCTGGTTGGGGTCTATGCGTTGGCGTCGCTTGGCCGCCAGGGTCTTGCCTACAGAGACGGATTCAACGAAACCGATAATCGATATGAGCAGGGCCGACACGGCCAGCTCCGACCACAGGCCCGGGTCGAGGGACGGAATGCCCAGGGTCGGCAGTCCGCGGGGCACCTCGCCCACCAGGGCAACCCCGCGCTGGCCAAAATCCCAGTACCAGCTGGCCAGGGTTGTGGCCAGTATGGCGAACACGGGGCCGGCCTTGGCGATGATTGCCGCCGTCCTGTCGGCGAGGCCGCAACGCAATAGCAGTGGCGCCAGACCGCGGCGTGCCCAGAACAGGAATGCGATAGCGGCCGCGCCGGTGAGCGTTGCAACGCCATTGATATCAGCGAGGTTATGCAGGAGGCTGGATACCAACTCGACAATCGTGTCGCCGTGACCATGGATGCCCAGTATGTGGCGCAACTGGCTCAGCCCGATGATGATGCCCGAGGCGGTGATAAATCCCGACACGACCGGGTGCGACAAAAAATTGGCAAGAAAGCCGAAGCGCAGCAAGCCCATGACCAGCAGCATGAGCCCTGAGATCATCGCCATGGCGATTGCAGCCGTGGCGTAATCGAGGGTGCCCACCGCGGCTATTTTGCCAACGGCGGTAGCGGTCATCAGCGAGGCCACCGCAACCGGCCCTACCGACAGCGTTCGGCTGGTGCCAAACAGTGCGTAGGCAATCAGCGGCAGTATGCTGGCGTACAGGCCCATTTCCGCCGGCAGGCCCGCCAGCAGGGCATAGGCCAGCGACTGGGGAATCAGCATTATGGTGACGATTACCGCCGCCAGCAGGTCGCTGGCCAGGAAGCCGCGATGATACTCCCGGCCCCACTCGAGCGCGGGAAGCAGTCGCGACAAGCTTGTCTTCAAGCCGTCGATTTCCCTGGTTTGGCCTGTGCCGGATCCACCATCCACTCCCTGCCCTTGAGCATTGCTTTCCAGTACACGGGTGGCAGGATCTTTTCCTTCAGGATCCACGCCAGTCGTGATGGCTTCTGCCCATTAATAACCCATTGCGGAAAACTGGGCAACAACTTGCCGCCGTAGCCAAATTCCGCGAGCACAATTTTGCCGCGTTCGACCGTTAGCGGGCAGGATCCATACCCGTTGTAATGAGCGATACCCGAAACGAGCGCCATGTCTTCCAGCACGTTGTTGGCCACGATAGGCGCCTGCATCCGGGCCGCCGCCGCGGTCTTGGCATTGGGGGCGTTCATGGCGTCTCCCAGGCCCCAGATGTTGGCGTAGCGTTTATGGCGCAGGGTGTTCTGGTCCACATCCACCCAGCCCGCCGCATCAGCCAGCGCGCTGTTGCGGACAAAGTCCGGGGCACACTGGGGCGGGCACACGTGGATCATGTCGAAATCTGTTTCCACCAGGCTCCTGGTGCCCCCGGCGTCGGTGTTTTCAAACCAGGCTTTTTTGGCCTCGCCGTCAATCCTGACAAGCCTGTGGCGGAAATGCAGCGAGGCGGAGTAACGCTCGATATATTTCATCAATGCCGGTACGTACTCTTTCACGCCGAACAGGACCTCGCCGGCGTTGAAAAAATCGATCTCGATATTGGCCAGCGCGCCGTTACGGCGCCAGTGGTCGGCGGAGAGATAGAGGGCTTTTTGCGGGGCTCCTGCACATTTAATGGGCATCGGGGGTTGGGTGAACACCGCGCGACCGCGCTGCAGTTTGTTCACCAGTTGCCAGGTGTAGGGCGCCAGGTCGTAGCGGTAGTTGGAGGTAACACCGTTGTGTCCCAGGGTATCGGTAAGGCCTTCTATGCCGTGCCAGTCCAGCTTGATGCCCGGCGCTACGATCAGTCGCTCATAATAGACCGGCCTGGCGTCCTCCAGGGTGACCCGGTTATTGTCCGGGTCGAAGGCGCCGACGGCTGCCTTGATCCACTCCACGCCCTCGGGAATCAGCGACGCCATCGTCTTGACCGTATCGCGCTGTTTGAAAACACCGGCGCCAACGAGGGTCCAGCCGGGCTGGTAATAGTGTACTTCCGCGGGATCGATGATGCCTATCGACAGGTGCCTGACCCGCGCCAGCAGGCTGGAGGCGGCGGCGATCCCCGCGGCTCCCGCACCTACTATCAGGATATCGTAGCTTGCTGCATTGGCTGGGCGGACATGGGCAGCCTCGCCTGTCGCCAGGGCGCTGCTGAGGTCGTAGCCCTGGGCGCTGGCCAGTCTCAGCAGCTCCCGGGTGTCCGTGCCGAGCCTGCGCTGGCCCAGGGCCCAGAGCGTGATCGAGCGGGTGCCGGTGCGGCAGTAGGCATGGACAGGGGCGGGCAGTCGTTGCAGTGACGCCAGAAAGTCGCTCACATCCTTGCCGCTGAACTTCCCCGACACCACGGGCAGGTAAGCCAGCGCCATGCCGGCATCGGTGGCTGCGGCCTCGATTTCCGTTACATTGGGCTGGTCCGCACCCTCGCCATCAGGACGGTTGCAGATCAGGGATCGAACGCCCCTGTCGGCCAGTGCCCGCACTTCATCCGCAGTGATCTGCGCCGAAACGGAGAACTCCTGCGTTACCTGCTTTATGTCACTCATCACTGTTCTTCCCTGGCGACCAGCGCGCTTATGTCCGCCCCGCCAAACGCATTGACAGGCAGCTTGAGATACAACTGGCCATTCTGATCTGTCGGTGGAAAGTGCCCGGCCCGCATATTGACCTGCAGTGACGGCAAGATGAGGGTGGGCATGCCCAGCGTCACGTCACGGGCGGTGCGCATGGCTACAAAAGCGGACTCACTGACCCCCTCGTGCACATGAATGTTGGCCTGGCGTTCGGCGGACACCGTGGTCTCGTACTCGAGCGCGCGCCCGTTGGGCAGGTAGTCATGGCAGACAAAAATCCGCATCTCGTCCGGCAGCTCCAGAATACGCTGGATGGAATGATACAGTACGCTGGCGTCGCCCCCGGGAAAGTCCGCCCGCGCGGTGCCGCCGTCGGGCATAAACAGGGTATCGCCGACAAATACCGCATCCCCCAGCACGTAGGTCATGCACGCAGGGGTATGGCCGGGTGTGTGCATGGCGACACCGGCCATTTGCCCGATCTGGATTGTGTCGCCGTCGCGCAGCAGCACGTCGAACTGGGAGCCGTCACAGGCGAAGCCTGAGCCCGCGTTGAATATCGGCCCGAAGGTGTTCTGGACAACCGAGATGTTGAAGCCGATGGCAATCCTACCTCCCAGCCGCTGCTGGATATAGGGCGCGGCGGACAGGTGGTCCGCATGCACGTGGGTTTCCAGAATCCACTCCAACTCGAGATTGTTGTCGGTGATGAACGCGATAATCTGGTCCGCCCCGCCGAAACTGATCGAACCGGAGGGGTAGTCCAGGTCCATCACGGAATCTATCACCGCGCAGGCATTGGTAGCGGGATCCTTCACCACGTAGGACAGGGTATTGGTGGGCTCATCAAAGAAAGTGGTGACTTCCGGCCGGGTGGTGGCGTCGGTACGGGGTTGGGCGGCTGTACTCATGCTCGTAACCTCTCCTGGTGATTGTGTAGCAGGGTCTGTGATTGACCCTACTGTTAGAGCAAGGGTCATGCCAGCTTATAAAGCGCCTCAGGAATGATATGTAAGCTAATGAAATAAAAAGCTAAATACTGAAGGGATTGCATACCTTAGACTGCAGCGGGTTGCCAGCGACATGGTTTTCTGCCAAATTTGACAAGATTCTCGTCATATTTGGCAGCCATGGAACTACTTGCAACCGATACCGACCCGGCCACCGCCAGGATGCTCGACAGCTACGAGCACCCGGCCATCCTGGTAACCCCCGACTACCGGATCCTCGCCACCAATGACCTCTACCGGGAAGCTTTCGGGGAGATCGATACCCGCCACGGGCCGGCCCGTTGTTACCAGGTCTCCCATAATTTTGACCGCCCCTGCGACCAGGCGGGGGAGGACTGCCCGTTGGCGGCAGCCACCAGTTCAGGCCAGCGGGAGCGGGTATTGCACATACACCAGACACCGCGTGGCGAGGAACACGTGGATGTTGAAATGCTGCCGATTCTCGAT
Source organism: Haliea sp. (assembly GCA_024642265.1). Lineage (GTDB taxonomy): Bacteria > Pseudomonadota > Gammaproteobacteria > Pseudomonadales > Halieaceae > JARRPM01. The sequence goes on along the minus strand of JAHEBL010000064.1, from coordinate 4,867 downwards.
GAGCAGGGCGCCCTGGTGTATTTCGTCGAACTGCTCAAGCCGGTCTCGATCGCGGGCGCGGGTTCCGGCGATGAGCCCATGGTAGGGGCCAGCCCCGCTTTTAACCATATGTTGAGCCTGATCTCCCGGGTCGGCCCCACCAACGCCGCCGTGTTGCTGCAGGGTGAGTCCGGCAGCGGCAAGGAACTGGCTGCCAGGGCTCTGCATCAGGCCAGTCCGCGCAGTGCCAGGGCACTTGTGAGCCTGGAATGCGCCGGCCTCAGTGAAACCCTGTTCGAAAGTGAACTGTTCGGACATGTCAAAGGTGCGTTCACCGGTGCCAACTATACCCGGCAGGGTCTGGTTGAGGCCGCGCACGGCGGCACACTGTTTCTCGACGAGGTGGGCGATATTCCACTGCCCCTGCAGGTCAAACTGTTGCGCCTGATCGAGACCGGCACCTATCGCCCCGTGGGCAGCACCCAGGTGAAGCAGGCTGATTTTCGCCTGGTGTGCGCCACCCACCGGAACCTGGAACAGATGGTGGAGGAGGGGACCTTCCGGCAGGATCTTTACTACCGTATCAACGTATTCCCGATCCGGCTGCCCTCGCTGGGGGAGCGTATCGAGGACCTGCCCCTGCTGGCGCGCACCATCCTCAGGGACAGCCAGGGGCAGGGCGCCAGGACATTTCATCTCACCGAGTCAGCACTGGCCTTGCTCAAGGAACATCGATACCGGGGTAATATCCGTGAGCTGCGCAATATTCTCAGCAGGGCGATAGTGCTGGCCAATACCAACGTCATCGATCCGGCGGTGATCCGGCAGGCGTTGGGGCCTGCCGTTGCGCCGGCTGCGCGGCGGGAGGTGAGTCTGAAAGAGCTTGAGCTTGGCTATCTGCGGGAATTGATGAAAGCCCACGACGGTGACAGGGAAGCGGTCGCCCGAATAGCGGGCATCAGTGTGCGTTCCCTGTATCGCAAGTTGCAGCAGGCTGAGGAAGCGGGATAAATAGTCCGGAAATCGGTCGCGGGCTGTTCGGGATGCCGGAGGTATTAGCGCGCTGTCTCGGCTTCGACCATAAAAGCCACTACCTTACGCCAGACATCATCAAAGTCCGCGGTCCGGAAATCGCTGCGCGTGGTCAGCCAGTCGTAGTGCGGCTCGCTGTCCTCGTCGTCACGGTAGTGCCCGATGATATCCAGATGATCAGCCTGGGATACGCTGATGCAATGCCCCCAGGGTTGTGACAGGGTGGGCACGATGCCATCGTTGGCCGATGAATCGGGAACTTGCCCGAACCTTTGCTGCAGGACCTTTCTGTACTCGCCGTCAGGTGCCGGAAACTCATGGCCGGCAGCCAGGCGGCTGAGGCTGTAATAAAACGCCTGCTGGGCCTGGTCGACGGCGTCCAGGCCGATCTCGAGTGACGTCGCCAGACCGGGTGGCCGGGCCCGTGTAAGCACTGAACCGTAAGCCACGCCCTCACGATCGCCGGCGGCGGCATTAAACAGGTCCATGGACTCGACGGTCAGCTGGGTGAGCAGGGACTGGTCGCGCCCGACCTCGGCCAACAATGCGTTTACCTGTGCTCGCCGGTCCGGATTGAAATCCGCCAGGAGCTGTTTATAGAGCTGCCCAGCCAGTGAGCCCCGGGTGCGCCCGAGGGAGGATGGGATCGCAAACAGTCCCGCCACTTCTGCCCACACCGAGAGAGGCAACTGACCGCCGCGCAGCCCTGCCATGGTCATGATAGACAACACCCGCAGCAGTTTGCCGCCGAGCAGGCCAGTAAAAAACGAGGCGACAGGTGCACCCCTGTGGGGTGTTGCCACGCTGATGCTCGAGCGCACATTGCCGGCGAGGCGTTCCACATCGATTTTGGTCTGCAGGTCCACCGCGGGGGTCAGCAGCAGTCGGGCATCGAGACCACCGGTAGAGTGTCCGACCAGGTGTATGGTCGCATCCGGCCGCGGTCGGGTAGCGGCAATCGTTTCCGCCAGGACGCGGGTGCGTTCGCGCAGACTCGCGGTAGGCAATGATTTTACGCAGTGGATATGAGCCGGAATGCCGGCGTCGTCCAGCAGTTCAAGCAGTTTACTGTGAACCGGCCCCCAGTAAGTGAAGTCACCGAGGTTGGCAAAGCCGAAAAAGCCGGGGATGAGAAATACGTGTCGCTGCATGGTAGGCGAGTATAGCCTCTTTTTCCCTGTCACCGTGACTGTCCTGCAGCTGGCCCCGTCTGGTTTGAAATACTTGTTTTATTGACGCCGAGCAGCGGCAGCATCAACGCCCGATATCCCGCCGGCAACAATCGCTGCAACCAGTCGATAAAATAGGTATGGCCGGCGACCAGAATCCGGGCTTTTCTTCTCGCAACGCCCTTTAGAATCACGGCCGCAGCTTTTTCCGCTGAAAGACCGCTCTGTGCAAACTTTGCGACAACATCGGCGGGCGCGTTAGCTGACGCGGCGATATTGGTCGCAATCATCCCCGGGTGGACGCAGCTGACGCTGATGTTCCTGGCCTTGAGTTCGGTGCGCAGCGCTTCCGTATAACCCCGGACGGCAAATTTGCTTGTTACGTAAGAGCCGTTCTTTGGCGGGGCAACCAGTCCGAAGACACTGGAGATGTTAACCAGGTGCGAACCCGGACTAGCCAGCAAGTGGGGCAGGAAGGCATGGGTACAGTGGATGACCCCCCACAAGTTGACATTGAGAACGCGTTCATAGTCGCCGTAGTCATAATCGGCCATATCCAGCGGTCGACCTGCTATGCCGGCGTTGTTGAACAGCAAATCGACTTTTGTGTGATCGGCGATAACCTGCCCGGCATACTGAGTCACCGCTTCCCGGTCTGCTACATCCAGGCAGTGCATGGTGACATTTAGTGATCCGCTGGACGGCAACAGGGCAACCGTCTCTTGCAAGCCGTCCATATTGATGTCGGACAGCGCAAGGTGGCAGCCGGCACCGGCCAGCTGGCGCGCCAGTTCCCGACCCATGCCGCTACCGGCGCCGGTGATGACCGCCACTTTGTCCTTGAACAGTTCTGTATATGACATTCTGTAGTTCTCTCCGGTTAGTTTTCGCAGGTGAAAGTCTACCCTAAATAATTGCGCACCAACCGGGCGGAAGCGGCTAATATCGTGTCAATGCAGGACACGTTCGGAGTCAGATCTGACTAACACCAATCTCAATGTTCAGCCGATTGCCGAATACTGTGGTTTTCTGGACCCGCAGAATGTTTCCAGGGCCTTTAAGCGCTGGCTGGGTATGTCGCCCGGCGAATACAGGGAAACGCACCAGAAATGATGGGTTGCCGATGCGAATCAATACAAAACTGTGACTGTTCATGGATTGCGCGCAGCCTGGGCTGTCATCTGAAGTTGGCGTCGGGCAGGGAAGGTCCCGCGCAATGAATATAGTGTTCGACCTCGATGGCACGCTGATCGACAGCGCACCAGACATTCAGTCGGTAGCCTGCGCAGTCCTCGGTCGCCTGGGCAAGGAAGGCCTCAGCCTGGCTGAAACCCGCAACTTCATTGGTGAAGGTGGTGCAGTTTTTGTCAGCCGTATGATGGCGGCTCGAGGTATTCCGGAAACACCCGAACGTCATGCGCTGCTTTATAAGGAATTTATAGCGCTTTACGAATTCTCGGTCGACAAGGCGGTATTCTATCCGGGCGTGGTTGATACTCTCGTGCGCTTGAAGGCAGATGGCCACAGCCTGGGCTTGTGCACGAATAAGCCGGAACGACCGGCCCGCTCGGTATTGCGCCATATGGGGCTGGAGCCGATGTTTGATGCGGTGATGGCAGGCGGCATGATCGATAGTCGCAAGCCGGAGCCCGACATGCTGTTAGAGACCATCTGCTATCTGGGTGATGGCCCGACAGTGTATGTCGGGGACAGTGAGATCGATGCAGAGACAGCGCGGCGAGCCAGCGTTCCTTTCGCACTCTTTTCTGGCGGTTATCGCAAGCTAGCTGTGGGCGAGATTTACCACAACTGGGCCTTCGATGACTTCGATGCATTGCCGATCATCGTTGCGGGACTGGAAAGGAAAGGGCAGGGTACATACACCTGAAACCTTCGCTGATCTGATATAAAAACCGAAGGGCACACACAGAAGAAGGGCAGGCACTGATTATGGCGTATCGCAACAGGCAAGTTACGCGGCAGGGAGTTTCCCTTAACTATATCGACGAGGGCCATGGCCCGGCGGTATTGCTCATCCATGGCTTTCCCGATTCGCTGAAGGTTTGGCGACTCCAGATACCTGCCCTGGTGGCTGCCGGTTACCGGGTAATTGCTGCGGACAACCGCGGTATGGGCCAGTCAGATGCACCGCAAGAAGCAGCAGATTACGACCTGGAGGAGATTTTTGCGGATCTGCTGGCAATCCTGGATGAGTGTTCGGTAGACCGGGTGGCAGTGGTGGGCCACGATTGGGGGGCCGTGATAGCCTGGGGTCTGGTAGAGCGAATAGGTGAACGGGCGACGTGCTTTGTGCCACTGTCGGTCGGCGCCCCCCAGTGCTACGCCGGCTGTGACGATATCCGCCAGAAGGAACTCGGCTGGTACACCCTGCTGTTTCAGATGGAGGGAGTAGCCGAGGAAATGCTGGCGGCGAATGACTGGAAACTGTTTCGCCAATGGACCCGCGATCATGACGAGACACAGCACTACATCAACGACCTGGCAAGGGAAGGGCGGTTGACTGCCGGGATCAATATTTACCGGGCCAATATACTGAGCATGCTCAGCGGCGCGACCCGGTATAGCGTTAGCGTACCGACCCTGGGCCTGTGGAGCAGTGACGATGCCTACCTGGTGGAGGAGCAGATGGTCGCAGCGGGGCGCTACGTTAAAGCTGACTGGCGTTA
>JAHEBL010000181.1 GCA_024642265.1 Haliea sp. | reverse complement strand
AACTGGTCTCGCTGGATACCGGGCAGTTGCTTCAAGTCAGGACAGCTTTCAGAGTTTGATAGCAGCCATATCGATACCGTAAGCCTCAGGCTCCAGGCTGCTGGTTATTTCAAGGGGGTGGCCATCGGCGGTCGTTTTCTCGCTCATAAGGTCGATCATTTTCACCTCCATGACGGCCTCCTTGTTGGCGTCCAGCAACACCATCACTTTCGGGCGCAAACGCCGGGTACGATACTCGGCAACCACCACCGCGACTTCCCCGGAAGACAATTCAACCAGCGTTCCCGCCGGATATATGCCCACTGCCTGGATAAACTCCTCGACCAGTTCGGCCTGAAACTCGAGATCGCGCCACTCATACAGTTTCTTGATAGCCTCTGCGGGCGGAATCGCCCTGGAGTAACTGCGGTGGCTGGTTATGGCATCGTAGCAATCCACGATGGCCGCAATGCGGGCAAACACGGGAATTGTGTCTCCGCTGAGCCCACCGGGATATCCGGAGCCATCGTGCCGCTCATGGTGATGCGCAACCATGTCGAACACATCCTTGTTCATGAGGCCGCTGTCCTTGATCATGTCTATCCCGAGCGCGACATGGCTGCGCAGTTCGACAAATTCGGTGTCTGTAAGCGAACGTGTCGTGCCTAGCAAATCCGGATTAATTCGCAACTTGCCGATATCGAAAAGCAAACCACCCACCGCCAGGGAGCGCAGATCTGATCTGGCCAGGCCAAGCTGCCGGCCCAGGGCAACCGCCCAAATGGCGGCACCGACCGAGTGCTGGTAGGTATAGGTATCCTGCTGCTTCAACCGGGCCAGCCAGATACAGGCATCCGGGTTGCGGGAAATACTGTCTATCATGGGATCGACAGACTGTTTCACCTTGACGACGTCCAACACGCCGCCCCGGGTTGCCTGCTCGAAGATCGAATCTACAGTTTGCGCCAGGGTATCGACAGCAGCCTTGGCCCTGGGGAATTCTTCTGCCCAGGTTGCGCTATCCGCATAAACCTTCAATTTACGCCCCTGGAAAATCTGCTCTTTTGTCTTCCTGGGTCGACGCGGCGCCTTGTGCTTGATTTTGCCGTCAGGAAGCACACTCTTGGTACGGTCGACATAGACGTACTGGCAATATTTCTGGATCTGCAGTACGTCTTCAGGGGTTTCTATGCAAAAGCCCTGCATAGGAAACGGCACCTCGAGCCAGGGTCGATCGAGACCGGATACATACATACCCGGCTTCAATTCAGAGCTGTTTATTTGAACAATTTCCAACATGGTGCAAACACTGGCCACAGTAAAAAAACCTGGGACCAGAATAGCCCTATTTGGACGCTCAGTGCCACCCGTTGAAGGCTGAAACGCCAATTGGTTAACAGTTAAATGGACTTTTTTTACGCAAAATTATCGTTTTTTGCCAGTGCTGGCCCACAAACGACCAGGCGCGACGCATGCACCACGCCTGAGGCCGGGTTAATGCCAATCGTAGTCGGCGGCATGCAGCCTGACCGCGGCAGACCCTTCACCGGTTACCCTGGCATAAAGCCACGGTTTAATATCCGCCAGCAGATTTGCACTGGCATACAGCAGTGGCATGGTCAGTAAAACCGAGTCCCCCGCTGCATTGACCCGCAACAGGTGCTCCGGCCGACCGGGTGTCGCACTGGCCACCAGCCCATCCCAGTCGATTGCAACCCCGTGCCGGGATTGCCAGGCGAGCTCACCTGCCAGCGCTGTCGCTTCAACAATCAGCTGCTCGCACAGGCCGCGCAGGGTGCTGAGATTTTCGGAGCTTTGAAAATGCACTTCCAACCCTTCACTGCTGCAGATCGGGCCGCGTTCGGTAAAGTTCCAGAGCGGGCTTGCCCGGGCTGAACTCAGGGGGACAGGAGCCTGCGCGGTTTCAGACACGGTTATCCGCTCACAATCACGGCCACCGCAGAAGTCCATCAACACCCGCTGCTCGTAGGCCGCCTGCTGATCCGGTCTCGGGTGGCCGAGCATCACCACCCTGTCGGCGACCGTCAGGGTGACGTCACCATGCTCGCCCGGCCGCAGCTCTACCGGAAAGCCCTGCTCCACATCGTCCAGCACCAGCAGCAGCTGGCTGGCATACTGATCCACCGCCACCGACCAGCCCCACAGCCTTGACCGTGCGGTGTCACCCTTGCCCGCGGCCTGGGAGCGGGCCAGATCTGCCTCAGCGATATACACGGCAGCCAGCTCCGTCAGGGCGACCAGGGCGAAATCGGCCTTCTCTTCGGGACTGGCGTCCTGGAGGTAGTTCACCGTGCGCTGAAAACGTGACGACCCTTCGGCAGCTGCGCGCACCGCCGGGGAATGTGCAAAACAAAGCGAGGCTATCATCACGGCTGCGAGAGCGGGTGCGACAGATGGTCCCAGGGAGAACAGCAAGCGACGAGTAAACACCCTCGTCGCTCGCCAAAAAGCAGGATGTCCTGCTGAAGAAATCAACCCGTGGACGTGTCGAGTTCCTGCACCGCCGGGCGTCTTCTGCGCTGTTCTTTACGGGGAATCATACTGCGCATTGACTCCATCTTGCCAAAACAGAGCAACTTGTCGCCCGGCTCCAGCACCCGGTCGGAACGGGGGTTGGGGATAACCTTGGCACCCCGGTACAGGGTGAGCACATTGATATCACTCTCGCGTAGCTGGGTCTGGGTGATGGTCTGGCCAACGTAATTCGACCCCTCGGGGACATAGATTTCACTTACCCCGTAGCCCTTGCTGACCGTGAGACGCTGCCGCACATCGATTTCCGGGAAATCCACCTGCGCGGCAATGTAGTCGATCACCGCGCCCGCGATGTCGAGGCCGGTACAGGTCTCGATTCCCTCGAGCCCGGGTGAGGAATTCACCTCCATGATCTGTGGCCCTTCCGCACCCTCCAGCATGTCTACACCGGCGACCCGCAGACCCATAATCTGGGTACAACGTACGGCTGTTTCGCGATATTCATCGCTGAGTTCCACCGGTTCGGCGACCCCGCCGCGATGGACATTACTGCGGAACTCCTGCCCCTGGGCAACGCGTCGCATTGCCGCTACCACCTGGTCGCCCACGACAAACGCCCTGATATCCCGACCTTTACTCTCGGCGACGAACTTCTGGATAAGTACGTTTTGTTTCTGGCTTTGCAACAACTCTATGATGGATTCAGCCTGTTTGACTGAGTCCGCGAGCAACACCCCGATACCCTGGGTACCCTCGATCAGTTTGATGACGACAGGCGCACCGCCCACCCGTTCTATAGCCGGCAAAACATCTTTCTTGTCCCTTACAAACGTTGTCCGTGGGAGCCCGACTGAATGGCGGCTGAGAATCTGCAGACTGCGCAATTTATCGCGGGAATTACTGATACCGTGGGCAGTGTTGGCACAAAAAACGTCCATTTCCTGGAACTGACGCACCACCGCGGTACCGTAGTAGGTGATAGAAGCTCCGATTCTGGGCAGCACCGCGTCGTAGTGTTCCAGGTGCTCCTGCCGGTAATACAGGTCAGGTGAGCCGCGATCCAGGTCGATAGCAAACTTCAGCGTATTGAGTACATTGGCTTCGTGCCCGCGCTGCAAAGCAGCCTCCTTGAGGCGTCGTGTGCTGTAGGCTTTTGGCGCGCAGGACAAAATAGCGAGTTTCATGGCAAGGTAAGCTCCTGTTCAGTGTGGTGGCGCGCAGCTTGACGCATCGTGCAGCAAATAGCCACACGCAGAGGCACGATCTCAGAGCCTAGCGGATTATACTGGCAAGTAAAGGCCTTGCTTTTGTCGAGAAGCCTGATAAGCGGGAGAGCATTCACTGATAATCCAGACAGGGGCGCCTTTTCACTGGCGCCCCATCGTTTGTGACTACTTCCGGTAGAGGGACTCCATGATCTGGTCCACGGTGAACGTCGCGGGCCGTTGGCGGGGCGGAAATTCCTGCAGGCTTTGCACAAACCTGCCCACTGCCACCTGACCCTGGGCTCCCACCGGTGCTATCTTGGTATCCCACCAGTTGTTATAGCCGTTGGCATCTGTGTCGGCCCGCTCCAGCGGGTCTCGCCGCAGGTTGAACAACTTGGGAATACGCAGGGACACAAAAGGGTCGCGCCACACATCGAATTTGTGGGCGCGCTGCTCTGCAAAAACCAGCTTCCAGTCACCGATCCTGGCACCCGTCAGCAATCCGTCGTCACTGAAGTAGAAAAACTCCTGACGGGGTCCCGCGGGGACCTTGCCGGTTAATTGTGGCAGGAAGTTATAGCCATCGAGATGAACCTTGAAGGTCTTGTCACCAGCCTTATAGCCTTTCTTCAGATCAGCGGCAATCGTGTCGTTGCCTACCGCGGCCAGCAGTGTCGGCACCCAGTCCAGATGCGACATTACCTGGTTGTTTACACTGCCGGCTGTGACTCGTCCAGGCCACCTCAGGAGCGCCGGCACCCGGTACCCGCCTTCCCAGTTGGTGTTCTTTTCACCGCGAAAGGGAGTGATCGCCGCATCCGGCCACAGATTGAAATGGGGGCCATTGTCCGTTGAGTAGATGACGATGGTATTGTCTGCGATACCCAGCTTGTCCAGCCTGTCCAGCAACACACCGACATGGTCATCGTGCTCCATCATCGCGTCGTTGTAAAAGCCCTGGCCGGAGCGGCCGAGCTGGGACGCCTCCACATGCGTGTAGTAGTGCATTCGCGTGGAGTTAAACCAGACGAAAAACGGCTTTTTCTGCGCTGCCGACTTGTCGATAAACTTTACCGCCGCGGCGAGGAACTCCTGGTCCACCGTTTCCATGCGCTTGCGGGTGAGCGGGCCACTGTCCTCAATTTTGCCGTCAGCATAGCTGTGAATGACCCCCCTGGGGCCAAACCGCTGGCGAAATTCCGGACTCTTTGGGTAGTCCGGGTCCTCGGGCTGCTCTTCCGCGTTGAGGTGGTACAGGTTGCCGAAAAATTCGTCGAACCCATGATTGGTCGGCAGGAACTCGTCACGGTCGCCCAGGTGGTTTTTACCGAACTGCCCGGTGGCATAGCCATAGGGCTTGAGCAGTTCCGCCAGCGTGGGGTCCTCCGGCTGCAGACCGAGATCAGCCCCGGGTATCCCGACCTTGGTGAGCCCGGTGCGGACGGGGCTCTGGCCGGTGATAAAGGCCGAACGCCCCGCGGTACAACTCTG
>JAHEBL010000180.1 GCA_024642265.1 Haliea sp. | reverse complement strand
TGCTGCAGGTAGCCACCGCTACCCGCGATCCACCAGAAACTCAGCCAAACTGGTTCATGGTGTTGTCCTTGCCGCCCGCCTTGAGCGCGGCTTCACCGGCGAAGTACTCCTTGTGGTCATCGCCCATGTCGGAGCCCGCCATGTTCTGGTGCTTGACGCAGGCGATAGTCTTGCGAATCTCCTGGCGCTGAACACCTTTGACGTAACCCAGCATGCCCTCTTCGCCAAAGTAGTCCTTGGCCAGAATATCGGTAGACAGGGCCGCGGTGTGGTAAGTCGGCAGGGTGATGAGATGGTGGAAGATACCCGCTTCCCGCGAGGAATCCGCCTGAAAGGTGCGAATCCAGGCGTCAGCTTCGATAGCCAGGTGGGTCTCGTCGTACTCGACACTCATTAACTTGTCGCGATCGTAAGCGGAGACATCCTTGCCTTCCTCGCTCCAGGCATCAAATACCTGCTGGCGGAAGTTCAGGGTCCAGTTGAACGACGGAGAGTTGTTGTAAACCAGTTTCGCATTGGGGATCACCTCGCGAATACGCTTCACCATGCCGCCGATCTGGCCAATATGGGGCTTCTCGGTTTCGATCCACAGCAGGTCGGCACCGTTTTGCAGGCTGGTGATGCTGTCGAGTACGCAGCGGTCTTCACCGGTGCCCTTGCGGAACTGGTAAAGGTTGGATGGCAGCCGCTTGGGGCGAACCAGTTTGCCGTGATGATTGATAATGACATCGCCATGGTTCATCTCGGCAGGATCCAGTTCCTCGAAATCCAGGAAGCTGTTGTACTGGTCACCGAGGTCGCCTACTTCGTGAGTCACCGCAATCTGCTTGGTGAGGCCCGCGCCCAGGGAATCGGTCCGGGCGACGATGACACCGTCGTCTACACCCAGTTCCAGGAAGGCGTAACGCACCGCGCGGATTTTTGCCAGGAAGTCCTCGTGAGGAACGGTTACCTTGCCGTCCTGGTGGCCACACTGCTTCTCGTCGGACACCTGGTTCTCGATCTGGATCGCGCAGGCGCCCGCCTCGATCATCTTCTTGGCCAGCAGGTAGGTCGCCTCGGCATTACCGAAACCGGCATCGATGTCGGCAATGATGGGCACCACGTGGGTCTGGAAGTTGTCGATCTTGTTCTGCACTGCCTTTGCTGCCACCTGGTCCCCGGACTGGCGGGCTGCGTCCAGCTCACGGAACAGGCCGCCCAGCTCACGGGCATCCGCCTGGCGCAGGAAGGTGTACAGCTCCTCGATCAGATCCGGTACCGCAGTTTTCTCGTGCATGGACTGGTCCGGCAGGGGACCAAATTCCGAGCGCAGGGCAGCGATCATCCAGCCCGACAGGTAGAGGTAGCGCTTTTCCGTGGTATCGAAATGCTTCTTGATGGAAATCAGCTTCTGCTGTCCGATAAACCCGTGCCAGCAACCCAGTGACTGGGTATATTTGCTGCTGTCGGCGTCGTATTCCGCCATGTCCTTGCGCATGATGCCTGCGGTGTAGCGGGCAATATCAAGACCGGTTTTGAAACGGTTCTGAGACTTCATCCGCGCGGCGTATTCGGGATTGATATCGTCCCAGGTCCCGCCCTGCTGGGCGCGCAACTTGGCGATAGCGTCGATGTCTTGCTGGAATGTTGACATGGTGAAACCTCATATAGCTCTTGGTGAGATCGGGAAGACGACTGGACGGAGCGTCTTGCGACGCCCCCAGACCATCAGCTGGACGCTATATTAGTCACCAAAGCCACATAACTGAAATAAATGGCGAAGATCTTTACTATTCAGTGTGTGAATTACAAGATCGGCGCAACGCCACCTAGACCGCGCCCAGCACAAGCTTCTTCAGCTCCGCCTTGAGCACCTTGTTGGTCGCCGTACGCGGGAACACCTGTTCGGTAAAAAAAACCCGGGTGGGCAACTTGTAGGCCGCCAGGTGGCTGCGGGCAAATTCCAGCAGGGCCGCCTCGTTCGGCGCATGCCCATGATGCAGGCGCACTACCGCGGCCACTTCTTCCCCCCAGCGCTCGTGAGGCAAACCCAGCACGGCCACCTCCTTCACCTCCGGCAACGCCAGCAGTTGATTCTCGATCTCCGCGGGGTAAATATTCTCGCCCCCACGGATGATCATGTCCTTGGCACGATCGGCGAGGTAGAGATAGCCGTCCCCGTCCAGGTAGCCGATGTCCCCTGTCCTGAGCCAACCGTCGCGGAAATCCGCGGCGTTGGCCTCGGGCCTGTGCCAGTACTCACTGATATTGCAGGGGCTGCGCACCCATATCTCCCCGGTTTGCCCCGCCGGCAGTTCGCCGCCCTCGTCATCGCATATGCGGATATCGACAATCGGGTGAGGCAGGCCCGCGCTGCCGGGCCGGGCGCTGAAAGCCTTGCCGGTCAGGGAGGTGCCCTGGGCATTGGTCTCGGTCATCCCCCAGCCGGTGCCACTGAAGTTGGCGGGCATTTTTTTCTCGATCAGCGCGCTCACCCGGGCCGGGGTTGCGGCGCCACCGATACCAATGGAAAACAGGCTGCTGGTATCCGCCTCGTCAAAGGCCTGCGACTCCAGAATGTCCAGCACCATCGACGGGGCCGCCGCTATCGAGGTTATCCGCTCCTGCTCGATATACTCGAGCGCCCTGGCCACATCCCACTTGTACATCATCACGATGCGGCGACCACCGCGCAGGTTCGCCAGGAACTGGGCGTGGCAGCCACTGACATGGAACAGGGGCACAGCCAGCAGTGAGGTGGATTCAAAGCCCCGCTCCAGCATGGCGCCGATCCTGTCCATGTTGCACATGGCCGCAGCCGTCGCGGCAAACTCGAAATTGTACAGGGCCTGGCAGACAGCACGGTGTGTGGACGCGGCGCCCTTCGGTTTGCCGCTGGTGCCGGAGGTATACATGATCAGCGCCAGGTCCCCGCCGTCGATCGCTGCGTCAGTCGGGGTTTTTCCCTTGAATCCGGCCAGGAAAGCGGCCAGACCGCGCGGGTCGTCCTCCTTGTCGGGGCGGGCTATCACGCCCTTCACAGCATTGTCCTCAAGCCAGCCGGCAATGCCGTCATAGCGAGCCTGGTCGAGGAATGCCAGCCGCACCCCGGAATCGCCCAGGGCATGACAGATGTCTGCCGGCTGGCCCCAGCTGTTCACCGGTACGATGACCGCCCCGATGGTGACAACGGCAATAAACACCGCCATCCATTCCGGGTAATTGCGCATGGCCAGGCCAACCCGGTCGCCCGGCAAAATCCCATGGGCCTGCAGCGCGGCCGCTATCTCGTCCGCCGCCTCCATAAGCTGCCTGAAACTGCAGCGCTCGCCCTCGTATACCAGGAACTCGCGGTCACCGTGCTCTCTGGCAACGGCAAGAGCCTCCACCAGGTTGGCGGGCGCCTGCTTGTAATAAGGCACATCATTGTCATCGCGCAGCACTTCCCAGGGCGCGCCCTGCGCGGTCAGCTGCGCCATCACTGCGTTGAATTCCTGCTCCAGATCAGCCATCAATTAATCTCGTCTATTTGGATGTGTATTGCACATTCAGGATATGCGCAGAAGTAATGAGAGACCGCGACCAGTGCGCGGACAGAAAGCGAGGAAGTTTGCACGAACAACGCGGATTTTCCCACCGGGGACAGGCGAGTCGACACAACCGGTACAGTAAACTGTGCCGGCGCACATCCGGGGGACATGCGCCGGGGTTGGTGGGGCCGGATCATCGACTCAATAGGTGATCTGCATCTCGACCCCGAAATGATCGGAGGGATGGGTCAGCTGCGGAGAGTCCTCGGGTTTGAGTTCTGATACGGGATCCTGTGCCTCGATCGAGACGGGCCGGTCAAAGATACGCCTGGCGCGAACAGAGGATGTATCTCCGAGGTTCTTTACGAACACGTGGTCCAGCAGCGTTCCACCCGTGGCGCCATCAGGCCTGAGCAGCAGGTTTTCTTCGTAGCAAAAGGTGCAGGGCAGTTGCTCTCCGGCCGGGTCCACGAAACCGTCGTCCAGCCAGAGCTGGCAGTTGTCGGCAAATTCCCCATCGACGCCGTTGGCGGCACTGGCGAGACTACAGTTGAAGTCTCCACCAAAATAGATCGGGTTGTCGCCCGCCTTGGCGTTGGCAAAGGCAATCATCTGCTGCTGCATAAAGCGGTTCTCTCCCTCCCAGGAGCCGTGCTTGCCGCTGGAGGGATACTCTATAGACAGGTTTGCCGTGGGGTGGGTGCAGCCCACTACCTGGGTTTGTTTGTTGAGATTGATTTCCGCATAGAGCGCACCGCGATGGTTACTGGTGGAGTCCTCGATAAAGTCCTGGAACTCACGTGCCTCCAGCGGGTATTTCGATGCCAGTACCAATCCCAGGGCGCCGCCGAAGGCAAACTTGCCCGCCGGCTGGGTGACAGCCTCGAGCACCGCATCCACTGTAACATCCGGGATACCCACCGAACCGAGCACCGCGTCCAGGCATACGGGTGGCAACTCGAACAGCGGGCCGCCGCACTGGACCGGCGCGCATGCAACCAGGTCAGCACCCGACAAGCCAGGGCAGCGGTCGGTGACACATTGCGCAAACGGGGTGATTTCCTCGTCGGTACAGGCCGCGGACTCTGAAAAAACCTGTTCCGCGGGTACCGTATAGATTTCCGGATAGACCGGCTTCAATGCCTGCGTTATCGCCTCAACCTGCTCATCCAGCCAGACTTCCTGCAGGCAGATCACGTCGCTGTCGTAGTCCGCCAGAATTGCCTCGTTGACGGGCAGTCGTTCGCGGGTGTAAGGGACGAAATTCAAGGCCAGTCCCACATTGTAGGAAGTGACCTTGAGCGTGTCCGACTTGAAGTAGGGCTTACCGCCACTGTCATTTGAACAGGCCGAGACCAGCAGGAGCAGGCTCAGAAGCACTGTTGTTTTCGCCAGCGGACTTTTATTGGGAGTATTCATGGATCGAGTGGCCCCTCTGTGGGTAGGCTTTCATTTTGCGGATATCGTCGCAACGATATGAGACGAGACTAGCACAGTTTGAGCGCGCACGGTTGATAACGTCAAGGCCGCGGATAACACTTGAGTTTGCATCGCATAATCATTGAAACTGGCCACAATCCCGGTCCCGAGAAAATAATCATGAAAGCGACCCCCATCACCTGCCTGGCCCTGCTGGGCGCCCTGCTGGGCGCCCTGCTGCTCAGCGCCTGTGACGGCGACAACAACAATAACAAGGATGTGGTTGAGCCTCCCCGGCCGCCTGCGCCAA
>JAHEBL010000179.1 GCA_024642265.1 Haliea sp. | reverse complement strand
TGAAAGCGGGCAAGCGCTGGGTGGAGCTGGTTTACTGAGAGCCGTAGGCGGAATCCCCGGGCGCGCTTTCGAAGTGCACTCGCGCGCAGAGTAGTAACTGACCACAGAGAGCGCGAAATACAGGCACAGCTGCATCGCATATTGCTTATAAAAAGCGGTATTTTTAACCTATTCCGGCCCTTTTTTGTGTCTGCCTGATCCATATCAAATACGGCTACAGCGCCTGCAATTACCGTGTATGACCGGCTATTTATCGGTGTCAGGTGTTTATGGACGAACACAAACAGCACGACAATCGCAGTGGCGTACTACCGTCGATGCAGGCGTTGCGGCGCCTTGCCGTCAGCGAAAGCGGCTTCGTCTTCGATCCCATGAGCGGTCATCATTTCACTGTGAACGAAACGGGCCTGGAGATCCTGCGGTATCTGCAGAAGGACCAGGACCTGGCCGAACTGCTTGCGCTACTGGGGCAGGAGTACAGCGTCGGTACCCGGGAGCTGGAGCGGGACGTGCTGGAATTCGCAGGCATGCTGCGTAAATTCGTCGGCGATTGACGGTCTCCAAAGATGGCGTCGATAGACCTCACAGTGGCCATAACCGGCATGAACGCCAGGGCGGACAACCCGGGCCCGGGAGTGGCGGTAGCACGTTGCCTGCGGGATGCGCAGGAGTTCACCGGCCGCATTATCGGGCTGGGCTATGATGCCCTGGATCCGGGCCTCTACCTGCGGGAATACTGTGACGCGGCCTACCTGCTGCCGTACCCCTCTGCGGGGGATGAGGCTTTCATGACCAGCCTGCGCGCCATTCATGAGATCGAAAAGATCGACATTGTCCTGCCCTGCCTGGACGCGGAACTGCCCGGCATGGTGCGCCTGACCCCGCAATTCGATGAGATGGGCATTCGATACTTGCTACCGACACCCGAACAACTGCGCCTGCGCAACAAGGACCGCCTGCCCGAGCTGGCCAGACACGCCGGTATTCAATGCCCGGAAATCAAGGCCGTCACCCACAGCGGCTTCTTTCACCAGTGCCAGGAAGAGGGCTGGAGCTACCCGATGGTGGTGAAGGGGCTGTTCTATGGCGCGCACATCGTCCACAACGCCGACCAGGCGGCGGACGCATTCCGTGAAATCGCGGCGCAGTGGGGCTACCCGGTGCTGGTGCAGCGACTGGTGGAGGGCGAGGAGTACAACCTCACCGCAGTGTGTGACGGCAGCGGCCAGATGCTGGGCGAGGTCATGATGAAAAAGATGGCAGTTACAGACAAGGGCAAGGCCTGGTCGGGCGTCAGTATCTTTGACCAGACTCTCTACGACGCCAGTGCCGCACTGATCAGGGCCATCAACTGGCGTGGCCCGCTGGAGGTGGAGGTGATGCGGGATAACACGGGACATTACCAGCTGATCGAAATTAATCCGCGTTTTCCGGCCTGGATCTACCTGTCCGCGGGAGTGGGGCGCAACTTGCCGCTGATCCTGCTGCAGCTCATCCTCGAGCGGGACATACCTGAGCTGCCTGCAGCCCGTCCGGGCGTGTTGTTTATCCGCCACGCTGTCGAGAATATCGTGCAGCAGAGCGAGTTCGAGGCGGTGATCATGAACGGTGGCCAGCAATTGAACCCGGCACTCGATACCGACAGGGAGACCTACGACAAACAGGCCGCGGCGCAGGCAACCCGGAGCGACTCATGACAGACACTACCGAAGCGAAAACCAGCGGCAGCAAGCCCTGGATTAAACCCGCGATGGTGCCCCTGCGCAGCGGCCTGCTGAACAAGTTCGGTAACCGCCAGGACGCCGCCTGGATGGACACTATCGACAATGTGCCTGTGGCCCAGCTGCTGGAGCAATATGGGGCGCCCCTGTTCGTGATTTCCGAACAGCGCCTGCGCCAAAACATCCGCCGGCTGAAACAGGCCTTCAGCTCGCGCTATCCCAGCGTTCTGTTTGGCTGGTCATACAAGACCAACTACCTGGGCGCCGTGTGTAATATCTTCCACCAGGAGGGTTCCTGGGCAGAGGTGGTATCGGAATTTGAATACGACAAGGCCCGCAGCCTTGGTGTGCCCGGAACCAACATCCTGTTCAACGGACCCGGCAAGAAAGCCCAGTCGCTGCGACGCGCCATCGCGGAGGGCGCGCGTATCCACATCGACCACCTGGATGAGCTGTACACCCTTGAGAAAATATCGGAAGAGCTCAAGGCCAATGTCGAGGTCACTCTGAGGTTGAATTTCGACACCGGTTTTACCGAGCCCTGGAGCCGCTTTGGTTTCAATGTGGAGTCGGGGCAGGCCATGGACGCCGCCTGGCGCATCGCAGCCAGCGAGTATCTCAGCCTTGCCGGCCTGCACAGCCATATCGGTACCTTCATCCTTGAACCCAAGGCCTACACCCAGCAAGTCCGCATCATGTGCAATTTCATGAACGAAGTGGAAACTCGCACGGGCTGCCACATCGACTATCTCGATATTGGAGGCGGGTTTGCCTCGATGAACTCACTGCAGGGAATCTATCTGCCCGCCGAGCAGGTTGTACCCAGCGTCGAGCAGTATGCAGAGGCCGTCTGCGATGTGTTGCTGGAGCTGACCCACGATCGCGAGGCCCGGGGTCTCAACCGGCCGACTCTGGTGCTGGAGACCGGCCGGGCACTGGTGGACGACGCCGGCTACCTGCTCACCTCGGTCCTTGCCAACAAGCGGCTACCGGATGGCAAGCGGGCGGTGGTGGTCGATGCCGGTGTCAGCCAGCTGTTCACCGCCTTCTGGTACAACCACAACGTAGTGCCGACACGGCTGTTGCCGGGCAGGCCCGAGGAGACCGTCATCTACGGGCCGCTGTGCATGAATATCGATGTGATGCGCAGCAGTATCATGTTGCCCCCCCTGAACGTGGGCGATGCGCTGGTGTTCACTCCGGTGGGTGCCTATAACAATACCCAGTGGATGCAGTTTATCGAGTACCGCCCCAACGTGGTGTTGATCGATGAGGAGCAGCAGGTCTCGGTGATTCGCCGGGCTGAAAATCTTCAGACAGTTACGTCCCAGGAGTGCCTGCCAGCGCACCTGGCCCAGCCCTACCCGCAGGGTGCGCCGGATGGCCTTGTAGGAGGTGGCCCATCTACTGGCGGCGGCTTCGATACGTGAAACCCGCGGGCGCCATGGCCACGATCAGGCAGGGTCTGGACGATACCGCCCGGGCGTACGCGGCACTTTTTTTCCTCGACAGCCCGGTGGCCGGTGCGCTACTTATGGCAGCCACTTTCGTGTACCCCAATACCGGCGCATCCGGCTTGCTGGCAGCCCTGGTCGGCATGGCGC
This sequence comes from Haliea sp., assembly GCA_024642265.1. GTDB lineage: Bacteria > Pseudomonadota > Gammaproteobacteria > Pseudomonadales > Halieaceae > JARRPM01. The sequence goes on along the minus strand of JAHEBL010000179.1, from coordinate 1,921 downwards.
TGGCGCGCCTGTTTAGATTTCCCGCCGCGCGCACCAGCGTGTATATCCTCAACAGCCTGCTGGTGGGGCTCTCGCTGGGTGCCTTCTATCAGCTGGACTTACACCTGGCAGCCCTGATCATTGCCGGCGCCGCCCTCGCGGTATTTACAAGCGCGGCTCTGGCCGACCTGTTGTGGCGCCATGAGCGGCTGCCGGTACTGGTAATACCCTTCCTGCTCGTGGCGGCTGTCACTGCCCTGGTTGCGAGAGAGTTCAATGAGATAGCGCCCCTGCTTGCCGACGGCCATTTCACCCCGCCCTGGCCGCCGGGTCGGGCAGACGCATTTTTGAGTATGCTCGGGGCCACTTTTTTTTCCGTTCATCCCGCAGCCGGCGCGGTCGTGCTCGCCGTGATGGTGTGGCGTTCCCGCTACCTGGCGTTGCTGGCCGTGGCGGCAGTGCTGGTCGGCCAGCTGGGTTTCCTGTTTTTGGGCGTCACGCCGCAGCCGATGTTGATGGCCTGGGCGGGTTTCAACCTGGTGTTGACCGCTGTGGCGATTGGTGGGATCTATACCGTTCCCGGCATTGCCAGTTTCATGACGGCGATGTTGGCCGCGGTCCTTACGGGAATGCTGCTGATTGCCTGCCAGGACCTGTTGTTCGTCTATGGCCTGCCACTGATTGCACTGCCCTATATCGGGGTTACCCTTGTATTCCTGCTCGCCCTGCGTACCCGCCAGAGTGTGGCGCCCCCCTGGCTTGCCGCACAGCCTGGCATGCCGGAGCAGAACTACGAGCGTGCGCGGCTGGCCCGTGTGCGCAACGGAGATGTCAACAGCGTGCCATTGCTGCTGCCCGTATTCGGGCGCTGGCAGGTCTACCAGGGTTTCGACGGCGAACACACGCACAGGCCGCCGTGGCAGCATGCGCTCGACTTCTATATCAGTGAGGATGGGAAGAGTTTTTCCGGCAAGGGTGAGGCCCTCGATGAGTTTTACTGCTTCGGCCTGCCGGTCCTGTCCCCGGTGCACGGGCAGGTGGTGAGGGTGCGCGATTACCTGGCGGATAATCCGCCTGGTGACGTGGATGTCAAAAATAACTGGGGCAACTTCGTGCTGATCCGGCTGGACAGCGGGCTGCATGTATTGCTGGCCCACCTCAAGCAACACAGCGTCACGGTGAAGGAAAGTGAGTGGATCGTGCCGGGCAAGCCGCTGGCGGCCTCCGGCAATTCCGGGCGCTCGCCGCAGCCGCACCTGCACTTGCAGGTGCAGCGCAGTGCCCGGCTTGGCAGTGTTACCGAGGCGTTTCACCTGTGCAGCCTGCTGCGCCATGAGGGTGACGGCGCCAGTGAATACCTGGTCAATGCCCGCCCACAGCTTGGCGATACCCTGGAGGCCGCGGTGGTGGACCCTCGCCTGGCCCAGCCATTGCACCTGCCTGTGGGCCGCCAGTTCACCTACCAGGTTGAGGGTGACGGTCTGCCCCCCGATACGCTGCGCTATTTGCAGGTAGAACTGACCCTGCTGGGACAGTTCCGCCTGGCCAGTGATACCGGTGCCAGCGCCGCTTTCGAGGAAAAAAACGGGGTGCTGGCTTTCTACGACAGGCAGGGGCCAAAAGACCCTATCCTGGATACATGGCTGCTGGCCTGTGGCCTTACACCGCTGAGTGAGAACGCGCATCGCTGGCGTGATGCACCCTCGGCCCAGCTGTTGCCCCTCGACCTGCCGCGACGGGCATTACTGAAAATGATGCACCCGCTGGGTTGCGGCCTGGACAGCCACTACCAGCGGGAATTCCTTGCCGACGAGGGGGTATGGCGCCAGCGCGGGCAACATGAGCTGCGGCTTGGCGCCAACGTGCTGCGGGCCGATACCCAGTGCCTGATAGACCCGGAGCTGGGCTGTCGGACCATGACCTGTCATTTCGGCGCGCGGCA
>JAHEBL010000063.1 GCA_024642265.1 Haliea sp. | reverse complement strand
GCGTATGCCGCAGGATCGAAACGCAGCGATTGATGGCATCGTCCGAGACGAAGCGATTCTCCCAGACAGCTTCCATCAGCTCATCGCGACTGATGACCCTGTTTTGATGGGAGAGGAAGTATGCCAGTAGCCTGGCCACCAGTGGCTCCAGGCGGATGGTGGAATCCCCGTCGTCCAGGTCGCCAGAGTCGGCATTGAAGTGCCAGCGGCCAAACACGTATTGCCCGGAATTGTCAGCCTGCCGGGCCAACGAGTGCGGCGAGTCGCCCTCGTCACCCGGCTTGCTGTTACTTCCGTTCATATCATTCCTATCAATCCGTGCAAGGACAGCCGGGCACCCCTTCTATCTTTGCCTACACTAAGTGACTGTAATATATGCAAATTTTTAATAATCAGCGATTCATCAGCTAAAAATCAGGACATCAACATGTGATTTCCGCTTTCTGCACTATGCTATTTCTTGTTAGGGGCGTTGTCAGTCTATCAGCCTGCGGACGAAGGAAAACCCCCAACAATGTGAACTGGCCGGCAGAATCAATCACCTGAGAGAGTAATCATTATGAAACAAGGAAGAATCGCGGGTAGGGAATCGCTGCGCGCAATCGGCGCAATCGCTGCTGTGGCGTTACTGGGTCTGGTAACTCATCCGGCCAGCGCAGGTGACAAGCCCTTTCCCCACAAAGTTCCCGCATTGTTCGGATCCCTGCCTGAAGGTTTCGCGATAGGCAGGGGACATACCGCCTTTAACGGTTCGGTCGATGGCTCGATCTACAAGGTAGACCTGCGCAGCGGGCAAGGCTCGACCCTGGTGGAGCCTGAAGCCGAACCCGGTTGTTATAAGCTCGGGATGAGGGTTGATCCACGCACCAACTACCTTTTTGTCGCCGGTTGTGTAACCGGCAATGCCTATGTATTTGACGCTGATAATGGCGCGTTGGTAGCAACATATCCTTTGCCGGGTTCGGCGGATGATTATCAGATCATCAATGACCTGGCTATCACCAAGGATGCCGTATATTTCACCGATTCCCAGCAAGCGCTGCTATATCGATTGCCACTGTCGAAAAATGGTGGGCTCCCAGCTGACCCCGACGCTGCTACTGCCATACCCCTGGTCGGTGACTTTGTGAATAAGCCATCTGAGGACGACTGCTGTGGCGCAAACGGTATCGTGGCAACGCCTGATGGCAAGACCCTGATCGTGGGGCACTCAAACTTTTCGCAACTGTTCAAAGTAGATCCAAGCACTGGCCATGCGGATGAGATCGAAATCATTTCGCCCCTTACTGGCTTTCTGGATGGTCTCGTAATGCGCGGCCGCACGGTCTACGTGCTAACCCCCGGCTTTGACCCTAACGAGGAGTGCGCTCCAGACGATATGGTTCAGGTGGTGACACTGGATGCGAAGAAGCTCTCGGGGCAACTGTCCGGCATAATCACCGACCCTGACATGGATGGAATCGCCAGCGGCGGCCTCTTCGGGAAATCCCTGTACGTCAATAACGCTCGTTACTGCTCTGAGCCAGGTGATCAATGGATCACCAAGCTGAATAGCCACGCGGTGGAATAGGTCTACAGGTCAGGATGACTTCAACATCCGCCCTGTTCGATTCGATACCCGGTCCGCGTGGCTGGCAGGGTATCGGTCGTTGCGCAGCATGCTGCTTCAAGTCAAGCGGCGCAACCGGGGTGGGTGACAAGCGGTAGCTACCGCAGGTTGCCATTGCGGTAATGCGCCAGCGTCCCCGCATTATCAGTTATTGCAGCGCGCTAATCGGCGACCCCCTTGCCACCAATCAGGCGCGAGGCCAGTCATCAAGGTGAATGTCTGGCCGCAGTATCGCTTTGGGTGAACCCACAATCAGTGGGTCATAGCCTGTGACCGCCCGCTCGTTCTTTTCGGGGTAATCCAGGTGATGGAGAAAGTGTTGCATACAATTCAGTCGGGCGCGTTTTTTGTCATCTGATTTTATGATTGTCCAAGGGCATGCCGCGGTATCCGTGTGAAAGAACATCGACTCCTTGGCCCGGGTATATTCATTCCAGAGACCGACAGCAGCCTTGTCAACAGGACTCAACTTCCACTGCTTCAGCGGGTCGTGGTTGCGGGACTCGAAGCGCTGGCGCTGCTCTTTCTTGGTTACTGAAAAGTAATACTTGAACAGTTTTATACCGGAGTTCACCAGCATGCGCTCAAACTCCGGGCACTCACGCATAAATTCCAGGTATTCGATCTGATTGCAATATCCCATCACGCGCTCAACACCGGCGCGGTTGTACCAGGACCGGTCCAGGAACAGAATCTCGCCACGGGTCGGCAGGTGCACGACGTAGCGCTGGAAGTACCATTGCCCGAGTTCATGCTCGGTCGGCTTCTCCAGCGCCACCACTTTCGCCGCCCTCGGGTTGAGGTGCTCCATGAATCGCTTGATTGTACCGCCCTTGCCGGCCGCATCGCGGCCCTCGAAAATAACCACGATTTTCTGGCCGGTTAATTTCACCCAGTTCTGGACCTTCAGCAGTTCAATCTGCAATTTCTTCTTCTCGGCCTCATAGGCGCGCCGGGCGATCCGGTCCGTGTAGGGATATTTTCCCTCCTTGAAAAGCTTGCCGATGGCCTTGGGGTCCCTGCGCATCTGTTTCATGACGTCGGAGGAAAATTCACCGCCGAGATACTGCTCTTCTATCTCGGAAGCGGCTTGCGGCTCATCGGTTGATTGAGCCTTTTTACTGCTTTTTGCATCCGGCGCGAGTGGCTCCGGGACGGGCTTGACGTCATTTTCTTCTGTTGCAAGTTTCAGTTCCGAGCTCATGGACGATGTCTCCTGCGAAATGGGAAGTATCAATTGCTCAATGGGAACCGGTGATAATCTCACCAGCAGTGGATAATGTTTTTGATACAGATCAGTGAATTGGCGGGTACATCATCAGACTGGCTAAACGGGCAGACGTCGCCGAACGACAGCCGGGCGCCGGGGCAGGTAGGTTAACTGTGGGAGGGGCCCCGTGCTCAGAATGTGCAGGGGGCCGATGTCATCCTTGTCAGAGGCCGGATTGCGCCCGCCATTGCTGCGGTGCCCAGGCGATGATCGCGTCGGCATCCTCCTGCAGCAGGAAGCCCGCTGCCACTGCAGAGTTGGCTGACTCGGTTACCGCCGCCACGAAGCCCGCCTCGTCCACGTAGAGGCTCGCCATTTGCCCGGCGCTGAATAGCGAGGTAGTGCCAAACAAAAAGCAGAAGCTGTTACCCAGGTTGGCGTCGCCGCGCAGTATGGCCGAGGGCGCATCGACATAGGGGGTGCGAATGCCTCCCAGGACGTTGCCCACGTCGTCATACAGGTAGTCGGATCCGTCGTCGTTCAATTCCAGTCGTGGCGAGGCCTGCGGCGGCTCGCCACCGGCCACCCATGCATTGAGTGCACGCACAGCGGTATTGAATACGTAGTGGTGGGGGCCGTTATTCATGGGTTTTTCACAGTTGATGAAACCCAGGATAGAAGATTCCTCGATGACTGAGGCAAACACCGGGTCGCCCACTGTGTCATCTCGCCCGGAAATGAACGTGTAGTAGTCCCCGTGTGCGGTACCGGGAACTTCCCAGGTGCGAATCAGGTCGGTGTCGGGTTGCCGGGCTGCGGCATAGCCCAGCAATAATACATCTGTCTCGGTCTCAAACGTCATTACCGGCACGTTCAGGTCCGTGCGAATCTGCACTGAGTCCGGTGTCGGGATTGCTACCAGCGGGTCCTGGGCAAGTGAGGAGCTGCCGTCGCCCCGACTGTGAATCATGTAACCATCGTAAGCGTTGTAAAGCGGGTGGATGGCGTTCACATATGTCACCAGTCGGCCCGCTGACTGGGATTCCCCGTAGGCGATCAGTCGCTCGGCAGTCAGGCCATCGAGCGGATCAATACCCTCCGGATTGCGAATCGCCTGCGCCACCTGTGAAAAGATGTCGTAGGAAAAACTGTCACCGGGATGCACCAGCGACCCGTAACGTGCCGGGTCCACGGCTTTCAGGTAGAGCGGCAGGGGCAGGCCGCCACTCGGGTTGCCCTCGATGCCCACGATCTGCGCGGAAACACCGACCCACACCGCACCCCCACGACGCATCTCCAGCTGACCGGTACCCCAACTGGGTGGCGTTTCAAACCCGGCGGTCACGTTCAGCCACTCAACCAGTACATCGCCGCTGAAGTCCGCCGGGTCTATGGGGCGTTTGACGATAATCCGGGTTTTGTACTGTGCCTCGGCGCCGGGCTCTGCCTCCCAGACACCATCCGCAGCAAGCTCGCTGACATTGGTGTAGGCGGACGCCGTACCCTCCAGGAAGTACTCGGACTGCTGGTATCCCACGTCCTCCAGGTCAAAGTTTTCCGCCAGCAGGTTAATCTCGCCGGTATCGGGTGGCAGTGACATAACCGGGTTTGCAATCGGCAGGTACTCCGGCTCGATGATCGTCAACTTGTTATTGTTATTGTCCGAACACGCCATCACAGTAGCGCCAAGTGCGAGCACGCAAAGCGCGCGCCGGGATGCCGAAAAACCTTTTAACATGGGTAGATGCCTGCCGGATGTTGGCTGATGATTATATCCGGCTTGCCGGGGGAGGGTAGACCGCTTGGCGATCTGCTGACGAACTTCCGGTGAATACCAGTAAATTGAACCGCCGGGCCGGGTGCTCAGGGCAGCAGAGCCACCAGAATACCTATTGCAACAATACCGATGCCTTCAACCAGGAACACCAGGCTGTAGGCCTGCCCCCTGGCCCGGCCTTCCGTCTCATGCACCATCTGCACACCTGCAGCGGCAATACAGCCCTGGGCATAAGCCGCACCCAACAGGATCAAACCCGTAGCGAGGCCGGTCGCGATGCCCAGGTATCCGTACTGCGGATCCACGAACAAATGTTGTTTCATGAACTGGGGGATAAAAGGGTACAGGACCTGGGAAGCCGGAAACATGGCGAAGGCGATGTATTCCATGGACAGCTTGCCGTCCGGGCTGCGACCCTGTTGCGCCCAGACCCCCTGTACAGCCACGCCGGCGCGATAGATGCCCAGGGTACTGCCCACCGCCGCCAGCCCCCACATGATGTAGCCCAGGGTGCCAATACTCGCCGTTTCTACCATGTTAGCGTTCCTCGATACCTTTAAGTTGAAAGTGGGCCATGGGTTCGAATGCGCGCCCTGACCAGATTACGCCCAGCTGTCGGGCGAATTCCAGCGTATTCAGGCGCAGGCCGTGAACAAACAGGGCTATGACGCCGAGGCCCAGGTTGATGGTGTGGCCGATCAGCAGAATAAGCCCGCCAAAGAAAACAGAACCGGTTTGCTCGGCCATCAGGTTGGTGGTCATGGCCAGGCTCATACTGGCAAAACCCACCGCCATGATGCGGATGTAGCTCATCATGTCGGAGAACAGTGTGGTGGCATTGCCAAGCAATAGCCCGAGGCCCGCAAGACTACCCCGGCCAATGCCCCGCTCGAGGTGTGAAAGGCAGACCACCAGCAGGGCGCCCAGGCCCAGCAGGGGACCGCAGGCGGCGGGAATGGGTTTGCCGGTGAACACATTCAGGATGCCCAGGAAGATAGCCCAGAGCATGGCAAGCCAGCCCAGTTCGGCGAGCATCTTTGCTGACCAACCCAGTCTTCGCACCTGGATCAGGCGGCCGAGACTCAGGTGCAGTATGCCGAGCCCGAAGGACAGTCTTATCATGTCGTCAGTGTCCAGCGACAGGAACGGTATCCCGGCCACGGACTCGAACTGGACGCCGAAAAATGAACCCGTCAACCCGCCGTAGAGTGCGGTGGCGCCTGCCACGTAAAGGCCCAACTGCACGGCGCCACTGCCCAGCGCTCCAGACAGGCGGCGGTATCCCAGCCCCAGCACGGCCAGCATCAGCAGGCCGTAGCCGCCGTCGTTAATCAGCAGTGCGCTGAATAGCGTGAAGAACAGGATAATCAGGTGCCCCGCGTCGTACTCGTAGTAGCCAGGCCGGTAGCCCATAAACTCGAAGATGGACTGAATCGGACGCGCCCAGGCTGGATAGCGGGTCAAGGTGGGTGGATCTTCTTCCGGCCGCGGGTCGCGGAAACTCGCGTTGACCCCGGTCAGCTTGCGCAGGCGCTGTCCGGTCTCATCCAGCCGGTCCGTCGGGATCCAGCCCGACAATACGAACACATGCTCGTCGGCGTGAGACTGTATCCGCCCGGCCTCGATGCTCAGGGCATCGATCTGCCCGGCCACCTGGCGACCGAACTCGTCCATGCGCTCACGGGCCAGCCACCGCAGGGCACCCTGTAGAGCCTCGATACGAGCCTGCAGTCGGTTGATCTCTGTGTGCAGCAGCGCCGGGTCCTGATCCGGGGCAGCCATGTTGCAGGCCCAGTCCAGTGCCAGCGGTGCGCCCCTGGCCAGGGTAAAGAACACCAGTTCGTCCTTTTTCCTCTTCCGTTCACCCTGCCACAGCAGGCAGCCCTCCTGCCCAAGCAAGGCGAGACTTTCAGGGTCATCGGTGCGCCAGCACTGGATGTACACGCCCTGTTCTGCCAGCTCATGCAGCTGGCGGGGCGATATGGCACCCCAAGTCTGTTGTCGTTCGGCACTGGCCAGCAGTTCATTCTGCTCCCGGGACAGGGCGTCGGTATCTTCGAGCAGGCGTGAGGCCAGGCCTACGAGATCGTCGGGCACGGTCTCGGGGACCATCTGGGGCAATTCCAGCTTGCTGCAATCGCGCACTTTTTCGTACAGCCTGATCAGCGCCTGGCGCTGCGCGCGGCCACCTGTGACGGCACTGAGGCGATGCAGCTCCAGTGCGCCGAGGTCGAGCAGCACTTCCAGCACCTGGCTGCGCTTCTCGCGCGCCCCGCAGACGAGGGCGTATTTCATCCCAACAGTGGCCATGTCTCCAGCTCCTGGTGCTTGTCCACAGCGCGTTCGCGCAACAGGCGTGCGATGGTCGCGGCCATGCCGTTCTCTTCATCCATGGCCCGGGCCAGCCGCGCGAGTTCCTCGCGCAGGGGCGGCAGGCGGACCTGCTCGCTACCGTTGATCAAAAACACGAACTCCTCTTCGGCGTCCTCCAGGCGAGCCACATTACTACGCTCGATCTTGAGTTTTTCCGCCAGTTGCAATCGTTCGATCGCCAGGTCTGTAATCGCTGCGGAGGCCGCCGATTGACAGACCATCACCTGGCTCAGGCGGCAGTGCGCCTTGACGGCTTTTACTTCCTCTATGTCCACACCGACCAGATTCTCCCAGCGGGTCAACACCTCCGCCTCCAGGGATGCCTCGATGGTCTGTCCGAGGGCGTGCTCGCCGCGGGCCTGCCACCGTTGCTCAAGCAGTTGCTGGCGCTGTTCGAGGTCGACGATGCGCTCCTGGAAGTTGCGTATCTCTGCCCGCAACATGGTCAGGACCCGCTTCATGACCGGCAAAAAACGCTCGATGCGATCGATATCCTCCTTGACCTGGCGCAAGCGCTGACCGGTGGACATCAGGCGCTCCCGCCGGCCGCCGGGGGGCGATAGTGGTGAAACTCACCCTTGATGGCGGCGTCAATATCCAGGTTTTCGGGCGGCACCTCCCCCAGTGCGTACCAGCAGCGGTCCAGCGCCGCGTCTACTTCCAGGTACTCTTCGGTTTTCAGCACCGATTGCTCGAAGAGGTCCGCAAAGCGCAGGTATGCCAGATCGACAGCAGCGGTAATTTTCAGGCCGAGGGATTCCTGCTCGCGGACCTCCAGCGCACGGGAGTAGGCGGCGGTAATCGCCCGCTGCAGTGCCTTGTGATCCGCGCGGGAGGCGTGGAACGCCTCACCCTTCAAGCGTGACAGCGCTGCCAGAAAATCCAGCGACCCGTTGGACCAGGGAATATGTCCCTCGGTGGAATACTTGGTGAGATTGACGCCGATTTCACTGTGGTCGAGGTTGGGTACCGACATGACAACGATCTCGGTGAGGCTGCCGCTCTCCTTGATAAAGGCCCGCTCATATATCCGGGCGGCCTGGGAGTAGAAATCCACCGGCGAGTTGTCCTTGCCCGGGGGCGCCCCCTGGATACCCCGCACCTCGGCGAGTGCGTTGTAAAAGATGCGCATATCGTGGATCACCAGCAGCACCTCTTCGCCCTCCATCGCCAGGCGCTCGCCTATCTGGCACGCGGTTTGGGGCGCGATCAGCGCGCTGATGGCGGGGTCCGCGGCGCCGTGTAAAACGAACACAGTGCGCCCGATCCGGGGGCGGATGCTCTCGAAATACAGAATAGAGTCCCGGGTCAGGCCCAGGGCACAGAAGATCACGGTGAGAGGCTTGAGCGGATCCTCGCGGCGCCGGCGATACCGCGCCCGCACCAGCGTTCTGGCCACCGCATAATCCAGGCTCTCCTCCGGCCGTTTCATCCACAGGATTTTGATGCCCTGGGGGATGGGCTCCTTCGCATCGAGAGCCGGAAAACCGGTCTGGATGAGACCCTCGGCGAGCGTTCGACGGGTGGGGTTGAGGATGCCACCGTAAACGGGCAGCGTTTCGCCAACCACATCCGGCCGCCCGTCCAGTGGCCGCCCCAATGGATCGAGGGTGCGGCCAATAATGCCATGCCTGTCATAGTTGAAGCTGAGGACGCGGTTGGTGAATCGCACCTTGGTCTGGCGGCTGATATTCAGCGGAGTACCCAGATACTGAACGGTGGTCTTGCTGCCTACAGCGGTGACGATACCCATGCCGCCCCCGGGAAACTGTGCTTCGGTGCCAACCTCCAGGCCGGCGATCGGCCCGAAAGTGACCAGCGGCAGGGAAATACCGTGGGGTTTAAACTGCAGCATGATCCTGCCCTTCGTCGCCGGCCCTGTCCTTGCCTGTGGCGTTATGCAGCCATGCGAGGATCGCCTGGTAAGCCTCCTCGTAGCCGTCCTCCAGAAGCGTCACCTCGTAGGCCTTGCCACCCAACTGGTCTGCCAGAGTGCGGGCGTGCTCCTTATCCTGTAACAGGGGAAAGGCTGCGCCCAGATCTCTGCAAAAACGCATCATCACCAGCATTCGCTCCGGGCTTGTTCTCTGGTCGACGGTGTGGCCGGAGTCCTGCACGAAAAATGCGCGCCGGTAGACATTGCCCAGCAGGTAGCGGCGGTAGTCCTCGGCGCTCATGCGCTTGGCAGTGAGCACCTTGATCTGGTCCGTGAGGGGGCCCTCTGAGTCCGCCACGGTCGCGGTGATCTGATCGCCCAATTCGATCCAGTCGTGCAGCTTGCGTTCGTCGAAAAAGCTGCGCAGATCATCCCGCCGTTCCATGCCGGTGGTTTTGCTGGTGGAGAGCCCCGCGCCGAAGCCTACCGCGGGGTAATAGCCGCGGTGAGCCACCTTGTTGGTAAGAATGACCGTCCCGTCCGCGTACTGGCGGGCCACCTGGGCGATGGCGTCTCCCTCGTAGTCGTCGCCGTCGGGGGAAACAGCCATCACACCGGTAATCGAGGCATCGAAGCCGCCGAGACAGGTGGCGCGCCCGCAGCGTTCGAAGGTGGCCGCCATCACCGAGGGCATATCTACAGGGAAGCTTTGCTTGCCCGGCATCTTGCCCAGCATGCCCGCTGTTTCGCGGTCTCCCTGGCCCTGGCGCGACAGGGAGTCCACGATCATCAGCACGTTCATACCCATGTCGCGCAGACCCTCACACACTGCGGCACCGAAGCGCACCGACTGACCCCGGGCCTGGGCGCTCTGGGCGCTGGTATTGAGAATGACCACGGTGCGATCCATCAGGCCCATTTTCTGGTAGTTGATAACCACCTCGGTGGCCTCCCCGGAGCGCTCGCCGCACAGTACCAGTACCACCAGGTCGACATTGCTGTACTTGGCCAGGTCCTGGGTAAACCAGGTTTTGCCTGTGCCAGCGCCGCCGATGACGATGAACTTGCCGCCCTCCAGCAGCACCATGGACGAATCGATCGCGCGCTTGCCGGTGAACAGCGGTCGTATGGCCCGCAAGCGGCGCGCCACCGGGCGCGGCTGTCGCACCGGGTACTCGCTTGTCATCGATATTTCGCGCACCTCGTCCTTGCTGTAGCGGAGGGTGGCGATGATTTCGCCTACACCGTATTCGCCCGGCGCGGCCACCCATTCGACCAGGCCATCGCGCTGCAGGCGGTCGTGGGGTGCATTGACGCGGTAATCCAGGCCGCCCACATGGGCACGCCCCAGCAGCGCACCGACCGGCAAGCGGTCACCCGGGGCCGCGCAGGCCTCGAAACCGGCGCGCAGGTCAGCCAGCGGTGAGAAGTGTTCGCCGCGGGGAATGTGCTGTCCCGGCATGCTGTCCAGGGACGAGCCCACACCGGACATACGCACGCCCGGCATGCCGGGCGCAACCCGGCAGATGGAGGGTTCACCGGTAGGCAGGGCTATGCCACCCACTGACAGGGCTTCCGCTCCCTCGTATAACTGAACCACTGCGGTATCGCCGTCGATCTCGGTGATTTCCCCCAGCAGTTCGATGGGCCGACCATCGATCTCCAGGGGGAACCGGACCATTTCGTAAACTGCGGGAGCCTGGGTGGCCGACAGGCGTATTTCTGCTATGCCCGCGGTATTCGCGCTGATTATCCTGGCGGCTAATTCAGGCTGCATGCGCTACCTCCAGCGGTACGCCCAGGCGCGTCAGCAGCAACAGGCGAATGGCGTAGGCGTAGAGTCGCTCCGGGGCATCTTCGGTGGCGTCGTAGAGAAACTGGTCCAGCCGCACAAAGCGGAAGTCCAGCAATCTTCGATCCTGCTCTTCGGCCTTTTCCAGTGACGCCGGCGAGGCTTCGATCAGCGTGGCGATCTCTGCGCGGGGCGTCTGGCGCCTCAGAAGGGTAGACTCCGCACCGCGGTAGTTCGCCCGGTGCACGATGCTGGCCGCGTCCTCCCGGGCCCAGCGCCGCAGTAGAGGCGGCGAACCGAGCCGATCGAGACGGCTGTAATAGTTGCGCCAGGGATTAATGGACGCGTCCGTATCGGGCGGCAGTTCGCCAGCATCGGGAAACGGCAGGGGTAATTGCAGTGAATGGGCCTCCCGGTTGGCTATGCGCAGCCAGTCCAGAACGGCGGCACACCAGCCACGGTGCTGCGGGTCACCGATCAGGCCCAGGAACTCGGCGATCCCGACCGGCCGCTGCTGGCAATCGGGGTAGAGCCGGGGCAGCCGCGCCAGCAGGTAGGCCAGGTCAGGCATCGCGAGCGGCCCCCGGCAGAGGTTCCTTCGCCAGCATATGCGAGAGAACGTCGCGAAATTCGTCGCCCGCCCAGATCTCCGCCATGTGCTTGAGGCTCTCCTCGGAGACCTCTACCTCGCGGCCATTATCCCCGGAGATCCGGAAACCGGTGATGCCCTTGCGGAACTCGAATCCGATGCCTGGTTCAAGCGACGGGTCGGCAATGATCCCGGCGAGTCGACCCTGGAGGTTCTTGTCGATCTGGAAATGGGTAAAGCCCTCACTGCCGGAATAAAACACCATCGCCATAATCAACAGGGCTTCAAGGAAACTCTGGGGGTCCGCGCTGTCCAGCCAGGCTTGCAGGCGCTCAACCTTGTCTGTTTCGTCACCAGCCGCAAGGGCGGAGACGAGTTCACGCACAGTATCGGCACTGCGCCCGGAGGAAAAGCTGCGTTGCGCGAGTGCTTCGAGGAACTCCGAAGCCCGCCGCCTGAATATGTCGGCAAGTGAACCGAAAAATGCGTGCAGCAGTTGCTCTGCCTCAGCCCTGGCCGCATCGACCAGTCGCTGTGCTTCCCGCCTGCCCTCTTCGGCCAGATTGTCCCTGAGGGATTCGGCCGCTGCGATGATGCCGGCCGACTCCTTGTGTGCTGCAGCCACCAGGCGCTCGTATTCGAGCTCTCCGCGTTCGACTCCCCTGCGGTGCAGTTCTGAGACGACTTCCTCGATGGCCGTGGCGCTGTCTCTTTGCTTATCGGGCATACCAGGCTTCTCCTCGGTCAGCAGGCAGTAGTGCATGAGCCGACTCTGCAGTCAGGCAATACGATAGGCCTTCACCGGGGACTTCGCAATTGGGCTGGCCAGCTATAGCTGGAACTGGCTCTGTCGATGCTTTATCTATTGATCATGGTCAATAATCCGGCAGCGGGCCGGGCATTTGCCCCTTGGCTGCGTCAGACAATCACGTTGGAGGTTTTGAAGGTATTGATGGAGGCGAGCTGCCTCGCCCTGATGGGGTCGCACTCCCAGTGCCAGAACTCCCTGTTCACAGTGCGGAAGAATCCGAAATCGGGCCCCCGCATGGCTAACCAGTCGTAGGTTTGATTCCCGGGTCCACCGGCGACATCGAGGTCGAAGGCGATGCCGCTCTGGTGATTCGAGATCCCGGGCTTCGCGGCGAGGTTGAAGCCGGGAAGTTTCCTCTGGTAGCCATCCCACAAAAACTTTTGCTCGGGATAGGAGCGGAAGCCACTATTCACTGTTAACCGGATACCTGCTTCAGCTGCCGCCACGGACATGGTTGTGTAGTCATCTATGGTGCCCAGAGCGATGTGTCGGATCTTCAGGTCGGTGCTCACAATTTTAACGAGTTCGATCTGTCCCAGATATTTGCCTCGTGACCAGGCGGCATTTGGACCAAACCGGCCAGCCCCACGCCCTGGTTTTACCAGACCAAGAGTCTCGTTCCGGAAAGATCCGGCGAGGTTGCGGGTGGAGGTCCAGCCGAGTGCTGAACCGTCGGCAGCCTGTGCAAGCGCAAAAATACGGCCTGCTGCGGCACCGTTGTCCAGCAAAAAGACCTCCCGGACGATGACCTCCTGCCCTTGCGGGATTCGAATGAAATCGTTTCCCGATCTCGCGAAACTATTGATCTCCTCCCGACTGACTCGCACCCTCGCGTCAGGGTCAGCCACGCGAAATATTTTATCCCTGAAGCTTTCGAATACCGACATTGCGGATCTCCAATTCCAGAACACAAGAGCCATGGAAATATGCTGGCGGGTCAGGCGGGTGCATCAGAGGCCGGTAGTCTTCCCCTTTCGGCTGATAGTCTCATGAGCTCGCTATATCCGCTCCCAGGCATTGCGCGACGTTGCCTGCCTTGCCGGCATCCACCTGCCGGTACTTGTCCCAGAACAGGCTGTCAATTTTCTTATGGGCTGCCGCGACTTTGTTGCTGCGGTAGCGGCTCACCTGGCCCGGGCCGCCGTTGTAGGCCGAGTAAGTCGCCCTTGCCAGATTGGCAGAGCCTCCCGCAAGCTTATGCTCCCCACGTTTGATGGCGTAATTGACCAGGTAGTTGAGGAGAATTTCAGAACCCGCAATGCTGTTGTAATTGATATCCCAGCGCAGTTTCTGCAGGTCGTAGAACCCGCGCCAGACTTTTTCGTTGACCTGCATGAGCCCCACATCACCGCTGGACGAACGCAATGGTTCGATGCGCTTGTTTATGATCACGTACTGGCGCCAGCAGCTTTCCTGCCAGGCAGTGGCCAGCACAAGCTTCTCATAGATGCTGAGGTGGTTCCCCTGTAACTTGTGTTGCTTCTGCGCGTTGTCGGCTGCCGTCTCCAGCAGCTTCTCTATTTTGCGGACATAGGTGTTCAATTTGTCTTTCGCAGGCAGCCACTGTTTGAGGTCTTCCCACGGTGCTGCCGCGTATGCGCGGGGAAAGAACGAGAAATTCAGTTGCCAGGATGATAAGTCTGGCTCGGCAGTCTCGATTTCATCCTGCAGCATTTGCTGCAATTGCGGGTCCACTTCCTCGCTGTAGTGCAGTAGCTCGTCGGCCTTCTCTGCGTTGATCATTCGAGCCAGCCGCCGCAGTCCTTCGCTGGATATCTCCAGCCCGATGGTGGATCCCAACTGGTTAAGCGCGTAGAGCGCATCAGTGGCGGTAAGTGCGCTCATCCAAAGCAGTTGCACCTGCCCGGGCTGCTGCAATGCTATTTCACGTACTACGGGGTTCAGCCTGTGCCAGCTTTCGATGAACCAGTCACGAACGGCGTCGCTGGAGCGATCAGCGGGTTCGGTCAGGGCGTCCCGCAGACGATAACGGCTGTCGACCAGGATATCGAGCAATTCGCTGCGCAGTGACTTGAGCTCGGTGGCAGCCGCGTAGCGCTTGACCGCGCCCACCAGCAGCGCGTCCATCATCTGCCACTGTGCTTCGGCCTGAGCCATCTCCTCGGCTGTCAGGGGGGCGATTTCCCCGGGCTCCTCGATGTGGGTTTCAAGCTTCAGATTGATGGCGATATCAAGGCTCGAGGCGGTTACCCGGATATCACTCAGTGCGAGGCTGTCTATCGTTGCCTGCAATTGAGCGGTGTCGCTGTTGGGGAGTATCTCCGGTAGAAAACCAGCCAGCGGATCAGTGTAGGGCGTCATACTGATCACGAAACCCCCGAAGAAGTCGTCGAGGCGCCCCACTGCCGCGTCCCAGATCGCCCCTGAGACGATTCTGTCGCCATCCTTGTTTGTTATCCATGTGCTGCGTGGTTCGAGTTTTACCGATTTTGCGTCGGCTTGCAGGAGTGGCTGTCCCAGGAAAGTTATATTGCCTTGTCGATTAATCAGGTTCTGGCAACTGCCGAACAACTCCACGCCGATCTGTGCCCTGTAGCTGGCAATGATTTCGATATTGTCTTCCTGCGCACCTACAAGCGGGTCTGACAATACAATCCTGTTACAACCCTCGGGATCGTTGAGGATCTCCCTGGTGCCATCCGGGGTATTGAAAAGCTGGGTGACCAGCAGCTGGCGCAACAGCGGGTATTCGAGATAAACAGGTATGCTCACGGACGTGCTTGTGGCGCGCGCTGTCGTGGCGATCAGTAGCGTCATGGCCAGCACCGACGCAGCTGGCGACAGGTAGCGAATCAGAAAAAAACGTGGTGTGTCCATCAGAGCCCCTGTTTTGCGTGGCCGCCCGCGCGGTTGTGCTGGATTATTTCACGACACCAGGGAAATCGCATGTCCTATAAGTGGGTAGAAAGACTACCGACCGGTGAATTCGGCCTGTAAAACTGGTGGTGGGGGCAGCAACATGCAAGCGATGAGAAGGTAGGTTTTGCTAAACATGTTCAATTGGTAGATACAGAAAAGAACGCCCGGAAGTTGGGATCATCAGTCAAACCAGAATGAAACCAGGGTGCGAACATCAAAAACCAGGGAAATAGACATTAACAAACTGGCCCAGCCCAGCCAGGCTATGTAAATCCAATCAACAGCGCGGTTCTGTTCCCGCGCCAGCGAAAGCCGCCTGGCGGAGACCCACACGGCCCAGAGTATTGCGGGCCAGAACAGTAGGTGCACATAGGTGCCAATGGCGGTCCTGCTCGCATCAGGGAAAGCTATTTTGCCGACCACCAGGCCTATAAGATTTAACGCCAGAGCGGCAAAAATCCAGCGCGCACCTGCTCTTGAACGCATAAACACAACGCTGGCCAGAAACGACACCCCCATCACTTTCATCCAGATCTGGACAGCTTGCGGGTATGAAGCTGTTTCTGACTGTAGCGCTGTTACAGCGTTTGTAATGAGATCCAGCATCGGCACCCTTCCTGGTCAGTCCTCGATGATCTCGTGGCGAATTCGCACCGCTACGCTGCGCGGTTTTACATGCAAGCCTCGAGCGAGCAAGTGGGCTTTGGTGAATGCAGCGCCAAAAAGCAGGATCAGGGAAGAGTAATTCACCCATAACAAAAGCAGCACCAGTGAACCAGCCGCGCCGTAGGTGGATGCTGTAGCGGTGTAGGACAGGTAAAGGGCGATAAGGGAGCGGCCCAGGGTGAACAGGACTGCTGTGAGTACTGAACCTGCAGCCACGTCGTACCAGCTCAACTGCACGTCCGGTAACACCTTGAATATGGTCGCGAATAGCAACGAGGCGACGATGATAGAAACAACCAGATCCAGAAAGCCGAAGGCAACGTCGTACCAGGGTAGCCAGCCCTGCACATTGTGGAGCAATACCCGCAGTCCCACGCTGAGTGACAGGGAAACCAGCATCACAAATCCCACCGCCAGTACGATCGTCAATGACGTCAGGCGCTTCCTCAGAAATAGAAAAATACTGTTACGGGATGGTTTTGGCACTACGGTCCAGATGGCGTTTAGCGAGTTCTGCATTTGCCCGAATACAGTTGTTGCGCCTACCAGCATTGCCAGTATGCCCCCCAGGGTGGCTAACAGCCCGCCGCCCTTCAGGCTCGACCCGGAGACCGCCACTTGCACCGTCTCTGCGGCCTCGGGACCAATGGTTTCCTGCAGTTGTGCGGCGATCTGTCCCTGCGCCGCGTCCTGGCCGTAGAATACGCCTATCACACTGACAATTACGATCATCAACGGAGCTATAGAAAAAAGCGTAAAGAAGGCCAGAGAACCGGCGTTGGCAAAGGCGTTACTTTGCAGCCATATTTGCGCTGCCTCTTTCAGGATGGACAGCCAGTAATTAAGATGCTTACCGAGTGCAGGCGTCATAGTGATCTCTAGACTCTAAACCCTGGGATGCGATACGGTCTTCACCAGCAGCCGTACGGGATGCATAAGACTGACAGAGTCTAACGCAGTTCAGGAATCGATGGGTACCGCCATTTCCGCATGAACAGTGTATTTGCATCAGAGAAAGAACGCTGGCAGCTTTGTGAGGATATGCTCGCCGGGCAGGGTGTGCCAGTGCTGCTATTACCAGGCCGCTGTGCGAGAATTAGCGCCGGGAAGTGATGTTGACTTAATAACCTGATATGAGTCCTTGCCTTTGCCAGATAACGAGCCACCACAGTCACCGCTAACCGACAAGGAACGGCAGGAACGCGATGAGCTCATGTCCCGGCTCGACAACTGGGCCACGAATATGGACGCGCGTTTTCGTATCCCTTTCACGCCCATACGTTTCGGGCTCGACCCCCTTATTGGACTTGTCCCGGCCCTTGGGCCGCTGTTGGGCGTGCTGCTCTCCGTCTACATTTTCGGCTCGGCTGTGCGCTATAAATTGCCGCTTACCAGCTTCATTCGCATGATATCCAATATAGGAATAGAGTTTATCGTGGGCTTGATCCCTGTGCTGGGCCCCATGTTTGATGTGTACTGGCGGGCCAATATCAAGAATGTCGACCTGTTGCGGGAGCACCTGACGCCTGAAGTAGCGGCCAGGGAAAGGACAGAAAAGCGCATGCTGCGCCTGCGTCAATTCGGTCTGTTTTTCATGGTAGTGGCCAGCGTGGTGTTAGTGGCCTATCTTTGGCAGAATAATCTGCTGGGTATAGGCTGGCTTAACCGGAGCGTCCAGGCTCCAGTGCCAACGCCCGGTTGATTTATGCGCCCGGGCTTCAGCCTGACGCCACGGGTCGCTCTAATTCCTGCCGGGCGGCATGGAGATGTTGCTTTACAGCGATTTCTACCACACTCATGCCAGCCGGCAACTGCGCCGGGTTTCCAAAAATAAGCCACCGGTAACGCCGCGGCAATTAACCAACACTCCGGGTGCAAAGCCATGGTTGTCAGCCACCATTACAAGTACGTTTTCATGCAGACCATGAAAACTGCATCTACTGCCATCGCCAAAGAGCTGTGTGACAATTATGAAGGGGAAATGATCCTTCATAAACATGCGTCCTATGCAGAGTACCTGGCCCAGGCGAATATGCGGGAGAAGCAGTATTTCAGTTTTGCGGGTGTCCGTAACCCGCTGGATGTGGCGGTGTCGCGTTATGAGCTGAGAAAATCGGCGCGGGGACCCAGGGAGGATCAGACAAACCGGGTACAGAACCAGTATATCGCCGCATCTGGCGCCGACTTTACACAGTTTTTCACCGAGTTTATGGTGAATCGCGGCGTGGATTTCGCATCGGTCCCCCTGAACTGGCGCAGCAAGTCATTTCAGTCCATAGACTACATTTACCAATATGAGAACTTGCAGCACGAGTTTTCCACCATCCTCCGCCTGGCTGGAATAGAACAGAAGAGACCCCTGCCATTGGTCAACAAAACCACCGGAAAGGATCATTATCTGGAGTACTACGATAACGTCACCTTGCAGTTTGCCTATACCTTGTTTGAGGACTATCTGCGTCGCTGGGGCTACGATGTGCCGGCGCATATGCTGAGAAAATTAACCCCCGCCCAGTCTTTCAGGCATCAGCGCAACAAGCTGCAGAGTCGGTATGGCGACGCCGCGTTGTGGTCATTGGCCAGGAAGTTGAGGCACTCGTTTAACTAAGCCCGTTCCCCTGAGCCCTCGTCAATGTCTTATGCCTGGCGGGTTTGAGTTGTCATCTTTTCCATTTTTGTAATTGGGAAGAGTGCAATTATCCTCATAAACTGCGCGCATGATTTCACTGTTCCTCAGTTTCTCCAGCGCGGACTGCTCCAGCTGTCGCACCCACTCGGTGCTGACCGACATCTGGTCGGCTATTTCCGCTCTTGTCAGGGGTGGGGAACGGTGCAGACCCCAGCGCCTCAGGACGACATGTTGCTCGGCCTGGTCGAGCTGCTGTATTTCAATCAGCAGTCGTTGATTGAGCGAGACCTGCTCTGCCTCTTCCCCGGGACTGCCAAAGGGACCTCCAGGGATTGAATCGAGAAGTGTCCCGCCTGCTTCATCATCGAACAACGGTGCTTCCAGCGATACACCGAGGTTCCGTAACTGCAGTAACTCACGCGTCTTGTCCACTGGCAGCCTGACAGCCCTGGCCAGTTCGCTGTCACCCGGGGGGGAGCCGGAGCGAGCCAGTATCCTGGCCCGTTCGCCATGCACTTTGCTCACCTGCTCCTGAACGTGGCCGGGGTAACGAATGGTACCCGTGGAATCGGCAAGGTGGCGCTTCACACCCTGTGTTATCCAGTTGAACGCATAGGTGCTGAATCTGTAGCCACGCTGGAACTGGAACTTTTCTGCTGCCCGCAGTAAACCAAGGGTGCCCTCCTGAACCAGGTCCAGAAAAGCGGTTCCCCTGTTGTGGTTGCGACCGGCAATAGTGTAGACGAGGCGTAGATTGTGCATGATGAGCAGGTCACGTGCGGCGGTGTAGCGCTCGATTTCAAAAGCGAGGGCAGTGACCGTGGCAGGTGCCGGCAGTGTCGCGTCAGAAGGCAGTTCCCGCGGCCAGTCTCCTTCCCAGGCGATCAACGCAGCGGCCACCTTGCTCTTCACCTCGACTTTCCTGCGATGCATCACAGCTTCTGCCATGCCAACCACGAGGCTGGCGGGAAGTGACAATTCCAGCAGACAGTGCAACAGCGCCTCGGTGGAGCAGGGTTCGGTAAACTTTGCCGCCAGCTCAGCCAGCTGATCCGCTGCGCTGCCTCCGGGAAGATAGTCTGCGAGTTCTCTTCGCAGCAGGGCCCGATGCTTACGCTGCTGGAATCGCTCAATATCCGGCAGTGGTCTGCTGCAGCTGCTGGTCCAGCGCTTCATGAAATGACGGGAGAACGGATCCTCAATCAGCAGCTCCAGCAGCTTGCGTATCGCCGCCCACTTGCGACCGTCGATCTCGCGCTCCTGCTCGGGAGTCAATAAATCGTAACGGCGAGCCTGGGCATACAGGCGCTCGAGGTCGGTGTCTTCATTGGCAAATGTCTTTGCAACCATGATTCCTCTCCAACTGAAAGGGGTGCGGTATATACGCAAAATCTGTGGTGACAGACAGTCTCTGCCGTCAATTCTCCTGCAAGTTGCCAGACATAAACTGTACACGGTGGCTCACGCGATAGGACATGCCTCGGTATGATCGGGTGCTGTCCCGGTTTATTGATGAAAGTTACAGCCGGCGTCATATCCACTCAGCGCCGGGGTATGTGCCACCCATAGAATGTGGACAGCAATTTACTTCGGGAAAACCGGGGACAGACCACGTTTAAGAAAACCGGGGACAGACCACGTTTAAAGTAAACCGTAAACGTGGTCTGTCCCCGGTTTTCTGTCCCCGGTTTTCTTCCCCCGGTTCTCTATGGAATGGGGTCCGGGCCCTGGTGAATCCTGAAGCACGCTCTCAATCGCCGCTTCCAGAACTTTGCTGTCCGGTTTGGTATTGCTGCCAAAATGCTTTACCACCTTGCCGGAAGCGTCCAGCAGGTACTTGTTGAAGTTCCAGCCGGGGGGCTGGGACTGGCTGTTGAGGGCCTGGAAGACCGGGTTGGCTTCCGCGCCTTTCACATGACTTGGCGCAATCATGGTGAAGGTTACACCGTAGTTCACGTAGCAGACTGCAGCGGCGCTCGCCTCATCACGCGCTTCCTGTTTAAAGTCATCACTGGCGAAGCCAATGACTACCAGGCCCTGGTCCCTGTACTTTTTGTACAGGGCCTCGAGACCCTTGAACTGGGAAGTGTAGCCACAGTGGCTCGCCGTGTTGACGATCAGCA
>JAHEBL010000062.1 GCA_024642265.1 Haliea sp. | reverse complement strand
GGGGCAGCTGTAAGGTTTGAGACAATCAGTTACCAGGACCACGATCAGATCAAATACAGTGAATTCGCCGCATTCCAGCAGTTCCTGAGGGACTCATTCCCCCGGGTCTTTGCCCGGCTTGAGGTCGAGACGATTAACGAGTACAGCCTGCTGTTGCGCTGGGTGGGCAGCGACGCCGCGCTGCCGCCGGTGTTATTTGCCGCTCATATGGATGTCGTGCCGGTAGAGCCCGGCACCGAGCAGGACTGGCAGCATCCCGCTTTCAGCGGGGTGGTGGCGGACGGCCGTATCTACGGGCGCGGTACCCTCGACGACAAGGTCGGCGTGATGGGTTTGCTGGAGGCTGCCGAGCAATTGCTTGCCGATGGTTTTGCGCCCACGCGGACATTGTATTTCGCCTTCGGCCACGACGAGGAAATCAGTGGCCGCCGGGGTGCCGCGGCAATAGCAGCCCGTATGCGGGAGCTGGGGCTGCATTTCAGCTGGATGGTTGATGAGGGCGGTATGCTGGTCTCAGATAACCCGTTGCTGGCGGGCAAGACCATGGCCATGGTGAATATCGCGGAAAAGGGATACCTGACCTTGATTCTCCAGACTACCGGGGAGGGTGGACACTCGTCCAATCCGCCGGCTGTGAGCTCCATTGGTCGCCTCGCCAATGCGCTGGCGAAGATCGAGGCGAAGCCGTTTCCCGCGCGCCTGGTGGAGCCGGTGCAGGCCATGCTGGAAGCGCTCGCCCCGCACATGGAGCAGCCCCAGCGCCTGGTATTTGAGAACCTCTGGCTGACCGACGGCATGGTGGCCCGCAGCATGTCGGGAGAGCGCACAACCGCCCCCTTCGTCCGCACTACCACGGCGCTCACGATGTTCAACGGGGGCGTCAAGGAGAATGTGGTGCCACAACGCGCCGAGGCCAGGATCAACTTTCGCCTGTTGCCCGGCGATACCCCGGCTATGGTTGTCGACTACATTAGCGGGGTAGTGGATGACCCGCTGGTCGAGATCAGCTACGAGGCCTGGGATGATATGCCGCCGGTAGCCGAGTATCCGGGCAGTGGCTACGGAGTGATTCAGGCTGCAGTGGAGAGCGTTTATCCCGAAGCGGTGGTGGTGCCGTCAATGTTGATGGCTGTGACTGATACGCGGCACTACATCGACCTGGTGGACAACCAGTACCGGTTCCACGGGGTCAAATTGGCAACCAGCCAGGCCACATCCATCCACGGCACCGATGAGTACGTCGACGTTGAGAGTTATGAAAAGTCGATTGAAATCGCCAGGAATATGATTGAGTTGGGAGCACAATAGCCGCGGCGGAATACGACCGCTCGAGGCCGGCCCGGTTGCGCAATCGGGCGGCGTCTAGATTTCCAGCTGTGACAGGTCGATGTCGTGGGCGCCCGGTTCCAGGCTGCGGGCGATAGCCAGCGAGCCGTTCTCGCCGCCCTCCATCTCACTGAGGTCCACCAGCTTTGGCTCGCGCAGGCGGTATTTGCGTGCATCCAGCAGCATCATGATCTTGGGCTTGAGGCGTCGGGTGCGGTATTCGGAAACGACCACGCCTACCTCCCCGGTTGTAAGCTCTACTATGGTGCCGGCCGGGTAGACACCGACCGCCTGAATGAAGACTTCCACCAGTTCCGACTGGAAGTCGATATTCCTGGAGCGGTACAACAGTTTAATGGCATTCGAAGGTGAGACAGCCTTGGCATGGCTGCGGTTGCTGGTGATCGCGTCATAGGTATCGACGATACCGGCAATGCGGGCAAAAGCAGGTATGTCATCGCCCCGCAGCCCGTGCGGATAACCTGAACCATCGTAACGCTCGTGATGATGCGCCACTATGTCCAGCACGTCCTGGTTCATGATGCCGCTTTCGCGGACGATATCCACGCCGTGAGTGACGTGATGCTGCATTTCGTCGGTTTCATCCTCGGACAGTGAGCGGGGCGCTTTCAGCAAGTCCGGGTTGAGGCGCAACTTGCCCACGTCCATCAGCATGCAACCTATCGCCAGCGACCGCAGGTCGTGACGGGGCAGCCCCAGCTGGCGACCTAGCGCCACCGCCCAGATAGCGGCGCTCAGGGAGTGCTGGTAGGAGTACTGGTCGTGCTGCTTCAGGCGCGCCAGCCAGATACAGGCGTCCGGGTTGCGGCTCATGCTCTCGACGACGGGATCGACCGATTTTTTCAGGCGGACGACGTTGAGGGTGCCGCCATCGCTGACATGCTCAAAAATAGCATTGACGTCATCTACCAGGTAGTCCAGCACAAGCCAGGCCTGGGCGCTCTCTTCCCTCCACTCGCTGGAGTTGGGGTAGGGTTTGAGCGGCCGGCCCGGGAAAATATCCTTGATGGGAATGGAAGTTCTCGGCGCCCGGAGCTGGCGGAGCAGCGGGTGACGGGGATCGCGGCTCTTGGTGACATCCACGAACACGAATTCACAGTAGTTTCTTAGCCGGTCGATCTCTTCCATGGATTCCAGGCAGAAGCCCTGGATCATGAAGGGTGTTTCGAGCCAAGGGCGATCGAGGCCGCTGACATACATGCCAACAGCGAGGTCCTTGGTCTGTACTTTAAGGGTATGGAGCATGCTTGCTCGTGGCCCCCCTTTTTTTAGTTTCTGCCCCTTTAGGATGCCAACATAGCGCAAAATAGAGAAGGGCGTTTGAAAATCTGCACTTTTTTCTTGTGTAGAATTTACGCGCTTGGCAGTCCATACCCCCCTGCCGAGTCGGGGTGGGCGGCCCCTGTGCCGGTTTTGCAGGCGCTGTGGCGTCACTCCTGGACAAATTATGTACTCTTTAGCCAACTGCTGGTAGGCAGAGGCGATTTATATAAAACGATTTTTTATATTGCTCCGCGCGCTGCTTTCCTCTGCAATCGGAACGGGTGGCCCGGTCGTTTTTCTCCTTTACCGGGCGACCTGTTGCTGCCTCGCACGATCAACAGCGAGCCCTCCGTGACGTTGACAGCCCTGGGTGGCCCTACAGCTCGAACCGTTCCTGCAGGAATCTGGCGATGCCGTCCTCGTCGTGGTGGCCGATGATCGCGGTCGCCGCCGCCTTGACGGCATCCTTGGCGTTGCTGGGGGCGTAGCACTCGTCCGCCAGGGCGAACATGCTCAGGTCGTTGTCGCTGTCGCCAAAGCAGATTACCCGGCTCACTCCCAGGTCTGCCCTGATCTGGTTGATGGCGCCGCCCTTGCTGGCATCGCTGTGGTGGATGTCGATCCAGTGCAGCTGCTCGCCCTCGACCGCGGTGCCGGAATAGGCGACCAGGTGTGGTTCGGCCCCCACCAGGTGCTCGACCTGCTCGATCGCATGGCGTGGCCCGAGTGCACTGATGTTGGTGATATCGGCGGAGAAAGGCAGTTCTGCCACCGGGCTCACCTCGAGTCCCTCGATGCGGGCGATATGGTCGGCGAGCCGGTGTTCCGCGGGAGTCTGCAGGGGAAGATGGTAGACGCCGTGGCGGTCGTGCGGCTCCACAGTGAAAATGAACGGCGTGACCCCCTGGGTGATGAAGCCCTCGACGATGCTGCGTACCTCGTCCATGGTCAGCAGATTGCTGTGGCTGTAGTGCTGCGTATCCGGCCGCCAGATCATGACGCCGTTCTTGTAGATATGCGGCAAGCTGAATTCACTGCCTTCCAGCAACGCACGGGCGGCGTGCAGCGTCCTGCCGGTGGCTACCGTGTAGGCAATGCCGCGCTGTGCCAGCCGGTGCAGGGTGTCGCGGGTGCCCTCGGACAGCGCGGAGTGGCGGTTGAGGAGGGTGCCATCGAGGTCAAAAACAATCAGTTCCATGTCAGGTATACGGCTTTGGTAGAGGCTGCGGATGACAGCGCCGTCGGATCGTCCAGCGGCAATCGGGAGGCTATTATACGGCTTCGGCACCCCGCGACGCGCTGTTTCTGGCCGTACTAATGCCTGTCGCCACGCTTGTATTGACATTCACCAGTGCCTCGCGCACCGTGCCGTTCTAATTTCAGGAAATGGTACGCCGTGAACGACACCCTGCTTTATGTGATTGCCGCAGTAATCGTGCTGGGTATTGCCGCTCAGTGGCTGTCCTGGCGCCTCAAGGTCCCCTCCATCCTCGCCCTGTTGCTGATCGGCATTGTCGCCGGCCCGGTAACCGGTCTGCTGCGACCGGACGAAATGTTTGGCGACATACTGTTCCCGATGGTCTCGCTGGGGGTCGCGCTGGTGCTGTTTGAAGGTGGCCTGACCCTGCGCCTGGATGACCTGAGGGGGCATGGCGCCGCGGTCAGCAACCTGGTCAGTTGGGGCGCTTTGCTCAATTGGGTGCTGATTGCCGCCGGTACATGGCTGGTAGCGGACTTTTCCGTCGCCATGGCACTGCTTTTCGCCGCCCTGGTGGTGGTAACCGGCCCGACTGTCATCAACCCCTTGCTGCGGACCATGCGGGCGACGCCTGAAGTCAGCCAACTGCTGCGCTGGGAGGGTATTCTGATCGACCCGGTGGGCGCCCTGCTGGCCGTTCTGGTCTTCCAGTTCATTGTCGCCGGCACCGAGTCCTACCTGCTTTTCCTGCAGAGTATCGGCGTCGGCGCCCTGGCCGGAGCCCTCGCGGCGCTTACCCTGGGCCAACTCATAAAGCGACACTGGATCCCGGAGTACCTGCTCAACGTGGTAGCCCTGGCCTGGGTGGTGATGACGTTTGCCGGCAGCAACTATCTGGCGCATGAATCGGGCCTGTTGGCCGTGACGATAATGGGGGTCTGGCTGGGTAATACCCGCGGCATCGATATGACCGAGGTGCTCAGTTTCAAGGAGAGTCTGTCGATCCTGATCATCTCCATGCTGTTCATCGTACTGGGCGCCCGGATTGCGCCAGGCGACATCCTGGCCACCGGCTGGAGTGGAATCGCAGTGCTGCTGGTGGTGTTGCTGGCGCGTCCCATCGTGGTCTGGGCCTGCACCATGGGCGGCGGTTACAGCTGGCGCGAACGGGCCCTGGTGGCCTGGGTGGCCCCCAGGGGTATCGTTGCCGCAGCAGTATCGTCCCTGTTTGCCCTGCGGCTGCAGGAAGTGGGTTACCCCGAGGCCCCGCTGCTGGTGTCCTACACTTTCCTGATCATTATCGTTACGGTGGTGCTGCAAAGTTTTACCGCCAGGCCGGTGGCCCGGCTGCTCGGCCTGGTGGAGGAGGAGCCCCGGGGAATACTGATCGTCGGCGCTAACCCGGTGGCCAGGATGATAGGTAAAGCCCTGTTGCAACAGGGCTTTCGCGTCAAGCTCACCGACACCACCTGGTCGGAAATCCAGGCGGCCCGTATGGAAGGCCTCGATACCTACTACGGCGATCCGGTGTCGGCCCACGCGGATCGGCAGCTCGAGCTGGAGGGCATCGGCCGCCTGTTTGCCATGTCCCGCCGGCCGGCGCTCAATACCCTTTCGGTGGTGAAGTTCCGCCGGGAGTTCGGCCGCAACCGTGTATTCACCCTGCGCAACTCCCAGGAAAAGGACGCCTCGGAAAAGCGTCGCGTGGCAGAGAGTTTCCGGGCCCCGCGCCTGTTCGGGGAGGGCGTCACCCTGCAAAAGCTGGCCAGCCTGATAGCCCAGGGTGCGGAGGTCAAGGCGACCCTGCTGTCGGAAACATTTGATCTGGCCGCCTATGAAAAAGCCAGGGGCAAGAGTCACATCCCCTTGTTCGCGCTGGATAAAAATCACCACCTGCGGGCCTTCACTGATACTTACCAGCCCGAGGTCAAACCCGGCTGGACCCTGCTTTCGCTGGTTTCACCGGCCGCCCCGGCAGCAGCGGGGACCGCGGAGTCAGGCAAGCTCGCGGCAGCCGAGGCAAGCGGGGCAGCCGGGCCGCAAGTGGCCTGACAGTAGCTTCGTCCGGCCCCTGAACAGACAGTCGCTTCGGGCGCAAAGTGTTTAGCAGCCGTGCCTGGATACGATATAGTGCAGATGGTCAATCTGCCGCATGCAAACCAGCAAATAAGGCGGGCGTTACCGCCGCCACGGGGGAAGTTTATGAAATACAACAGGTCCATTGTCATTTTGCTCAGCACCTTACTGGTATGGGCGGGATACAGCACTACTGTGGCGGCAGCCGTTGTGAGTACCAGCGAGGCCTTCGCCCTGGAGCGTTCCGCGGCGGGTGAGGCCGGGAGCCTGGCCGCCGTGCAGGCAGTCATGGCGCGCGATGATGTCCAGCAGGCGATGATCCAGCTGGGGGTCGACCCGGTGGAGGCCGGCCTGCGCGTGGCGGCCCTGAGTGGTGCGGAGCTGGCGCAGCTGCAGGGCCAGTTGGATCAACTGCCTGCCGGGGGCAGTCTGCTGGGCCTGATCGGTGCCGTGTTTGTCATATTGCTCATCCTCGAAATCACCGGTGTGATCGATATCTTCAAAAAAGTCTGAATGGCGAAGCCCTCGCGGGCGCCTGCGCCCGGGCATCATTCGCGCCGTTCAATGCTGGCCATGGCTGCTGCGCTGGCGCTGCTTCTGCTCAGCGCCTGTTCCCTCAACCCGCACCTGGATCTGGCTGCTACCCTCCCCGGGGCTGCCCCGGTGCGGCTCGAATCGGTACCGTTTTATCCCCAGCTGGACTACCAGTGCGGCCCTGCGGCCCTGGCGGGGGTGCTCGGTGCGGGCGGCGCCAGGACCGATCCCGCAGCCCTGGCGCCGCAAGTCTACCTGCCCGGTCGCCGGGGCAGCCTGCAGGCGGAGCTGCTGGCCGCTGCGCGACGAGCCGGTCTCATTCCCTACCTGACTGATGAGGAACCCGCGGCCCTGTTTGCAGAATTACAGGCTGGCCGGCCCGTGCTGATCTTGCAGAATCTCGCGACCCCGGACTTTCCGGCCTGGCATTACTCGGTACTGACGGGTTTCGACATTGCAGCCAACCATGTGTATCTGAACACGGGTGACAAGCGCGGCCTGGCCGTGGCGGCCCCGGAGTTTCTGCGAACATGGGACTGGGGGGGGCGCTGGGCCATGGTGGCACTGAGCCCCGGACAGATGCCCGCCCGGTCGGACCTGCCGCGCTACACGGAGGCTGTCATCGCGTTTGAGGAAGTGGCGGGCCCTGCGGCTGCGGCCCCGTCCTGGCAAGCAGCACTGGAGCAATGGCCGCAGGCTCCGGGCCCCTATCTTGCGCTGGGTAACCGGGCGTATGGCGGGGGCAAGCTGGTGATAGCTGCCGATTATTATGGGCGGGGCCTGCGGCGTAACAGCGGTGACCCTGCCCTTGGCAATAACCTCGCATCTGTGCTCGGGGAGCTGGGCTGCCCGGGCGCGGGGATTGCCCTGCTCGAGCCCATCCACACCGCACTCCCGGCGGATTCCCGCTGGCGCCCTGTTACAGCCGCTACCCTGGCGGAGCTTGCCGCGATTGAGCCCGGCGACAGCGCCGCCTGCGCATCCGTCTTGCCGGTCTGAGGCGGTGATGGATTTGTCCGTAGCGGGTTTTCGATGACGATGTGTCCTCGCGGTCGCCCTGAGGCGCCTTCCGCCGGCGCTGCTGTCATAGCTGCGTTTGGCGTCCAAGGGTGTTAGGCTTCACCCCCTCAAAGTGTCCTTACCCCGAGGGAGTAATCAATGCGCATAGCCTGGGCTTTAGCACTGGTGGTATTGGCCGGCTGCAGCACCAGCGCCAGCCAGCCTGAACCTTCCGTTCCGCTGGCATCGAGCCCGATTATTCCCTGTACCGACCCGCGCCCTGAACTGTGCACCATGCAATATGCACCGGCCTGCGCCAGCCTGGCAGCCGGCGGTTTCAGGACTTACGCCTCCGCCTGTAATGCCTGCGCCGACAGTGCCGTTGCGGGTTACCAGAACGGACCCTGCAGCGAATGAGCCTGACCAACCGTATACTTATTGCGATGGCGGCAGGGATCCTGTTCGGGTCGCTGCTGAACGCCCTGCTGCACGGCCTGGCACTGCCCGTTGGTGTGCGCGACTTTATCGAGCAGGGGCTGATAGGCGGGTTTTTCGATGTGCTGGGGCGTATTTTCATTGCCTCGCTGAAGTTGCTGGTGGTGCCCCTGGTACTGGTGTCACTGATCTGTGGCGCCAGTTCCCTGGGCGACAGTGCCCGGATGGGCCCTATCGCCCTGAAGACACTCGGGCTTTACCTGGCTACAACAGCGATAGCGGTGACGGTGGCACTGGTGTTTGCCGGTATCATCGGCCCCGGTGAGAGCATGGACATGGCGGCATCGGCAACGTTTGAGGCGACACCGCCGCCTCCTCTTTCTGATGTGCTGGTCAATATTTTCCCGTCCAATCCGGTGCGTGCCATGGCCGAGGGCGAAATGCTGCAGATTATCGTGTTCGCGTTGCTGGTCGGTTACGCCATTTCCCACGCCGGGGAGCCGGGTCGCCGCATTGCCGGATTCTTCCGCGACTTCGAAGCTGTGGTTATGAAGATGGTGGAGATTCTCATGGCGCTGGCGCCCTATGGGGTTTTCGCTTTGCTGGTCAAGTTATTCGCCCAGATGGGCCTGGGTGCAATTCTCGACCTGGCGACGTACTTCTTTACCGTGGTTGCCGTGCTGCTGTTGCACGCGTTCGTGGTGTACTCCTTGCTGTTGAGGTCCCTGGCGGGTCTGTCCCCACGCAAGTTGTTCAGTAAAATGCGGCCGGTCTGGGCCTTCGCTTTCAGCACGGCATCCTCGGGCGCCACACTGCCTGTCACCCTCAACACGGTGGAGCGGCGCATGGGGGTGCACAACTCGGTGGCGGGTTTCACGATACCGCTGGGGGCCACGATCAACATGGATGGCACTGCCATCATGCAGGGCGTTGCCACCGTGTTCATCGCCCAGGTGTATGGGATAGACCTCTCTGCCACTGCACTGGTGACGGTTATCCTGACTGCCACCCTGGCATCCGTCGGTACCGCCGCGGTCCCCGGGGTCGGCCTTGTCACCCTGGCACTGGTGCTGGGGCAGGCGGGTTTGCCGGTGGAGGGGATCGGCCTGATCCTTGGTGTCGACCGCCTGCTGGACATGCTGCGCACCGCCGTCAACGTGACCGGTGATGCGGTGGTAACGCTGATCGTGGCGAAAAGCGAGGGGCAGTTCGATGCGGAGGTCTTTGAACAGGTCGGCAGGCAGGAGTCTGTGGACCCGGTCGAAACCTCTCCACCGACCCTGTGAAGAGGGCGCTCTGCGCCCTGCCATTAATCAACAGACCGGGCTTGCCCGGGGTTTTTCCTGAAGACGAACCCCTCCCCGGCTTATTTCAGGAAAGGACCCAGCCAGAAGATGCCCATTCAATGCACCATCGTACCGGTAACGCCCTACCAGCAGAACTGTTCCATCATCAAGTGTGAAGTCACCGCCAGGGGCGCGATCGTGGACCCCGGCGGGGATATCGAGCGCATACTCGCGGCGGTCGACAAAATGGGCGCGACGATCGAGAAGGTTATTCTCACCCATGCCCACATGGATCATTGCGCCGCTGCGGATGTGCTGCGCCAGCAGTTGGGCGTGCCGATAGAGGGGCCGCAGCGGGAAGACCAGTTCTGGCTGGACAAGCTGCCCGAGTGGTGCGAGATGGCGGGCTTTCCCCACGCCGACGCATTCCTGCCGGATCGCTGGCTGGAGCAGGGCGATACAGTAACTGTCGGGGAGCAGGTGCTGCAGGTGTTCCACTGCCCCGGGCATACGCCGGGCCACGTGGTGTTCCTGTACGAGGCACAAAAGGTCGCCTGGGTGGGAGATGTGCTGTTCCAGGGCTCTATCGGGCGCACTGACTTCCCAAGGGGCAACCACGAGCAACTGGTTGCCAGTATTCGTGACAAACTGTTCCCGCTCGGGGATGACATTACTTTCATTCCCGGCCATGGCCCCACCTCCACCTTTGGCCAGGAGCGACGCACCAACCCGTTTGTGGCAGACAGCCGTTATGGCTGAGTTCGACCTCGAACGCGAGCGCCTGCTGCGTACCGAATACCTGGGCCAGACCGCGCGCATCAACTGGCACGACCTGCAGACCTGGTACGCCCGCGGCAGTGTCATTGACGTGGAGGGCACCCTCAACCTGGTTGAAGTGGCTGTGCAGCTGGGCCTGGATAATACCGTCCAGTTCGAGCAGTGGATCGCCGCGGGCAGTATCGCGCCGGTGACCGAGGAACAGGCCAGGCTGTGGTATGAGGCCAACCAGGAGCTTTGGGCGGTCGTTGCGCCCCCCTGGGTGCTGGTGCAGCAGCGCGCCGGGGACACTACCTGATCATCTTGATCCAGTCACCCGTGCGGGGTTCGCCCCGGGGGTAAAAGCCGTTGAGCAGGCGCAACTGCGTCTCCGCATCCGGGATGCGCACACTTGCCGCCAGGCTGGCCATGGTGGCGCCGCGCGGCACCTGGATATAGTGGATGCGATAACCGGTGCCGGACTGGCGCTCCCGCGGGTGCATGGGCCGGAAACTCTGGATTGCAGCCATCAAGCCGGGGTCGGCAGCGGCAAAATCCCCGGCCCTGCCATCGAACAGGTAGCTCAGGTTGCTGTAGTCGATGACGGCCAGGCGGCTGGCGCTGTCACCGCTGGTGGCCACCGCCGTATAACCCTGCAGGCCTGCCTGTTCCAGTGCCGTGCCATCTGCCAGTTTCCCCGTCGCACTGCTTTCCAGTACCGAGCGCGGGTTGGCCGCCTGATCCCGGCGCCGGATGGTAAGGGTCAGGGAGGCGGAGCCGTCGGGAGCGCTGGCGACAATCTCTTTTGAGCCTGCCGTGACCTGCCAGCCGGGCGGATGTGCAAAGCTGAAGCCCAGTTTGTTGTGATAGTAGCGGTTCTCGTCCCGTCCACTCTGCACGCTGCCACCCCACACCAGGCCCTCGATCTGGCGGCGGAACTCCCCGGGCACTTCGGGGTTGGCCAGGGTTTCGCCGGTGGTCAGGTCGCCGGCGGTGCGGATCACGGTCTGCAGGCGCTGGTCGTTGCGCGGGTGAGTGGCGTAGAGCCCGTGGTAGCTGGCCACCGGTTTGCCGGTGGATTTCGCCTTTACCCGCTGGAACTGTTCCTGGTCCTTCAGTACACCAATCACCTCCAGCAGCGAGTCGGGGTCGTAGCCGGCGTTGTACATGTACTTCGCACCCAGCCCGTCGGCCTCCAGTTCATGCTCGCGGCCATAACCCCGCACCAGTTCAGTGCCGTACATATTCGAGGCATCCGCGAGCTCGCCGCTGCCGGTGAGGATGTACGCAGTAGTCGCCACCACCTTGTTGGTAATGCTGGCGGTTTGTTGCCGCGCCGCGTGGCGAGCGGTCACATGGCCGATCTCGTGGGCCATAACGCCCGCCAGCTCCGCCTCGTTGTCGAGGTAGGCGAGCAGGCCCCGGTGGACGTAAATAAAACCGCCCGGGGTCGCGAATGCATTGATATCCGGGCTGTCGATCACCGTAAAGGTAAAGGTATCGTCGGGCGTATCGCTGTTTTGCACCAGCCGCTGGCCAATGCGGTTGATGTAGGCGGACAATTCCGGGTCGTCATATGTCGCGCCTTCCTCGATGATCTTCTGGTGCATTTCTTCGCCGATCGACACCTCCCGGCCCTGGCTGCCGAGCACCACGCTGCTGCCCCCGGTGGCGGGGTTCTGGGCGCAACCGGCCGTAAGGGTGAGCGCGGCGCCGGCGAGGGCGGACAGCACAGCGGTTCGCAACATCGGCTCCTCCCCTAGTACCGGCTGGACAGGAACTGCAGCAACTGGTCACCGATGCCGTCACAGGCGGTGCCCTGCACCGGGGCGATGATGGGAATGGGGATAACCACCGCGGGCATATAGGACTGGCCGGTGGCCGTGGTGCTGATGCGGCCCACTTCCGCGTGCTCGGTAAAGTCCCAGATTGTCGCCTCGTAGTTGGCGTCATTGCTCCAGGTACCAAAACCGAAACAGCCGCCCCCGCCCGGCCCCACGGCACAGGTCATGGAGCCGCTCGAGTCGCCGCGCACGGTGGAGCCGTCGATCCAGATCATGTACTGGGTGCGCAGCGATGCCATTTTTTCAGCCACCACCGGCTGGCGCGCAATCATGCGCTCAAAATCGGCGAGCTGCAGCGGCGCCGTGCGGGGTTCGAACCATGGGTAGAAGTCGTTTACGAACTCCAGTTCCCCTATCACCTCGATGCTGTTGTCGCCGCTGGCGATATGGTCGCCCACGCATTCGACGAAATCCGGCTCGGTATCGTAGTCGCTGGCGTGGCGCCTGCCGAGGATGACAACGGTTGAGTTGCCGATGCCCTGGCTGGGTTCATTGAATACCATCTGGTCCACGGTGGAAGTGACGCAGCCGGATGCCAGGCACAGCGCAGCGCCCAGTGTCAGTGCCCCGGCCAGATGTTGGAGTTTCACAGGCTTGCCTCCCGCTCGTTACCGAGCCTCTGTTGCAGCCAGGCCTGCACCGCGGGCACCCTGGCAAAACTGGTGGCGAAATTGGCCCCGGCATCGCGCAGCGCCATGACCGCGGCGAGATTGACGGCGGCCTGGTCGGTCTGCAGGAACGCGGTGGGGGTCTTGCCGTAGGCCGGCATGGTCCAGTCGGCGATGGGGTCGCCCCCGGTGGTCACCAGCTGCAGATGATAGCGTATCCAGATTTCATAAACCTTGACGTTGGTGTGGGCGGGGATAGCGTATTGCAGTTCGGCTATCTCGGGAACCAGTACGGCATCCACCGCGGGGTTCATCTGGCCGGGGCCGGGCCGTCCGGACATCGGCACCACCCGGGCGAACATGCCGGCCAGCAGGGTATCCCACATCTGCACCTGGGCCTCCCCGGACTTCACCAGCCAGCTGGAATCCTTGCGGCTTTTGGCCTCATCGAAAAACTCATGGTTGGCGAAACCCGGGTCGTACCAGACGCCGATGGTCAGCGGCAGTTTTTCCATCGTGGGCGCCGGGAAGTCGCCCTTGACCACCACCTCGGCCGGGCCACAGCCCGTCAGCAGCGCCAGCAGCAGGGCGCCCGCCAGCCACAGCAGCGGTTTACTGTCAGGGACGGAAGTCATTAAGCCCGACAAAAGTGCCTCCGTTGCGATAGGTGAGCTCGCGCATCAGGGTAGCAAACCGGATCCCGGTGGTCTGCAGGTGCGGCGCCCGGATAAATTGTACCGGAAAGCCCACCGCATGGATGCGTACCAGCCGCTCACCCCTGGCGTTGGCCTGGTTGATACGGTCCACGGTATCAATCACCTGGGAGATGGAGTCGCCGGTGAATTCATCACCGAACACGTAAATGCTGATTTTCTGGCCGGGTTTATGGAAAGCGCGGATGGCGGCCTCGATCCCCTCCACGGGACTGGAGTTACTGAATACATTCCAGTTGCGCAGGTTTTCGATGATAACCTTGCGCCGCCCCGCGGTGTCCGGAATCCACTGGCCGCGATAGCGGCTGAACATGTAATTACCCATATCGTTCAGCACCTGGATGCCCTTGACCTCGGGGTAGATGCTCAGTGTAGCCTGCAATTCCTCGATCATACGCTCCCATGCATAGGAGAACATGGAGCCGGAGGTGTCAATCACGAAGATGATGTATTCGCTATCCACCGGGATGCCGCCGATCAGGTTGTTCTTTGACTGGTGCTGTGATCCCAGCAGGCGTCTCTGTTCATCCGACAGTCGCTGCCGGGCTATCGCCAGCTGATCGCTGACCACGTCGTTGGTGTTGTCCTGCACCTGGATGCTGTCGTAGCGGGAGCGGGCACTGGCCAGCTGCCCCCGCAGTATCGCGATACGCTCCTCGTACTCCGACAGTTGCTCGTGTTTTGCGTTGAGGTCGCGGTTGAGCACCCGGCTTTCGCCGCGAATCTCGAACAGCTGCTCCTGCAGGTCGGCCAGCACCCCCTCGAGATTCACCGTGGAGGCCTCGATAATCTGCGGCTGCACGGTTTTGGTGATCATCAGCAGCAGGATGATCGCGCCGAAACCACAGCAGATGACGTCGAGGAACGACAGGGAGAATTCGGCCGGAGCCCGTGACCTGCGCCGCGCCATCAGGGCCAGTCCCGCGACGGGCTCATGAAGGAGCCCCGGCTGACCTGGGCCAGTTGCCAGAACTCGGAGGCGGCCATGGGGTCTCCCTCCATCGGCGCCAGGATAATATTCACCGGCACGTTGCGCGGCAACATCTTCACCGCCTGGCGATACAGTCGCTGGCGCTCGTCGCCACTGACCTTGTTGCCCCGGGGCCCACCGGCGCCCTGGGTGGGCAGGCCGTCGGTGATGAGGAATATGTTGTCGGGTAGTGGTGAGAGCTTCTGCAGCGAGAGAAAGGCGTTCTCCAGGCTCGTGCCGCCGCTCGGCGTGATCTTGCGCAATTCGCTGGTGACTTTTTCCAGCTGCGCCTGGTCGGCGACTTCCAGCCACTTGCCCG
The DNA here is from genome assembly GCA_024642265.1 of Haliea sp. Taxonomy (GTDB): domain Bacteria; phylum Pseudomonadota; class Gammaproteobacteria; order Pseudomonadales; family Halieaceae; genus JARRPM01. The sequence goes on along the minus strand of JAHEBL010000062.1, from coordinate 6,067 downwards.
CGCTGCCCGCCAGTGCCGGGGCGGCTTCGGTGTTGAAGGTGATCAGCTGGTATTTGCTGCCAACCGGCAGCTGGGCGGTAAGCCAGTCGACGGTGGACAGGGCGCGGGTCCATTTATCCGCCTTGCGCTGGATGGCCGTGTCCATATTGCGCAGGCGGATGATATTCACCAGTTTGTCCGCCAGCATGCTGGCGGAGGTATCGAGCAGGATGGCTATATTGCGCCCGCCCAGGTTGAGGCCGGTGAGGTACTGCCGGTTGCCCTCGCCGACAAAAGTGCGGGCGCTGTTGCCGCTGTCTTTCTCCGCGGCCTCGCGCAGTTTCTTGACCTCATTTTCCAGCGCGCGGATCTCTGCCTTGAGGGACTCGATATCGCTGCGCTCGGTAAAGCCGTCCTTGCGCAGGTCGGCGATCAGGGCCTCGTAGTTGTCGATATCCTCCGTGATCCGGGTGGCCTGGCCTTTGGCCTCCACCATCTGGTTATCCACTTCGGACAGGGTGTTGCGCAGCTTTACCAGGCCCTCCTGGCCGTCCCTGACATCCTCCTCCATCAGGCTGACCTCGGACATCAGGTCGCGGTTGAGGTCCTTGGTTACGGTCTGGATGGAGTGGTCGATGATCAGGAATACCAGTACCACCGCCCCGAAGCCACAGGACATGATGTCCAGGAAGCTGAGGTTGAAGGTGGTAAATTCGCGCTTTTTCCTCGCCATAGGAGCCTAGGGCGTTACCTCTATCAGCCGCATTTCCGCACCGGTGCCAACCCGGATTGTGTCGCCGCCGCCGACCAGCTGCTCGGACCGGCCCGGTGCACCGTTGACCAGTACCCCGGTTCCGGTGCCCTGCAACTGCCAGCCCGCCGCGCCGCGCTGCAGGGTCCAGCCGTCGCCCAGGCTGGTTCCCCCGGCGACCAGCGGCCTGGCCCGGTGGCCGTCCAGCAGGTGGGTGGCGGCAGGTTTTGGCGGCGACACCGGCACCGGTGTAATGGTCGCCGGACCGGTTTCAGCCTGCACTGGTGCGGTTGCGAGGCTGGGCAGGGCGGTCACAAAGCTCAGGGCCTGCTCGCGCTGCACCAGCAGGTCGATGTGTTGTTCCAGGGCGATGCGAACACTGTCAGCAGCCAGCACTTCCAGCCCGGGCAGTTGCTCGGCCAGGCCCGGCAACAGACCTGCCACGGGGTCCGCAATGACCCGGTCACCGGGCCGCGCCACGCCCATGGCGTCCCGGGCGCTTTCGAACAGCCGCTGCCCAGCGCCCAGCAGCTCGCCGCGGTTGATACGCGCGCGGTACCCGTTCACCTCGATATTGGTTTCGCTGTCCCGGCCCAGCGCACGCAGGGCATCCGGCAGGGTGTCATACAACTGCTGCTCGGTGCTGGCCTTGCGGCGCGGATCAAAACGGGTCTGGCGGATGAACGCCGTGGCGATGATTTCCACCAGTCTTTCCTGCAGCTGCAGCATGCCGGTGCCCGGCAGGGGTACGGTGCGCTGCAGCTCGACCTGGCCATCGCGCCTGGCCAGTTCGCTGATCACCGCCTGGTGCAACTGGATCTCAAGGTGGAACAGGCGGTCGGTGCCGCCATAGACACTGCCCAGGGCAACGCTGCGGTTCACCAGTCCCACCGCGGCGAAGGGGCACTGCTGGACAATGCCCAGCAGCAGGGCCAGCTGGCCGCGTTCCATAGTTCCTGGCACGGCCAGCAGCACTTCCTGTGGCTGGCCGCCCTCGCGGTGCAGTTCCTGCAGTTGGGCATGTACCAGGTCGCCGGTGTGCCGGGCCGGCCCGAGTGCAGGCTGCAGGGCCTCGGTGCTCAACTGCCACCAGTAGCGGGTATTGATGTCCCTGGGTTGCAGCCGGGCCGCCGCCCGGGCCGGGTTGCCAAAGCGGTATTGTTTGTCCACCAGCAGGGCATAGCCGGGACTTTGCAGGTGGGCGCCGCCGTGCCATAGCTGCAGGTTGCTGTCATTGATGTCCAGCAGTGCGATAGTCATGGCAGGGCTCTTGTCGATGGGCGCTTTGCAGCAGAATCTTTATTCAATGAACGTGTTCCTCAATGGACGACCAGGAAACGCAGCAGGCGCTTGTCGGCATAGCGCTGGCAGTCCAGCACCAGCCGCTCCTGTGATAACTGCAGCTGGTGCAGGCAGAACATGATAATGATGCTCAGCACCAGTGCCACGAAGGTACTGTTGAAGGCGACTCCCAGGCTCACCGTAACGCCGGAGATGTCCCCCTCCACGGCCTTGTAGGCCTGGCCCAGGGCGTCGCCGATACCGCGCACGGTGCCTATAAACCCGATCGACGGTATCGCCCAGGCGATATAGCGCACCATGGAGAGCTCGGAGTCCAGCCGGTCCGACTCCACCTCGCAGCTCTCCTTGATAGTGTCGGACACAGCCTGGATGCTGCCGGTGGTGGCGAAGCGCTGCAGTGCTGACAGCAGTGTGCGGGGCAGCAGGTAGTCCTGCTCTTTTTCCGGCAGCGCTTCCAGCGAGCGGCTGTACTCCCGCGCGTCCTGGGGCAACACGCTGGTGCCCTCGGGAATCTCCAGCAGGCGCCTGTCCAGCAACTGCTGCTCATGTATCGCGCGGCGCCCCTTGTAGCCCATGATCGCCAGGGCCCAGATCAGCAGGATGAAACAGGACTCCTGCTCATAGTCACGTATGACCACGGCAAAGCTGCGCTGCGGCACAAAGTCCTGGCCCGCTGCCTGCAACTCCATCTCCTGCCGGATGTGGGCATCGGCGCTGGGCCTGATCAAACCCACATATATCGCGTGTACCACGATCACCGCTATCAACAGTGCGAACAGTTGGTAGATGAACTCGGATGACATCCTTTGTTTCATGTATGGGTCCTGTATGGGTCCTATATGTCGACCGGAAAGGAGACTGGCACGTCCTCGGAGATTTTCTCCGATGACCGATAGTCTGATGGTGAGCGGGCAGTGCCGGCCGCCTTGCCGCCAGCAGCGTCAGGTGTGGCGGCACCGTTGCCGGTGTCGTTTTTCTCCGGCGCTTCGGCTGTCCCGGGCGCCGCGCTCTCTTCGTCTGCCGGCTGCGCCAGAACCGCTGTTGTCGCCGTCAGCAGGACTGCCAGCGCAAGACCCGTAATTCGGCTTCTGATCATGGCTCAATCCGCATAGCGCGCCAATCGGAATCCTACGTCATCGCGGCCCGCTTGCCCATAATCGCGGTACGACAGGCGCAGTTCAGCAATTTTACTGTGGCTCCAGCTGGCCCCGCGAATCACGTAGTTGTCCCCGGACTGGCCACCCAGCGGGTCGACCTCGGTCGCGCCATTGGCAGAGGGAATGCTGTAGACATCGTGTACCCATTCCGCAACGTTGCCACCCATGTCGAACAGGCGGTTCTGGTTGGCCTTGAAAGAGGCCACCGGGGCGCTCACGACCTGGCCGTCCATATAGCCGCCCAGTACCCGGCCGGTGACATAGGCGGAGCTGTTGTCGGCATAGTTTTCCAGCGAGTTGGCCGGTGGCGGGAAGGCATCGCCCCAGGGGAACTTCAGAAGTGAGGCGCCGTTGGCGCGCGCCCCCCAGGCCCACTCGGCCTCACTGGGCAGCCGGTAGCCGGTAGCCGCTGGATTGTAGCCGGAGACGATGCCATTGGTCTCACGGTAGAACAGGGGCAATCCCTCGCGCTTGCTGAGCCAGTTACAGAACGCGGCAGCCTGTTGCCAGCTGACCTGCACCGCGGGCTGGTGATCCCGGTTGAGGCTGTTGCCCTCGATCTGGCCGGAATTGTGGCCGGCGGTAAACTGCCGGAACTGGGCGTTGGTTACCTCGGTGGTCTGCAGGTAGAAGCCGCGGCGCAGTGAGACCGGGTGCATGACCTCGTTGGCGCGGCGTCCCGGTTCGCGGCGGGAGGCGCCCATGGTGAAATCACTCAACTGCGAGTCTGCCGGCGAGAACAACAGCAGGGTTTGTCCCAGGGAGCTCGTGATCTCCGGCTTGATGCTGGCCTGGCGCACTTCACCGGCAGTCAGCAGCTTGACTTCCACCAGCTGCTGCAGCCCGGGACGGGGCGTGACGCGCCGGCGCACCGTGTTGTAGCCCGCCAGGCTGACCTCCACCGAGTGTTCGAAGGCCGGCAATGACAGGGTCTGGCTGCCCTTGCCGCGGGATTTGCCATCGATCTTCAGCTCGGCTCCGGCCGGACTGATATTGAATCGCACATCGCCGAGCTGGGCGGTGAGCTTGATGGTCTGGCTGTCCTGGCCGGCGGCGGGCAATTGCACGGTGCCGGTGTAGCGCCGGTAACCGGGTTTGAAGACCGCCAGTCGGTGCGCCTTGTCGGGGTTCAGCTGCAGTGAGAGTGGCGTCTGGCCCTGGAACTCGCCGTCCAGTGTGACGTTGGCGCCGGGCGGCACGCTGGCGAGTTCCAGTACGCCTGCCGCGGGCTGCAGGGCTGCGGTTTCAAGTTGCAGGGCCTGGCCCGGCTCGACCTTCAGGGACTGCTGCCAGTCGGCGTAGCCCGCGAGCTGGAGGATCAGCTGGCGCTCGCCGCCAAGGATTTCCACCACGGCGGGGGTGGTGCCCACCGCCTCGCCCTCCACCAGTATGGCGGCTCCCGGGGGCAGGCTGTCGATGGTCACCTCCGCCCAGGCCGGCGCCAGCTCAAGCTCGATTTGCTGCGGGATATTGCGGCCGGTGACCTCCAGTTCACTGGTCAGCGGCAGGTAGCGTTCCGCCTCGATCACAAGGGTGTGTTTGCCCGCTTCCAGCGGCAGTTCCTGCAGGGGAGTCTGGCCTGCGGCCTCACCATCGATCTGTACGCTGGCTCCCGGGGGCGCGGTGGTGATGCTCACCAGGCCCGGCAGTAACTGCAGGGTCAGCTGCAGGGTCTGGCTGTCCCGCTCATCAACGGTAACCTCGGTCTCCAGTGGGTGGTAGCCTTCGGCACTGGCCCGCACCGTGTAGTTGCCGGGGCGCAGCAGGTAGCGGTCGCCAAAGGGGAGGGCGAGTCCGCTGAGCTCGATTTGCGCGGGAGACTCGGCAGTCACCACCACCTGCAGTGAGCGGGCGCTGAGCAGGAAAAGCATCACCAGGGCAAAGAGCAGGGCGCAGGCCAGCAGCAACCAGCGGCGCGTGTTGGCCTGTCGCGGTGGCTTCTGCTGCGCGGAGCCCAGCGGTTCAAATGCGCTGGGCTCGATAAGCCCGCCATTGATCTGATCCGGATTCGCCACTAGATAGCTTCCGTGCAGGCGATGGTGACTAGCGGGGGAGCGCTGCCGTGTTTGACGGTGAAGTCTATCCGCACGTCGCGGTAGCCCATGCGGCTGCCGACGGCGGTGTAGGTGCCGGGCCGGAGGCTCAATTCGCGCTGGTCGAACTTACCCAGCTTTGCCACCTTGTACACGGTCACCTCGGTTTGCTGGTCTGAGCGCATTGCGACCGTAATTGGCGTATTTGCCTGTTGCAGCAATGTCTCGAGCTGTTCGATCTGCCGGCTCAATACGGGTCCGCGGGGGGTGATCCTGCGCGCGGCCTGCAGCAATTGCGCGGTCGCCTCCGCCACCGCGACATCGCTCAGTCGCTGGGGTTCGTCGATGGCGGCGCGAAACTGCTTGTCCAGCCTGGCGCGGTCCCGGCTGCGGGCCAGGCCCTCCCGGGCGAACAGTACATTGGGATCTATTTTCTGGGCCTGCTCATAGGCGTCGACGGCCTGCTGCCACTGCTCTGCATTTTCATCGCGGGTGCCGCTGCTCTGCAGGCCCGCCAGGCGATGTGCCGTGGCGGCGGTTGCCACTTCCTGCAGGGCACTGGCGGCCTCGCTGGAGCCGGACTGGAGCTGTGCCGCCCGGCGGAAGGCCTTGCGGGCGGCTTCAAACTGATTGGCATCCAGGGCAGCGTAACCCTCACTCATGGCCTGATTGAACTGCAGGTCCAGGTAGGCCGCAGTGACCCGCTCCAGTTCGCTGCTGCTGCGCTGGTGAGCCGGATCCAGCGCAACAGCCTGCTTGAGCAGCTCGATGGCGCTCGCCAGGTCACTGGCCTGTTCCGCCGCCGCGGCACTTTCCAGCAGCCCCTGCAGTTGTGGCAGTACTTC
>JAHEBL010000178.1 GCA_024642265.1 Haliea sp. | reverse complement strand
GGAGCAATAGCTCCAGCCACTTCGCCTCGGCTTCCCCGGTAACTTCAATTTCCTTGTAACCATTATCAAGCGCATGACGTACCATGATGGCCATGGTGTTACCGCACTCGGTCAGGTTGTGCGGGTAGTTGGAGATGAGGTTGCCGCCCTGTGTTGCCTGGGAGATAAAAAGGTTCGGGAAGTTGTGAACATGCATGCCATGCATCGTACGCATGCCATCCTTCCAGTAGTCTGACAGCAGGGTGCTGTCCCTGCCGACCGTGTCGTAACCGGCGCGGCGCTCGAAAGGCGTACCGACCTCGAAGCCGGATGCATAGATGATGCAGTCCACCTCGTATTCAACACCGGCTACAACCACTCCTTTTTCGGTAATGCGCTCAACGCCCTTGCCGTCCGTGTCGACCAGATGACAGCCTGGCTCGTTGTACGCTTTCAGGTACTCGTCGTGAAAGCACGGTCTTTTACACAACTGCTGGTACCAGGCCTTGAGGCCCTCCGCCGTGTCCTGGTCTCTCACCACCTCATTGCAGCGCGCACGGATCTCTTCCATCTTCTCGAAATCAGAGTCCTCGTAGGCCGCCATCATTTTCTCGATGGTCAGGTCTTCTGTCGGCAGCTGGTCGATCTTCGCCCGTACCCGTTTGGAGATATCCGTCCATCCATCTGCCACGAGATCTTCCTCTGCTGGCTGGCCAGTCTGGTTGGCCGTGAAGTTTTCAATCCACCGCATCTGCCAACCTGGTGTCGCGATGCTTTGGAACCACTTGGGGTCAATCTTGTGATTGTCACGCACATCCACCGATGATGGCGTACGCTGGCAGACGTAAAGCTCCTTGCAGGTCCCCGCGAGATGCGGGATGCACTGCACGGCCGTGGCGCCGGTACCGATGATGGCGACGCGCTTGTCTTTGAGCTTCTCAAGCGGGGCACCCTCCGGGTTGCCCCCGGTGTAATCGTAGTCCCAGCGGGATGTGTGAAAGCTGTGACCTTTATAGCGCTCGATGCCGGGAATACCGGGCAGCTTCGGCACGTGTAGGGGGCCCGTGCCCATGCCGACAAAGTTCGCAGTGAAGTCATCACCGCGATCGGTCTTGATATGCCACAGCTTCTCATGCTCATCCCAGCGCAGCTCTTTCACCTGGGTGTGGAACAGCGCTTTGTCATACAGGTGGTATTTCTGGCCGATACGCTGGCACTGCCGCAGGATCTCCGGCGCATGCGCATACTTTTCCGTCGGCATGTGACCTGTCTCTTCAAGCAGTGGTATGTACACCATCGCTGCCGTGTCACATTGCGCACCGGGGTAACGGTTCCAGTACCAGGTGCCGCCGAAATCGCCACCCTTCTCAAGGATACGTACATCCGCGATGCCTTTTTCAACCAGTCGCGCACCGGCAACAAGACCAGAGAAACCGCCACCAATGTATGCCACGGTGACGTGATCGTTCAGCGCTTCGCGCTCCTTGAGCGGTACATAGGGATCTTCAAGGTAATGCGAAAGCTGCTCCTTGATCTCGATATACTGATCGCTACCCTCGTGCCGTATGCGCTTGTCGCGCTCTTCGTGGTACTTGCGGCGCAGGGCTTCCTTGTCGAAAGATGGGGTTGCAACAGCGTTGGGCATGGTGACTTCCTGTGTATCTCTTACCTTGCTACCGCCAATGTTAACAGAATGTTCCGAGGCTAAGAACAAGGCGTGAAAAAACGGACAGACTGAAGCTGCCAGTATTTTACGTTCGCGATCACAGATTGAGTGCGTTTTGAGAGTGGAGCAGCACAGTGGCGTGTGACGAAACCGATTGTGTCTCGGGACGCCAAACTGCCAGAACCGGGAAGCGCTCTGCGCCCGGCTCGACTATTCGGCAGAAACCAGGCTGCGCATCGCTTCGGCTTTGACGCCGTCGACTGCGCCTGCGACCCTGTCAAGATTGCTGGCGTCGGACCCGTTAGCGACTTCGTCAAAGATGACTTTGGAGCCGCTGCCTTCGGGCAGGACTGTTATGGTCCAGACAACATTGACGGCCATCGACTGGAGCGGGCCGAAAGGGGCGTCCAGCCGCAGCTGTTCGCCAGGATTTACGTAGAGCACGGCTCCGTGAGCTACTGAGCCGCCATCCCACTCTTCTTTCCAAAGCCCGCCCGCGCGAAGATCGAGCGACAGGTTGGCGGCATCGCCGGAATAGGAATGCGCCGGGCTCCACCAGGTTGCGGGATGCACCAGCCTGTTCCAAAGGGCGTTTGGCGCGAGCGGCGAAACTGCTTCGTGGCGCAGCGTGTAGTGGCCTGACGAAACGGCAATGACTTCTGCGTTGGCCGATGCGGCAAATGTGGCCAGCAAGAGCAAACCCTGGACATATTTCACGACAATCTCCCAAAGTGAAACCTTGAGTGAGTTTACCGCTTTTCCGCTGAATAATCGGCACTGCCAAGTTAAATCGCCGGAAATTGGTAGAATCGGCTGATGGCTACGGTTCTGGCAAGTTAATCCTCAGAGCTGAAGCAACTCCGATCGAATCTCTTCAAGCAACCGCCCTTCACCATTCTGTAAACGCTCTCACCCTGAAATCCCTATAATGTTGGGCCCTGACGAGATGCCGTCCCAGGTTGAATAGATTATGGACAGCAGCATGCGCAGTTACGAATCTTTCAGCCTGCCGCATTGATTTCAACTTGCGCATCCCTCGCTCCCTGGCACGGCTCAGCAGATATCGAACCCGGGATAACCGTTGAGCCGAAGGTCTTCGCATAGCTGCCAATAGACATCGACCCCGCCGGGGAATGACAGGAAACGGCGTGGCTTGCCCTCGATGTTCGCCCCCGTGTACCAGGAGTTGTTTCGAGTGAACAGCGTTGTGGCCACAAGCTCATCGTGGTAGTTGACCCATTCCTCTTCCTTTTCCGCGCTCGGCTCGATCACCGAGTGGCCTTTGCTGCGCAGTGCGACGAGACAGTCGCGCACCCAGTCGACCTGCTGCTGAAGACAGGTCGAGGCGTTGCACAGCGCCGAGGCCGGCGCCAGTGGGCCGGATACCGTGAACATATTGGGAAAGCCGTGGACTTGCAGGCCCATGGTTGAGCGCAAATCCCGGTGCCAGTACTCGGCCAAGGAAACGCCGTCGCGACCACGAATGTCCATGCGGGTCAGGGCCCCGGTACCGGCGTCGAAGCCGGTTGCCAGCACCACCACATCGAGCGGGAATTCACGGCCGTTCACCACCAGGCCATCGGCGCTGAAGCGCTCGATCGGTGTCTCGCGCACATCGACGAGTTCAACATTGTCTCGGTTGAAGGCGTCATAGTAACCGTTTTCAAGCGGTACGCGGGCGATACCGAAAAGTCCACGCGGCAGCAGCCGCTCGGCCAGCTCCGGGTCGTCGATGCGCGCGCGAATCTTGGCGCGTACGAATTCTGCGAACTCGGCATTCACTGCCTCGTCGTTAAGTACTTCCTCGCAGGCGCCGACCCAGAACCTGAGCGAGCCGTCCGCCCACAGGCTCTCCATTGCGTCCCGGCGCTGGTCTGCGGAGAGTTCCTGCCACTCGCCGGGTTCATATAATGCGTCCCATTCAAAACCGCTAAACGTGTGATTCAAATGCTCGCGCACCTCAGGAAAGCGTGCGCGCCAGGCCTCGCGATCCGCATCCGTGTAGCTTGGGTTTTTCATCGCCACCGGAAACGGCGGCGTCCGCTGAAACACTACCAGTTTCTCCACCTGATCGGCGATAGTCTGGATAACCTGTATGCCGGTGGCGCCGGTACCGACGACGCCCACCCGTTTGCCTGCAAGGTCCATACCCTCACGCGGCCATCGCGCGGTATGCACGATTCGGCCTGTAAACGACTCGTGTCCCTCGAAGGGTGGCACCTGTGGCGCGGAGAGAATGCCGCTGCAGCAGATCAGATAGCGGGCGGATATGCTGTCGCCCTGGTCAGTAACGACTCTCCAGCGTCTCGCATCGGCGTCCCACCGCGCAGCTTCGACACCTGTGTTAAAACGGAAGCACCGCCTGAGATCGAAGCGATCGGCGACGTGTTCAAAGTAGCGCAACAGCTCCGGCTGCGGCGAGTAGCGCTCGCTCCAGTCCCACTCGGATAACAACTCGTCCGAGAACCAGTACTGGTAAACCATTGACGGTGAATCGACCCTCGCGCCCGGATAGCAATTCCAGTACCAGGTACCTCCCACATCCGGCGCTGACTCCAGGCCCTGCACCGTGAAACCCGCCTCACGCAGCCTATAAACCTGATAGAGCCCGGAGAACCCTGCGCCAATTACTACCGCGTCAATCTCGTTCTGTTGCATGGGGCACCTGCTGATGAAGTTTATGACTTTACGCAGTATAGGAAATTTGATCGATGCGTGCCCAGCAGATTACCGATCCCGTTTTTGATCGGCGCCGAACATGGCGAGCAATTGGGATCAATTGCCTCGATAATCTATTGTCTTGTGAGTTCTGCAGCCCCCATGACTGAAAAATGACTGTCAGAACAGTGACGAAGGAGCTCTATGCGAGGCCTGGCAACAGGGCTTTGAGACCCTCTGCCAGCATGCCCATTGCTATCGCCGTAAGAATCAGACCCATCACGCGTGTCACGACACCCATGCCGGCATCGCCGAGCCGACGCGAGATAGGCCCCGCGAACGAGAATAACAGGCCGGTCAGTATGGCCAGGGCAACGGCGATAAACGAAATCACGAACTTGCTGAGCAGTGTGTGAAAGTGATCCACAGCGATCAGTACGGTCGCCATTGTACCGGGTCCGGCAACTATCGGAATCGCCATCGGCACGACGGCTATCGAGGATCGTTTAGCGGCATCTTCGAGCTCACCTGACGTATGTTTGTCGTCTGACTTGTTGAATAGCATATTCAGGCCAATAATCAACACGACAATGCCGCCAGCTGCGCGCAGCGTGTCCACCGTTACGCCGAAGAAGCGCATCACCAGCGGCCCGGCCCAGGTCACGACCAGCAATGTTATGGACACTGCCAGGGCGCAGGTCCAGGCCGTTTTCCTCACCTCTGTGAATGGCCGACCTTTGGTCATTCCAGCGAAGATGCCGGCATTACCGATAGGATTCATCATCGAAAAGAGTGCGGCGGTAAAACTCGCCACTGCGGCCTCGGGCGTCATAGACGTAACCTGTCGATAGTCGTGAGTGATGCAGTCATTATAGAGCACCTTTCAGTTGGTTGTAGAGCCGCTGCTTGAAGGCCACTGCGGCGAGGAGGGTATTGCCAAGTAAAGTCACCGATATTGGTAGAATCGGTAGATGAATATTTGTAAACGCCATCGATTTCCGCCAGATAT
>JAHEBL010000177.1 GCA_024642265.1 Haliea sp. | reverse complement strand
AGAGCCATAAACACAAACAACAGCGAAACGATGAGCCCCTGCAGGTTCCAGATGCCCGTTTCAGGCACCAGCAGCAGATACAGGCAGAGCAGCGGCACGCCGAGGCTGGCGGCCAGGTATAGATGGCTGGCATCGGGCTGGGACAGGCTGACCTGCAGCTGGCTCTGGATTAGCCAGTAAAAACAGCCCATCCCAAGCGTCGCGAGCATCAGGCGGCAGCGATTGAACTGGTAGGCCAGGAACAGGGCAGTGACACAAAGCAGGTAGGGCAGGTAGGTCAGGACGACTAGCGTTTCAACAGCAAGGTTCTCTATGAAAACTCGCAGCCATAATGCCCCGCAGATAAGTACTGCAGGCAACAGCAGCCTCATCATTGCCATTGGATGGATCTGCATGGCGCCCCTGTTTTCTCCCCTGCTCAGACCGGGCGCTCGCCACAGGGTGGAAGTGCCGCTTAATTCTCGTTAAGTCCCATTCGCACTAGGCGAGAGCTTCCAGTGATGATAGCCTACAAACAACCAAATAAGCATTACTCCGGCGGCAGATGTCAAACAACGAGCAACCTCGCCATCGTGCCAAAATACTGGTCAGTGACGATGATTCGAACGTCCGGCTGCTGACACGGCAGTGCCTCGAAGCCGAGGGCATGATTGTGGTTGAGGCCGCGGACGGGCCTGAAACACTGGATGTCTTCGTGCGCGAACGGCCTGATCTCGTGTTTCTGGATGTGGAGATGCCAGGCATGACGGGCCTGGAGGTCTGCGAGCGCATCCGCCAGTTACCGCAGGGCGAATCAATTCCCATCATGATCGTGACCGGCTCGGACGATCGCCGCTCCATTGATGCCGGGTTCCAGGCCGGCGCCACCCAGTACAAGACCAAGCCCGTGAACTGGTCGCTGCTGGGCCGCGACGTTCAGTACATGTTGCGCGCCAGTAACGCGTTCAACGCGCTGAAACGCCAGGAAGACCGGCTGCGCTACCTGGCCTACTACGACCCCCTGACCAGCCTTCCCAACCGCCGCAGTTTCAACGAACAACTGACGCGCATACTGAAACGCAGCCAGCGGCGCAACTCCAACGCCGCCCTGCTGTTTATCGACCTTGACCATTTCAAGCGCATCAACGACTCGATCGGCCACGGCCGCGGCGACCGCCTGCTGGTGGAAATAGCCAAACGGCTGACCATGGAACTGCGCGAGGACGACGCGATCAACTACTTCTCCGACGAGGATGCGGAGGAAGACGATGATGGCCCGGCCGCGGGCAGTACTGAAATTGCCCGGCTGGGTGGTGATGAGTTCACCGTGGTGTTGTCGGACGTGGAAGACATGATGCATGTGGAGAGGGTGGCCAAACGCATACTGAATACCCTTTCTGAACCGATAGCACTGCAATCCCATAATCCCGTGGTGACCCCCAGTATCGGTATCGCGATCTTTCCACACGACGGCAAGGATCCCGACACCCTGGTTCGCAACGCCGACACCGCCATGTATGTGGCCAAGGCGGAAGGGCGTGCCTGCTACCGCTTCTATGACGAGGAGATGAACTCCCGAGCGGTCGAGCAGCTGAAAATGGAAGAGGAGTTGCGCAATGCCATGCGCAACCATGAGCTTGAACTGCGCTACCAGCCCCAGATAGACACGAGGTCGGGCGAGGTGGTCAGCATGGAAGCGCTGGTTCGGTGGAAGCACCCAACCCGGGGCATGGTTTCACCGCTGGAATTCATCCCGGTTGCAGAAAGCACCGGACAGATTATCGAGCTGGGCGAATGGGTCATGGGCGAGGTGGCAAGACACTGCCTTTACTGGGACTCCCTGGGCATAAAGCCCTTCCGCGTTTGCGTCAATATCTCACCGCTTCAGTTCAACCAGAGCGACTTGCCCGAATGGATAGGGCGCTTCCTGAAACGCTCAAAGCTGCCGCCGGAGCGGCTGGAACTGGAGCTTACCGAAAGCGCCATCATGACCGATGCCAAAACCAACATAGCCAAGCTTGGCGCGCTCAAGGAACTGGGGCTGCAACTGGCCGTTGACGACTTTGGTACCGGGTATTCTTCCTTGAGCTACCTCAAGCGCTTCCCTATAGACACCCTGAAGATCGACCAGAGTTTTGTAGCCGACCTGCACAGCCCCGACGGCGCGGCTATCGTCGACGCGATCATCGCGCTCGCCAAGACACTGAACCTGCAGGTGATCGCCGAGGGCATCGAGGACGAGTACCAGCTTTCCTACCTGGTGGCAAAGGAGTGCGACCTCCTGCAGGGCTTTTACTTCGCCATGCCTATCTATCCTGAAGATGTGCCGGATATGCTGCGCCAGGTATTCACCTGGGAAATCTACGGCACCCATGCCAAAAGCGCTGTCTGAATACACGTCCCTGAATGAGATACCGTATTTTCCTGGCCGCCATACCGGCATGCCTCGCCGTTTTTGCCACGACGACGGCCGGGCAGTCCGCCGCACCTGAAACGCTAAAGGTCTTTCTGCAGGGCAGCTCGTCGGCCGAACTGGGCGCACTGGTGACGGCGCAAGGCGGCACCGTAACCCATGACCTGCACATCATCGACGCCGTTGGCGCAGAACTGACCCACGACCAGCTGGCAAAGGTAGTGGAGTCCCCCAGGGTGAAACGGGTTTTCGATGACCTGTCCGTCTCCGCCCAGCCGCCGGATACCGGAACCGAGCCGGACAAGCCCTGCGAAATCGGTGGCTCACTGGAACTGATGCTCGGCGATTCGGCAATCAACTGGACGCTTTACAACAAAAAGCCGGCCCCGGCACGGCTGGAGCGCCTGAAAATGTCCTGGCCCGCCCAGCTCGGCCAGATCAAGCAAATTTACCTGGGTGAACACAAGCTCGATCAGGCTCTGTTTGCCTCGTCCACCCGCGGCTCGGCACTGCTTGAAATCAGTGGCGAGGGGCACCCTATGCCCACCCTCACAGCATCGCAGGATCTCCGAATCGTGTTTGAATCACCAGCCGACCAGCCGCTGCACCAGCGCGACTTCGAGCTGGAGGCAAGCTTCGTCGGCGATTGCTCGATAGAACTCATACCCGGTTACGACGACAACCACGAAAATTTCTACTACAACACCGTCATCGGCGTAGATGCACTCCACCGCAACGGCGTTACCGGCCGTGGAATCACCGTTGCCATTATCGACTCCGGCCTGTGGGATCAGCCGGCACTTACCACGGATACCCGCGCCAGGCCCCGCGTGCTCGCGCGCTACGACGCCATTTCCGACAAGCTGGCAGAGGAGGTATTCGACGCCAGCGGGCACGGCACCCATATGACGAGCGTTATCGCGCACAACGGCCCGGTAACCCTGGCAGGGATTCCGACCGGAGCCTACAAGGGTGTTGCCCCCGATGTGAACCTGGTTTCGGTCAAGGCATTCGACGTGGAAGGCCAGGGCGACTTCCTGGACATTGTGCGCGCCGTACAGTGGGTCATCGACAACCGGGAACGCTACGATATCCGGGTGCTCAACCTGTCATTCGCCGCGCGGCCACGCTGGTACTATTGGCTGGACCCGATCAACCAGGCCCTCATGCGCGCCTGGGCGAGTGGTATAACCGTAATAGCCGCGGCCGGGAACGAGGGACCGGACCCGATGAGCATCGGCTCCCCCGGGAACCTGCCGTACATCATCACCGTGGGGGCCGTCACTGACTCATGGACACCGTATGACAAGGACGACGACTATATTCCCGACTTTTCATCTCGCGGCCCTACACCGAGTGCCCATATAAAACCAGACATCGTCGCCCCCGGAGGCCATATTACGGGCCTGACCCGGCCGGGTTCGAGCCTTACCCAGCAGCACCCTGAATACATGCTGCGCACCGGCGAACTGGTGATGACCGGCTCTTCCCAGGCCGCGGCAGTGGTATCGGGGCTGGCCGCCCTGTTATTGCAGCTCGAGCCCGACCTCAGTCCCGATGACATAAAATGTAAGCTGATGTCGAGCGCCGAGCCGGCCATCAACAACGACGGCCTGCTGGCGTACAGCCCATTCCAGCAGGGGCACGGCTATGTGAATGCCGCCAGGGCAGTCACCCTTGGCGAGCGCGGCTGCGGCAATGCCGACATGGACATCGAGCGCGAGCTGGCCGGGATGTCGCATTCACAGGGGCCCGCCATCGTGGAAGAAGACGGCACTGCGAGCCTGCCCGGCCTGGGCACCATGGTGTCGCCAGAACCCGCGGAAAAGGGCTATAGCGCGACACGCAAATGGGGCGTGAAAGCCCACATCGAGCGCATTCCCCCCTCCTCTCCAGACAGAGAGCCCACGGACGGGGCAACGCACCCGTTTAACTGGATGCAGCTCTACCTCCAGGAGCGCGATACGATAGAGAAGCTCTCCGCCAAAGAGCCGCTCCAGCCCGTTGTGAAAGGCCCCTGAAAGCCCCACATAGCGCGCCTTGAACTGATACCCCTTACGGGTCAACGACCCGGTCTCAGTTTCCACACTTTTCTATTATATTACTTGGACTTAAGGTGCCAGAGAGCACCGCTGGCCCGACCTGCCCCAGCCGCCCTCCAGAGGTGGTACCCCAAA
Organism: Haliea sp.; assembly: GCA_024642265.1. GTDB lineage: Bacteria > Pseudomonadota > Gammaproteobacteria > Pseudomonadales > Halieaceae > JARRPM01. Next base: position 762 of record JAHEBL010000177.1, on the reverse strand, counting down.
AAGGTTATATACGCCTCTTCTACTACTCGCCCCCTACCCGTATAAAGAAGTCAAGCATCTACCCAAGGAGATGTGAGAGCAGTCTCAGGCTGGGATCATAGTGGCGGAACAGCGTCACATTTTGGGTAAAAAACGCATACTAAAGAAGGCGGGCAAACACATGAATACGATCAAAACTCTCGGTTACGCAGGCGTCGGCAGCATTGCAATGGCGTTCATGGCGCCCTCCATCGTCCTGGCGGACGCGAGCCAGTCATCAAATGCCAACGGGAGCAGCCTTGTACACAGGGTTAGCCACTCCCTGGCCGGCAGCGAGAGTTATACCACCAGCGGCCCCGCCGGCTATAAATGGGGCCGTAAGCTGGAGCAGACTGATACAAAGGCTGCCTGGGCAGAATCCTCCACCGGCCGCAGCGGCTACAAGTGGGGCGACTCGTCCGCTACCAAACCCGAATCACAAGCTTTCGCTGATACGTCCTCCTACCAGTGGGGTGTGCGTAGTTATGCTGAGCAGGCTGGGTATAAGTGGGGCCTCAACAACTATTTAGAGCAAACCGGCTACAAGTGGGGGTTGAACAGCTTCGCCGAGCAGACCGGCTACAAGTGGGGCCTGAACAGCTTCACCGAGCAGACCGGCTACAAGTGGGGCCTGAACAGCTTCACCGAACAGACCGGCTACAAGTGGGGCCTGAACAGCTTCACTGAACAGACCGGCTACAAGTGGGGCCTGAACAGCTTCGCCGAGCAGACCGGCTACAAGTG
>JAHEBL010000176.1 GCA_024642265.1 Haliea sp. | reverse complement strand
GCCGAACGAAGCTCTTCAACGCTCTTTTCCACTGACTGCTCGGCTTCGGCGGCATCCTCCGCAGTGGTACCGGCCCGCTTGTTACGCTCGGCCAATGCCGCGTCGGCTTCCGCTATCCTGCCCGCGTCGCGCAGGATCACGGCTCGCTGCAGATCCGCAATGTAAGCGCTCAGGCCGCCTCCACCTGCCGCCCTGTCGACCGCTGCAAGCGCTTCGTTGGTCTTGCAGGCGATCGCGAGTTTATTCGCCTCCTTGACATCTCCCACATCACCTATTGAACCGCAGGACGCGAGCAGGCTGATGGCAATACCCAGGAGTGGCCCTGACAGAAAAACTTGCCCAACAGAGGTTTTCATATCTCTACCTGCTCTTGTCAGTGGTAAGCCGCCGGCCTAGTTATTGCAATCGTAGGGCAGCGAATTGATGATCGAATTATAGTGGCCATTGACGGTACGTATTGCTATACACTGGCCCGATTTGCGGTTCTTCCAGTTGGCATAAACCGAATCACCCGAGACCTCGCTTTTTACAAAATCATAGCCGCGCTTGCTCAATTGTTCTTCACCGTGCACATCCTTTGCGCCCACCAGATCCTTCAGGTCCTTGGGTGTTTGTCCGGTTTCTCCAGCAGCTTGTTGCTTGTGCTCGGCAGAGTGGCCACCGCCATCAAAAGATACGGTGATGGATTTCTCGTCCCACTTATATTTTTGGGTACTGCCTTCGGAGGTTCTCACCACTTTGTGGTCCTCCTGGTCCTTGAAGTGGTTGGCTTTGTTACCCGCGCTCAGGTTGAATGTCTTGCCGTTTTTCAAAGTGATATCGACATATCCCTGACTCTGTGAAAAAGAACACGGGCCGGATCTGTCTTTCTTCAAGTCACCATGGCTGCGGAATTCGCAGCTCGCCTGGGTTGAATCGGCCAGCACTGGCACGGACAGCAGCCCCGGCAGCAAAAAGCCTGCTGCCAATGCAAACACTTTCACTTTACTCATACTCTCTCTCCAGAATCGCTCAATAGGTTGAAACATCCATGACCGCGGCCGATCGGGTTGCTTCCGCCGGTTCGCGAGGTAGATTAAATACTACCGATCCGCTGTATTTGCAATAGAAAACGGAGAACCGAATCGTCTGAGCACTGGCTACCCCCAAGCCAAGGGGGCCAGGGGGCTCAGTGCTGCTATTGCCAGGGCGGCACTGCGAAGGCCCGGGCCTCGTCATCGCTGCCCGGTTCCATGAAGTCGTGGATCGACTCGTCGGTGAAATAGCGCCAGAACGCGTCCGCCATCTGCGGATTCTCGATGCGGAGGTCGCCGGCCCGCTCGCGCTCCTCGAGGAACGCGCGGTAGGCGTCCAGTGGCTCCGGACCGAGCTGCTGGTAGATGATGCGGCCGCCGTACTGCTTGTAAAGCGCCTTGTTGAGCTTCCACTGACGGATCAGGCTGCTGCCAAACTGGCGGCGCATGGCATCGGCTTCAGCTGCCTCCTCTGGCGTCAGGTCGTCCCATGCTGTCAGGCCCTCAGCCTCCTCGCCGGCCTTCAGGGCCGCAAGATAACCGTCGAGCTCGGATTCCGTCACCACGATGCCCTGCTGCGCCGCGTACCAGTCGAACAGCCGCCTCAGCACGGCGTCCTGCATCTGAGCCGCGTCGGCCGTGCGGATGGCCTCGCCCAGCACCGTGGCGGCCGGCGGCGCGGCCACGGCCGGCGCGAATTCGATGATGGCGCCGTCGGCCATGGTGGCCAGGAACAGGTGGCCTTCTCTGAGCACGTAGCTGCGCACCCATTCGAACTGGGCCAGGTACTTCCCGGACAGCGAGCGCGGCGGGCACACGGCCATGGTCGCGGCGATTGGTCCAAAAAGTAGTTGTCCCGGCGACTCGGAAGTCCAGCTGCCGCTGCCGCGGTTGCAGTCGGCCTGCATGCCCACGAGGCCGTCAGCGCCGAACTCCAGCGTGTACGCCGCGCTTTCTTCCGGCTCATCCAGGCTGTCATCCATGGACATGATTTTGACCAGCCGCCAGGAAGTGCCGGCCAGTTCACTGATGGTGGCATCCGGCTGCGCGTCGACGGTTGCGGGAAGCGCATCCGCCACGGTGGTCTCCGGCTCCGGCGCCGACGACACCGATTGGCCGTTGTCCGGCGTGCAGGCTGCAGCGAAGAGCAGCGTCAGCAGACTGATCAGGATACGTTTGTGCATTAGTCTAGCCCCCCTCGATGGCCGCCAGCGGCACCTCCCAGACCTCGCCGTTGCTGAAGACCAGGGTCCAGGTGTCATCCTCCAGCGTGGCCTCGAGTTCGCGGTTGGCCGCATTGACGTAGTCGGTCATGAAGTTGATCGTGAACCGCTCGCCTGCCTGGTTCCGAACGGTGATCGAGGCCTGTTTGTTCTCCATGCGCATAATACCGCCCGGACAACTGCCGAACTCCGAATCACCAGGAGCCCGGCAGTTGAACAATGCCGTGGCGTCATACTCGGCGGTGGTGAACGGCCAGGTCGGATAGTCTTCATCGACCGGATCCAGCACGGTGGCGTCCCAGTATACGAAGATGCTCTCGTCCGGGAAACGGAATATCAGGCCCTGGTCACCCATCCCGCTCTGCCGGTAAACCGTGCGGCCATTCTGGTCCTTGTAGTTGCCGGGCGAATCGCCCACCGGCGAAAGCTCGTGCGTCACGCCGTCGGAGCGGGTGATAGTGATGTACCCTTGCCGTTGGGCAAAGGTGCAGGGGATCAATACGTCGGTATGGTCTGCGCCCTTGGGGTAAATTTCGCAGGCCGCATCAGTCCAGTCCGCCAGTGCCGAAGCCGCCCACGTGACCGTCAGTGCGGTCGCCAGCGTAGCCAGTCGATTCATGTTGGTTTGCCTCTCTCGAAGTGTCACTCGGAACAATGCGATAGTGTAGACGATTAATCACTTTGCAGCTGCAATACAGGTTGTGGTTCTGCCAAGTTAAGTGCCTGAATCGCACAAAGTCCAGCCGGATATATTCAGGCTCACACCCTGCTCCATTCGCTAAACGCACTAATAAATTAACTTGTCACTACCGGGTAATATGCTATTTTTCCCGGAGATGTTGCCACTCAATTTCCTGGCAAACTATGGGAGCAAACCATGTGCGATGAACTGTCCGAAAAGGACAACGCCGATTACTTTCAGAAAAAAGGGATGACACGTCGCGAATTCAATATCCGCAGTACAGGCGCCGCCATCGCCATGATGCTGCCGGCGGTCGCCGATGCGGCGGACGTTGTGGAGCAGGAGGTCGTTGTCAAAACGCCCGATGGCATGGCAGATTGCTACTTTGTGCATCCAGCAGAGGGCACACATGCGGCCGTCATAGTCTGGCCTGACATAATGGGTATTCGTACATCTTTCAGAATGATTGGTAGCCGTCTTGCGGCCTCCGGTTATTCGGTACTGGTGGTCAACCCTTACTATCGCACTGCCAAAGGTCCGGTTATTGCCGACGGCGAATCTTTCAGCAATCCCGAAGTACGCGAGCGCCTCATGCCGCACGCCAGATCCCTATCACCCGAAACCTGTATCTCCGACGGTCGCGCTTTCGTTGCATTTCTTGATCAGCAGCCCTCAGTCGACACCTCCAGAAAAATCGGCACGATCGGTTACTGCATGACGGGCTCTTACACGATGCGCCTTGCCGCGGCCATGCCTGAGCGAATCGGTGCGGGTGGCTCATTCCATGGCGGCGGTTTGGCGACCAACGATGACGACAGCCCACATTTGCTGATACCGCAGATGAAAGCGGGTTTCCTGATCGCTATCGCTGCGAACGATGACGAGAAAGATCCTGAAGCCAAAGTGCTGTTGCGTCAGGCATTCGACAGCGCCGGCATCGATGCGGAGATCGAAGTCTACAAAGATACCCTGCATGGCTGGTGTCCACCGGACTCAGTCGTTTACAACGAAGTTCAGGCGGAGCGCGCATGGAGTCGCTTGCTGGCGCTGTTCGAGCGAGAGCTGGCATGAGGTAGCCCCCGTTTATGTTTATAGCCGGGTTATCTATCCACTTCGGGCGTTTTAGTTTTCTGTGACCTACACTTCAGTTAAGAAGCAACAGCAGAAAAAGCGCATGCGATGACAATTTCCTTTAAGTCCCCGGGACGATCTTCCTGCGGCATCGTGGCGACATTGATCATCGCCGCTCTGGTCGCCTGCAGCCGGGGAGAATCCAATGTGGTCGCAGGAAACCGGGACGGTGTACTGCACTTTGGTAATGGCACAGAGCCGCAGACTATTGATCCCCATGTCATGAGTGGCAGCCCGGAGGTCAATATTGCCCGCGCACTGTATGAAGGTCTAGTGGTCCGTAATCCGCAGACGCTGGAGATGGAGCCCGGGGTAGCCGAACGCTGGGAAGTCTCGGACGACGGCAGGATCATGACTTTCTACCTCAACCCCAGGGCCCGCTGGTCGAATGGCGACCCGGTTACGGCTGAAGACTTCGCCTGGTCACTGCGGCGCTCCCTGCATCCGGATCTCGGCAACCAGCTGGCGTATTCGCTGTTCCCCATTGTGGGCGCACAAGCTTATGCCAAGGGCGCCCTTGCGGACCCCGACACCCTTGGAATCCGCGTTCTGGACCATCTTACATTGCAGATTACTCTGGAACACCCGGACCCATACTTCCTCGGAACACTGGGGACCTACACTGCCCTCCCGGTACATCGCCCTACGGTTGAGGCACACGGCAGGTTTACCGACCGTTTCACACCCTGGACACGGGTCGGGAATTTTGTCGGCAACGGACCGTTTACGCTGACCGAATGGCAACTGAACCGCCGGCTCGTCGTCACCAAAAGCAAGACCTACTGGAATGCTGACAACGTTGCGCTGAACGCCGTTGTTTTTCACCCTATTGAAAACGCGGTGGGCGAGGAAAAAATGTTCCGCGCCGGGCAGTTGCACTACACAAGCCAGGTACCGCTCAGCAAAATACCCGCCTATCTCGATATGGCTGACTCTCCCTATCGGCAGGCTCCGTGGCAGGGATCCTATTTCCTGCAATTCAACGTCAACCGTTCCCCGGTCGACGACCGGCGAGTAAGAATGGCGCTTGCGATGGCGGTCGACCGGGAAAAACTTGTCGCAACGGTATTGCAAGGCACCGAACTGGCCAGTTTTTCCCTGGTGCCTGCAGGAACACCCGATTACACCTCACCGGAAATCCAGCATTACAATCCGGACCAGGCCAGGGCTCTCCTTGCGGAAGCGGGATACCCCCAAGGGCAAGGGTGGCCTGGTCTGGAATACCTGTTCAACACCAGTGAGAATCACCGCAAAGTTGCGATTGCCCTGCAGCAGATGTGGAAGGACGAACTCAATATAGATATTTCGCTGCTCAACC
>JAHEBL010000175.1 GCA_024642265.1 Haliea sp. | reverse complement strand
ACGAGTGGTGCAACGCAGTCCAATGGGCGCCAGAGGCCCGCCCTGCGGGGCTTTGCGTCTGCTCTGCCCGCCGCGTTGCAGCCGCTTGAAAGGCAACCAGCCTTCCTGCGCGACTGCGCCTACCGGGCAGAGCAGACGCAAAGCCTGAGGTATCACCGAATTAATCAGAGGTGCCCTAGACGGTTTCAACCTGAATCGGAACCGACTTGGGGCCAGAGACAAACTCCGAATGTATCAATTTGCCTTCACCGGCCATAGAGACGCTTTTCAGTTTGGGCAGCAGTTCTTCCCAGAGGCATCGCATCTCCAGCCGCGCGAGATGTTGACCCAGGCACAGATGTGCCCCGAAACCGAAGGAAACCTGCCGGTTGACAGCCCTGCCCAGGCTGAACTCAAACGGGTTGGGGAACTCGGTCTCGTCACGATTTGCAGACAGATAGGATAAATACAGCCGATCGCCCTTCGCAATCTTCCGGCCCGCCAACTCGGTCTCCTCGATGGCAGTGCGCACAAAATGCTTGACCGGCGTAGCCCATCGAATTGACTCGTTGATAAACTGTGTAATTTTACGGGGATCGTCCTGCAACTCCCTCAGCAGGTGCGGGTTCTCAGCCAGCTGCCACATGGAGGTAGCAATTGTGTGCGCTGACGAGTCGTGACCCGCGGTGGCGAGGATGGCAAAGTATGACACCGTATTCCAGTCGCTCAGAGGCCCATCGTCAATCTGGCCGTTAGCGATCAGCGAGGCAACGTCGTCCCTGGGACGCTCGCGCCGCGCACGCATCAAATCGAGATAATACTCGGAAAATTCGTCAAAAATGATCTTCCAGGATTTCGCCTGCTGCTCAGGATCGGCTGGATCCGTGCCCGGCCGTGCGAGGTCCGGATCCGCCCATGAGAACAACCACTGGGTCAAACGCAGCATTTTGGGGTGATCCTCCGGCGGAACACCCACCAGATCCATGACCACCTCCAGCGGGAAGCGGGCGGCGACGTCTTTTGCCCAATCGAGCTGCCCTCCGGAGGCCAGCAAGGTGTCCACGTGTTTGCGCGCGGTCCTGCGCACCCTTTGCTCCAGGTTGCGGACATTCTTCGGGTTGAAAAATTCGGCGGTCAAAGCCCGATGCTTCCTGTGCTCATCGCCATCCATCTGGACAAGCGAATGAAACAGGTTTGGATCGCCATGAGTGAACTGTTTTACCAGTTCCTCGCCTGCTTGTGTAATCAGGGTAGCCGAATTGACCGCACTGGCGAAAACATCATTGCGACTTCCAACCTCAATGACATCGGCGTGACGGGAGACGATCCAGTGCGGGTCAAATCCCGGAATCTCGGCGACACACAGTGGGTATTCCGAGCGAATCCGGCACAGTATATCGTCGGCGGCACCGCGAACAGAAAATGTTGCGGGGTTGAACAGCGGTGCGGCCAACTCAGTGGGTATCCTGTTGGGCATATTCCCCTCTTTCTTGTTATCCATTCCCGTTGAATACAGGTTACCCAAAATCAGTTTCTGCAGGAATTGGCAGGGCAACTTATTTTCACCCGGACAATTCGACATTGGTGGCCGGGACGCCCTGGTAGCGGTGATGCTGCAGTCGCGTACCGCCGGGAAAGCCTGAACAGTCACCGGCAAGTGTGGTAGCTTACACGGCTATCGCTGGCAACAGGCAAGGGCAGGATACCCGTGTTCAGACTACTTGGCAGATGGCTGCGCGCCATTCTGGCCACCCTGCTGACGCTGCTTGTTCCGCTGGTGGCCTACGTCGGTTTCCTGTATGCCACGTTGCAGCAGCAGGAGGACGATCGGGCACATCTCGAGACTAAAAAACAATACTTGCAGCAATTGGCCTCCAGCACCCGGCTCGCTCCCGATGCCCCCAATATCATTTTCTTTCTTTACGACGATATGGGCTACGGCGATATCGGTGCGGGCGTCACCAATCCCGGCCTGATCGCCACACCTAACCTGGACCGGCTGGCGGCACAGGGCGTCACCCTCAGCGATTTCCACTCCCCGTCGCCGGTGTGCACACCGGCCCGGGCCGGCTACCTCACCGGGCGGCTAGCACCCCGGGCAGGACTGCCCGATGTGGTTTTTCCCACCGACCGGCTGCAGGGCATTCTGCCGCGTCTGGGATCCCACGATGCACACCTGCGCCTGCCCGCCGAGGAGATTACCCTCGCCGACGTGCTGGGCGCCGCCGGTTACCGCACCGGCATGATCGGCAAATGGCACCTCGGCGACCGCAGCCCCAGCCTGCCCAACGACATGGGCTTCGGGTTCTTCTACGGCGCGCTCTACAGCAATGACATGCAACCCTTTGCCTGGTATCGCAATCGCTCCCTGGACACACCTGCCCCGGCGGACCAGACACGCATGACGGAGGTCTACACCCGCGAGGCCCTTGCGTTTATCGAGCAGGACAGCTCGCAGCCCTTCTTCCTGTACTTCGCCCACAATTTCCCCCATGACCCGCTCCACGTGCGCGACGCTCGCCGCGGACTATCGGGGGCCGGCCTGTACGGCGACGTCCTGGAAGAAATCGACGAGGGCGTGGGACAGATACTCGATGCGCTGCGGCGGCGTGGCGAACTGGAAAATACGCTCATCCTCGTCACCTCCGACAATGGTCCCTGGTTTCTCGGGGATGCCGGCAGCCAGCGCGGGCGCAAGGGCAGCACCTTCGAAGGGGGACAGCGGGTACCCTTCATCGCCCACTGGCCGGCGCGTATCCCCGGCGGCAGGACCGAACCGGCGATGGCGATGGGCACGGACCTGCTGCCGACCCTGTTGCAGATTCTCGACCTGCCGCCTCCCGGCGACCGCAGCCTGGACGGCCGCAGCATCCTCCCCGTACTCACGCAGGGCGGCGAGACCCCCCACGATTACCTGTACTACTACGACAGCGACCAACTGTTCGCAGTGCGCGACGAGCGCTTCAAGTATCGCGGAGCGGCGGGTGTCAGCTACGCCACCGACGCCACCCCGCTAGCCTTCAGGGTGCCGCAGAAAGAGTGGCTGTTCGACCTGGAGAACGACCCGCGGGAAGCCTACGACGCTTCCGACAACCAGCCTCAGCCACTGGCCCGCTTGCGACAGGTTTTTGAGGCCAAACAGGCTGAAATGCGCGGGAATTTGCGGGGTTGGCACTGATTGGCCTGTCCCGGGGGCCGCGGCGCCGGCGTTTGGGTGCTCAGACCCCGGCCGCGCGATTCGCAAATGCCAGGCTGAACGCTGCCGGCATGGGCGCCCGACGCGGAGTACCCAGTTGCTGGCGGTAGAGTTTCGGGGTCAACCCGGTCCAGCGCTTGAAGGCGCGTCCGAAACTGGACTGCTCGGCGTAACCGAGCAGGTCCGCCACGTCGTCCAGCGACAGGTTGTCCTGCTCCAGGTATTGCCTGGCCAGTTCAAAACGCTGCCTTTCCAGGATATCCGAAAACCTGAGCCCGTCCTCGGCCAGTTGGGTCTGCAGGGTGCGAACCGAGATGTCCAGCTTCATCGCGCAGCGCTCGATAGAGCAGTTTCCCGCAGACAGCGAACCCCGAACGTAGTCCTCTACGCGGTCCGCCGTTGTCGTCCGGCAGGCGGACTTGACCTGCTGCAGATAGCCCCCCAGCAATTTGTAGACCAGCCGGTTTGACGTGTGGACGGCCTGGTCGAGTACGCTGGCCGGGAACGCGATGGCATTTTCCCCGCGGGTGCGGTTGAATTTCGAACCCAGTTGTTTCTCCAGCTCGGGGATGTCCTGCAGCCTCGGATCGACCGCCAGGTTCACCTGGGTGGGGCGGAACCCGCGCCCGCCGACCATCCTCAGCAGTTTGAGATTGAGCAGGGCCGCCTTGTAGTTTGCCTGGTAGTTGGAGCCGAGCTCCGCACTCACCCGCCAGCGGATCTCTGCCGTGTCCTTGCTCTCGACCAGTTCCAGCATCGCCTGGGGCGAATGCACGATGGGAATGTATTCGATGAAACTGCTGATGGCGTCCCGCACGGTGGGTGCCGCGCGGCACAGGGTGGCGACGCAGCCGAACACCTCGGGATCCTGGCATTGAGCCAGCTGTACGCCCAGCAGGGGGGCTCGCAGCGCCGTGCTGCTGTACTCGAGCAGGTCGACCACCGACTTGCAGTCGATAAAATGATCAGGGTCGCGGATCACCTGGGGATCCAGGCCGTGGCGCTCCAGCATGGGTACGGGGTCGGCGCCCATGCTGCGGACCAGGCCGCTGAATCCCGCGAGGTTGGCGCTGCGGGTCTGGCGGCTGGCCGGTATCGAATCCAGGGGGCCTTGCAGGCTGTAGAAGTCGTTATTGTCCATGGTTTCGTCCAATCCATCGGGCGTCCGCGGAAGCGGGGCGGATGGGCTTGCATGAACGGTCTATACTACCACGCCAGATGTTGAAAATGAACGACATTGTTGTGTTCTAATGAGAACCCGGCGGGCCCCGCCGGGCCTGCAAACCTGCCAATGTGGAGACGCCATGAAAGACTACGAAGAGCTCAAGGAAGAGGCCAGACAGTACATTCGCTACGACAAGGACAAGGCGAACAAGATCGCCTACCTGACCTTCGACCGGCCCGAGGCGCAGAACGCCACCACCGCGGGTATGCGCCAGCTGTACGCCGACCTGATCCACGGGGCCAACACGGACGACGACGTCAAGGTGCTGGTGATTCGCGGGGAGGGCGAGCACTTCGGCTCCGGGGGCGACCTGCCCGAGCAGGCCGACATGCTGTCGGAAAGCGACGAGGACGTCGACCTGCGCTGGGAAATCGGGATCAACGATCCCGAGGTCAAATATCCCCCCAAGAAATCCTACCGCTTCCTGCACAACCTCACGGACCACTATTCCAAGGCTCGCGCCGGCTGCCGCCCGCTGCAGGAATTCAAGAAAATCAGCATCGTCGAGGCCAAGGGCTACTGCTACGGTTGGCACTTTTACCAGGCCGGGGACGCGGACCTGCTGGTGTCCTCGGACGAGGCGCTGTTCGGTCACCCGGCCTTCCGCTACGTGGGCTGGGGCCCGCGGATGTGGACCTGGATCGAGATGATGGGCCTGCGCAAGTTCGAGGAGATGCTGTTCACCGGGCGGCCCTTCACCGCCCAGGAAATGAAGGAGTGCAATAACTTCGTCAATTCGGTAGTGCCCCTGGAGGACCTCGAAAAAGAGACCGAAAAATACGCCATGGCCTGTTCCCGCACCCGCCCCACGGATACGGTGCAGGCCCAGAAGACCTTCATCGAGATGTACAAGCAGTACCGCGGCGAGTACATGGGCAGCATCATGACCGGTTGGCTGGAGGGGATGTTGCCCCTGATGCAGAATGACCGCGAAGGGGATGTGCAGCTGGGTGACAACGTGTTCGGGGAGGGCCTGAACAATATCGTGAAGAACAACGACATGAATTA
>JAHEBL010000174.1 GCA_024642265.1 Haliea sp. | reverse complement strand
ACCGGCTCATACCAGTTGTCATCCCATATACAGTGCCAGTAGTTACTGGGCAGAAGGCCCAGCTCAAAACCCTGGCGCCGCTTCTGGAGCACAGGCACAAACCACAACCTGCCCAATGCCTCTATTTCCTGCGCATGGCGCAGTGGCCCCGCGTCAAGCGGCTCCAGCCCCAGTTCGCTGGCGATTCTGGCAACAGTCTCCTTTGCGCTTCGGTCGTCGGCGGCAATAAAGGTAGTAACACGCGCCCCCAGGCTCATCGGATCATCAATCACATTGGAGCCAGCCAACAGAGTCTTAACCACTGCGGCCCCCGGGTTCCATGCCTGGATCATTTGCGCGCTCGAGGTTTCAACCAGGCTTTCGAGATAACCATCTTCTGCCTGTCGGGAGGGGGTGGAGACATCCACCAGTATCTTGCCATCCAGATTACCCAGATTCCGGGCAACCTGTTCCATGGCCGGCCACGGCACGACGAGCACAACAATGTCCGCCGCCTGTGCAGCGTCCTTCTGGGATTTCGCGCTTGCGTTAAACCCTGTCAGGCGGACCAGCTGCTGGACAGTCTGTCGAGAGGGGTCCCGACTGCCGTAGATGATGCGATAGCCCTTCAACGCAAGTTTGGGGCCAATCGAATCTCCCATATCACCCGTGCCAATTATAGCCACCGTCTCCCGCTCGAGGGCGTAAAGATGCGCGGGAACGGCTGCGAACAGCATGTAAATAAAAATGGATGCGTATCTGACCATGGTGCAATATTCCCCGACGGCTACAATCCGGTTCAAAGATAGCGTTCATGCCCGTGTCCGTTCAATTCAATTATGATGCGTAGCCGAGGCAAGGAGTAATAACCCATGACTGCTTACACCGGCGCCTGCCTCTGCGGCGACGTCAGCTTTGAATACCAGTCGCCCAGTCTCTGGTGTGCCCACTGCCATTGCTCCCTTTGCCAGCGCGCTCACGGGGCACCGGTTGTCACCTGGGTCGGCGTGCCGCAGGATCATTTCACGCTGACGACCGGCGAAGCCCTGCGCTGGTATAGTTCCTCGGCGGATTCCGAGCGGGGCTTTTGCTCCGGTTGCGGCTCCACACTGTTCTTTCGCTCGCAGCGCTGGCCGGGGGAAGTGCATATCGTCCGCAGCAATATCAGCGGCGATATTGATATGGAACCCTCCGTCCACGTGCACTGCGAGTCCCGGGCGGGCTGGTTCCCGTTCAGCGATTCGCTGCCACGACAGGGCGACTGGTGAGACGATGCGTCGACAGCCATAAAGCGGTAAAGTACCCGCAATAAGCAGAGGCAGGAGCCCGTCCCACGTGCTGACCGTATTCGCTGTGAACATCATGGTTATTGCCACGGTGGTTATCATTCACTACGAATTCATGTTCCGCTTCACCTTATTGATGCCGAAACTGACAGTACGGCACCGCTTTCGAATTGTCCTGGGCGTGTTCGGCGCGCTTTGCGCCCACGCGATAGAGATCTGGATCTTCGCCCTGTCTTTTTTATGGATGCACCACGCAGACGGCTGGGGTGAGTTCGACGGCAATTTTGAGGGCAGCCTGATGGACTGCGTTTATTTCTCCTTCAGCACTTACACCACCCTGGGTTTCGGTGATGTCGTACCCCACGGCGAACTGAGATATCTTGCCGGGCTCGAGGCCCTCACCGGCCTGGTGCTGATTACCTGGACTGCCTCTTTTCTCTACCTCGAAATGACACGCTACTGGGTCAGGGACTGAGCCCATGGCGCAAGCCCACGGTGGCGTAGTAGTCGGGAATTTGCGGGGGACATACCGTTGAAAACGCTGTGGCTGGCCGTCTTTTTCCTGGTGCTGGCGTGGTCGGCAGTGCAGCCGCGCGACTATCCCACCTGGACACTGGAAGTCGCGCCCGCGTTAATTGGCCTGGTCATCATGGCATGGACCTACAACCGCTTCCGCCTGACGTCCCTGCTTTACTGGCTCATCCTCGCCCACTGTGTCGTGCTGATGGTAGGAGGCCACTACACCTACGCCGAGGTGCCCCTGTTCGACTACCTCAAACCGCTGTTCGGCTGGGAGCGCAACAACTACGACAAGCTGGGCCATTTCATGCAGGGCTTTGTGCCGGCCATCCTCGCGCGGGAGATCCTGATCCGCAGGGCGGTGGTGGCCTCTGCCCCCTGGCGCAACCTGTTCGTGGTCAGTCTCTGCCTGGCGTTTTCGGCGTTCTATGAGTTGATCGAGTGGTGGGTGGCGGTTCTCACCGGGACAGCATCCGAGGCATTCCTGGGAACCCAGGGCTATATCTGGGACACCCAGTCCGACATGCTGTGGGCCCTGCTGGGGGCCGTTGCCGCGCTTGTCACCCTGTCCGGTGTCCACGACCGGCAACTGGCAAACTTGCGTGGCAGTGATGGGAGCCACGACAATTAGGAAACAAAAATGTGGAAAATCACCATAATCCTTCCTCCGGGCTGGTTATAACCACCCTTTTGCCTACAATCGAGCCCCTACCAGCTAAAATAACAACAACCAGCCGAATAAGGGCTTACCAGTGAAACTCACCGCCAGCTCGCTGAATAATCCAGCGGCCGTCATCGTTGCTGTCACTATAATCCTGGTGTTCGGTATCGCCAGTCTGGTGAGGCTGCCGGTACAACTGTTCCCGGATATCGAGAACCCGAAGATAACCATCCAGACCGGCTGGCGGGCCGCTTCGCCGCGGGAAATAGAATCCGAGATCATCGAGCCCATCGAGGCAGTGCTGCGCGGCCTGCCGGGCCTCAAGGAAATGTCCGCTGTCGCCAATCCCGGGGAGGGCTGGGTCAACCTGGAGTTCGGCCTGGAAACCGATATGCAGCGCACCCTGGTCGATGTGATCTCCCGCATGAACCGGCTGGATCCCCTGCCTCGTGACGCCACCCAGCCGATGATCATGCTGGGGGGCGACAGCGGCGAAAAGCCGGCCCTGACCTACTTTTTCATGCAATTGTTACCTGGCACTCCCGGCCAGGTCAGCGACTACATGCAGTTTATTGAAGATACGGTGCGGCCGGCGATCGAAGTCATTCCCGGGGTAGCCAGGGTAAGCGCATCCCTTGGCAACGGGCGCGGCGAGCAGGTACTGGAAATTCTGTTTGATCCCTACCGGGCGGCCCAACTCGGCATCGACCTGCCGCAGACGGCCTCAGTGCTCGGCCAGGCCAACGACGTCAGCGGCGGCTTCGTCGAGGTAGGACGGCGCCAGTACACCCTGCGCTTCACCGGCCGCTACGAGCCCCGGGAGCTGTCCGACTTTGTACTGGAGTGGCGCGATGGCCGCCCGGTGAAGCTGGGTGATATCGCCGACATCAAGGTGACCCGGGGAGAGCAGGTGCTGGTTACCACCCAGAATGGCAACCCGGCCATTGGCGTTCGTATCGACAAGGAAAACGGCGCCAATGCCCTGCAGGCACTCAACGCGGTGAAAGCGGTCGTTGAGGAACTCAATGCGGGGGAACTCAGGGATCGGGGGCTGGTGATGGCCCAGTCATTCGATGCCTCCGTGTTCATCTACCGGGCCATCTCCCTGGTTTCGGGCAATATCTTCCTGGGTATATTCCTGGCGGTCGGGGTGCTGTGGTGGTTCCTGCGCCGCGTCCGGGCAACGCTTATCATAGCGGTCGCCATCCCCATCTCCCTGCTGGCCACGTTCATCGTGCTGAACGCGACGGGGCGCAGCCTGAACGT
This sequence comes from Haliea sp., assembly GCA_024642265.1. Lineage (GTDB taxonomy): Bacteria > Pseudomonadota > Gammaproteobacteria > Pseudomonadales > Halieaceae > JARRPM01. The sequence continues at coordinate 1,707 of JAHEBL010000174.1, read as the reverse complement.
CATCTCCCTGGCGGGATTGGCCTTTGCGGTGGGCATGGTCATGGATGCGGCGATCGTGGTGCTGGAAAACATAGTGCGCCTGCGGGAAACAGGCCAGCCCGCCACCGAGGCGTCGCTGCAGGGTTCCAGCCAGGTCTGGGGTGCACTACTGGCATCCACCGCCACAACCGTGGCCATCTTCCTGCCGGTGTTGTTCATGCGTGAGGTGGAGGGCCAGCTCTTTGCCGACCTGGCCATTACCATTGCCATCGCCGTGATCGTGTCCACCCTGGTGGCGGTTACCATCGTTCCGCTGGCGGCCAAAACCTGGCTGCGTGAAACCAGCCTTGAGGATCACAACGTAACACTGTGGCGCCGCATCACCGCGCAGGTCATGGCGATCACCAACACCCCGGTCAAGCGCTGGGGGATCGTCGCGGGGATGGTCACCCTTCCGCTGGTGCTCAGTATCGCCCTGCTGCCGGAGCTCGATTACCTGCCACCGGTCAAGCGCGACGCGGTGGACGCCTATTTCTGGTTTCCCCCGGGGGCCGGCGAACACACTATTGCCAGCGAGTACCTGGAGGTACTGGACGAACGCATGGCGCCCTTCATGAGCGGTGAGCGCGAGCCGGCCCTGAAAAACTACTACATCCTCAACTGGCCGGGCGGCGGGACTATCGGCGCCCGGGTGCTGGACCAGGACCGGGTGAAGGAGCTGGAAAAAATCATCAACGAGGAGATTTTTGCCGACCTGCCGGACCTCGAGCACTACGCCGCCCAGGGCAACCTTTTTTCCGGTTTCGGCGGCGACAGGATGATAAAAATCCACCTGCAGTCAAGGGACCGGGCCGGCCTGGCCGAAGCCGCGCAACTGGCACAGTCACTGCTGGAAGAGGCGCTACCGAATATCGGCATCGTGGCCAATCCCGCCCTCGAGCAGGCCGAGCCGGAGCTGCAGCTCGTACCCAACGACCGACGGATATCGGAGGCCGGCTGGAACCGCTCGGATGTGGGAGTGCTGGTGCGCGCACTGGGTCGCGGCCAGTACGTGGGCGAGTACTTCAACGGCGAAAAGCGCATGGACATCATCCTGCGGGCCGAGCCCTGGGACTCACCGGAAAAGCTGGCCTCGATGCCGGTGGCGACCCGCAGCGGCGCCATTGTGCCACTGTCCGAACTGGTAGACATCCAGCGCACCGTGGGACCGGACCAACTGGTTCGCATCGACAGCCGGCGCACTGTCACCCTCGATATCTACCCCAACGACGAAACCACCCTGGAACACGTGCTGGATATCGTCAAATCACAGGTCGAGCCGCGCCTGGAAGAGGTGATGCCCAAGGATGGCAACATACTGTACGGCGGCAGTGCCAACGCACTGGGCAGGGCGATCAAGTCGATGGCGGGGAATTTTGCCCTGGCCCTGATCGTGCTGTTCCTGCTGATGGCCGCCCTGTTCCGCTCGCCCCGGGACAGCGCGATGGTTGTGCTCGCCATGCCTCTTGCCACGGTGGGCGGTGTCATCGCCCTGCGACTGCTCAACCTGGTCACCTTCCAGCCCCTGGACCTGCTGACCATGATAGGCTTCGTGATCCTGCTGGGACTGGTGGTGAACAATGCCATACTGCTGGTACACCAGACCCGCACCGCCGAGCGGGAGGGTCTGGCCCGGGACCAGGCGGTCGAGCAGGCGCTGCAGACCCGGCTGCGCCCGATTTTTATGAG
>JAHEBL010000061.1:18062-21208 GCA_024642265.1 Haliea sp. | reverse complement strand
TGTTATCGAGGGAAAAAGCGTCGTAACCGTTGTCGATGTCGATGTACATGGCGGTGAGGTCTATCGTATCGCGCCCGGTGGGCAGCCAGCGCAGCTTGCCGCGCAGCGTGGTTTCGTCCTGGCCATTGGTGTCGTCCCGGCCGAGGTAGTCATTCTCGATGAAGCCGTCGCTGTGGAAGCGGTTGACCGCCAGGCGGAAAAGTAACTGGTCGGCAATCAGTGGTCCGGTGCCCACTATCCCGGCATTCCAGCTGTCGTAGTCGGCAGCGCCGGCTTCGACGCGCAGGCCGGGTTTCGCCTCGGGCTGGCCCGAGCGGATGTCTATCAGGCCCGCGAGGGCATTCGCGCCGTGCAGGGTGCCCTGTGGTCCGCGCAGAATTTCCACCTGCTGCACATCAAAGAGGGTGCCGGCACCGCCCAGCCCGCTGAAGTCGATACCGTCGATAATCAGGCCGATTGACGGGTTGAGGGGCTCCTGGAACTGGCTGCGTTCCCCCACACCCCTGATCTGGAAGAACCGTGCGCGGGAGGTGCCGCCGGCAAAATTGACATTGGGGGCGAGGCTGAGCACTCCTTCCAGGTGCTGCGCCTCGCGCTCGCGGATGTCCTGGGCGCTGATGACACTGATGCTGCCCACCTGGCCCAACAGGGGGGCGGGACGCAACTCGGCTGTCACCACCACCTCTTCCAGTCGGGTCGGGTCCGCCACTGCCTGCGATGCCAGGCAGCAGGTGGCCAGAAGAGTAGTCGGGAGCTTCATGTGGTGCGCCTCTCAAGCGGCTGCAGAAGAATTGGCTGGCCGGTTGCACAGACGGGGAGGGGGTAAGCTGGCGACACCTCTCCCTACGCCAGTATTAACCGGATCAGGTTCAAAGGGTTTACCATTTTGGTATCTCAGGCCGGATCAGCTACGAATCCTGCCACCCCCAGGTTTGCATCGGCAGTATAGGGCGCTTACACTTGCTTGCCAATATAATGATGATCGGGCGTCACTGGCAGCCCGACGCGACGTGGGTGGTTTTGATGATCGACGAAAATGAACTGGGCGCGGCCAATGAAGAGATCCAGGGCGCGCCACCTGCGATTTCCCGGAGCGAGTTGCGGCAGCGTCGCCTCTCGGAAACGATCACGTTAAATCGCTATTTGTATCTCCAGTCCCAGCAGCTTGAGCATATGTTGCTCGAGGCGGTGGACCTGGAGGCGCTGCTGGAGATTTTGCTGGTCAGTATGCCGCGCCACTTCTCCTTCCGCGTGGCCGAGCTGTGGCTTTACGACCCCGAGAACATACTGGCTGAGCTTATCGTTGGCGGCCAGCGCTATGGCCACAGCCTGCAACTTCACCAGGACGCATTTGTCATGCAGGAGCTGTATGAACTGGAGCCTGATATCGTGCTGCTCAGTCCTACCGATACCCGTATGTTCGAAGTGCTGAAGACCGAACAGGGAATTGATTACGCCCTGCTGATGCCACTCACAGACAGCGGGCGGATGATCGGCAGTCTGCACCTCGGCCTGGAGGATGACAGCCTGGTGGTCGGCGAGCGGGAGGAGCAACTGATTGCTCACCTTGCCACGATGATTTCCGCATGTTTCAAGGGTGCAGTTTCGCGGCAGCAGGTGTCCCGGTTGACAATGCTCGACCCCCTGACACAGATCAGCAACCTGCGCGGCTTCGAGAAAGATATCACCCGGGAGATTGCCAGGGCGCGCCGCGCGGACCAGGCGCTGACCATCCTGATCATGGAAATTGACGAGTTTGACGATCTCTATGACCATTACGGTGAGCGCAGTGGGCAGTTTGTGGTGAAGAAGGTTTCCGAAAGGATATCGTCCGACCTGCGTGCCACGGATATGATGGCACGCCTGTCCCGCTCCAAGTTTGCACTGTTGATCCCGGGCAGTGGCGAGATGCTGGGGCAGGAGATTGCCGAGCGGATGCGCGACGACATAGAGGGCTTCGCCGTTGACGATGGCCGCGGTGCGGTATTGCAGGTAACAGTCAGTATCGGGATGGTTACCTGGGAGCCACAGCAGTACCCGGCCGTGGATATGCCGCATCTCGCCCGGCAGATGGAGAGCGTTGCAGGCAAGGCCCTGGCCCAATCGCAAGCCAAGGGCGGTAACCGAACTACCCTGTCGCGATTGAGCACCCTGATTGTCTGAGTGCCTGATTGTCTGAGTGAGAGACCCATGAGTGATGACAACCCCCGGAAGCTCGAGGCCCTGTTCGAAAAGAACCAGCGCTGGGCGAACCGGATCAGCACCAGCGATCCCGAATTCTTCGCCAAGCTGGCGGCCCAGCAAAATCCTGAATACCTCTGGATAGGGTGTTCAGACAGTCGCGTGCCCGCCAACCAGATTGTGGACCTGTTGCCGGGGGAGATATTTGTCCATCGCAACGTCGCCAACATGGTTGTGCATACCGACTTCAACTGTCTTACGGTGCTGCAGTACGCGGTGGACGTGCTCAAGGTCAAGCACGTCATCGTTGTTGGTCATTACGGTTGCGGCGGCGTGCGCGCGGCCTATGAGAATGCCGACAACGGCCTGATCGACAACTGGTTGCGCAATATCAAGGATGTCCTGCACCAGTACCGCGCGCGCATCAACGCGCTGGCGGACGAGGACGCTCGTCTGAACCTGTTGTGCGAGCTGAATGTCTCCGCCCAGGTGGCCAATGTATGCCACACCACTATTATGCAGAATGCCTGGCAGCGCGGGCAGAGCCTCACGGTGCATGGCTGGGTTTACAGCCTGGAGGATGGTCTGTTGAAAGACCTGGGTTGCTCCGTCGACAGCATCGAGCAGATCCCTGAAGTCTACCGGGTGCTGCCTTCAGTACAATGAACCTGCTGCTCATCCTGCTCGGTATCTTTGGCGGTGTCGCCCTCATGACGATAGTGGCGAGGCACTTTGCAGGCTCTACAGATCCGGGGCGCATGCAGCAACTCCAGCGCTGGATTATGCCCCTGGTGGGGCTGATGCTGGTGCTTTCACTGATCAAGTATTATGTCTAGTCGCCCAGGCGGGGAACAAGTGCCTGCCGGACTGGCGGAGGGCGCACTCTGGCGCGACTTCTGTGAGGGGCTCAAGCGCGCCGGCGAACAGGTGCTGGCAGCCGATACCCCGGCGGATGAACTCACCCG
>JAHEBL010000061.1:13954-17962 GCA_024642265.1 Haliea sp. | reverse complement strand
GAGGGCACGGCGGGCCTGTTCAGACAGTGGATGGCGAGCTTCGCTCGCCATGTGAATGCACTGCCGCCCAACGACCAGCAGATGTGCCTGCGCGCGGGCGGCGATCCGGAGATCCACTACCATAACAGTCGCTGGGAGCTGGGCCCGGAACAGGCCCTGGTGATCGAGTTCACTCCGCCAGAGGTATGCCGGGCATGGAATTTCCAGCTGTCCAACCACTGGATGGAATCCCTGGACTACCGCTACCACCCTGTTTGCGTCAACAATCACAGCGCGATACGGGAGGCTGATGGGAGTGTGCGCATACTGGTCTGCCACCCCACCATCGAAGAACTGCGCGGCGCCGCGGGCACAGAGCCCTGGGGCTTCCCCAATTGCCTTAACACCGCCGGCCACAGCAACGGCGCCATGTTGCTGCGCTATGTCGGCGCCGCGGATTACCCGCCGGTGCGTACCTCCGTGTTGCCACTTGCGGATTTATTGCGCCGACCGGATGGAGAATTACCGTGAAGGATCCGACTTTTGACCCGGATGCAGTGGTGGCAGCGGCGCGGGCGGTGGATGGCCTGCAGGACTTTGGTGATGACAGCTATCGCCAGCCGCTGGAGCAGCTGCTGTGGTCTCTCGAACACGAGGCGCAACTCAATGCGACAGGGCGCCCGGTGCTGCGCCAGCGCATGGTGGATATCCTCGCCACGCGTTTGCGGGTGCAACACTACCTGGGGCGTTTTCCGGAGATTCACGATGAGGAGATCAGCGCGCCGCTCTTTATCGTGGGCCTGCCGCGCACCGGGACGACGATGCTGCACCGCACCATCGCTGCTGACCATCGCATGTATGCGCCGCTGTGGTACGAAGTGCGCTATCCCAGCCCGGCGCCGGACTGGGACTTTACGACCGCGGGTGACAGCCGCATTGCCGCCGCCAGGGCTGAGATGGCGGCGATGCTCGAGGCGAACCCCGACCTGTTGGCCATCCACCCTATGGATGCGATGGGGCCGGACGAGGATATCATGCTGTTGGAACAGTCATTCTACAGCTTCAACACGCAGGCCTACGCCAATATCCCGACCTTTGATGGCTGGATCGAGCGCCAGGATCACACGCCCGGCTACACCTACTTCCGCCTGCTTTTGCAGTTCCTGCAGTGGCAGAAAAAGCGCACCGGGCAGCCCGGTGAGCGCTGGACCCTGAAGGCCCCCCATCACCTGCATTACATGGATCTTGTGTTCAAGGTGTTTCCCGACGCGAAAGTGGTACAATCCCACCGCGATCCGGTAGAGACCCTGCCCTCGCTGACCAGCCTGATTGCCGGTGTCTGGACGATTTATTCCGATTCGGCGGACGCCGTCGAGGTCGGCAGGCAGTGGTCGCGCAAGTTCGCCCGGGGCATGCAGCACACCATGGCGGTGCGCGAGCAGGTGGGCGAGGACCGGTTCCTCGACCTGTGGTTCGAGGACACGGTGGGCCAGCCGCTGGTGGAAATCCAGAAAGTCTATGATTTCCTGGGCATGGAGCTGACACCTGAGGCCCGGGCGGAAATGGCGCGTTGGCAGGACTTCAACCGCCGCGAGTTGCGCCCCACCCATGACTATACCCTGGCGGAATACGGTTTTACTGAAGAGGGCCTGCAGCAGCAGTTCAGTGCCTACCGGCAACGATTCATGCGGCAATAATTGGCCGCGAAGCGGCTTAATTGCTGCGAGTGACAGTTGGTTCTGGTTTTTAAAAAGAGAGGCGAAACACCATGGCAGAACAAAAAGCGACGAATGTGCACTGGCACGAAGGCGATATTACCCGTGAGCACCGGGCGAAAATCCTGGGCCACAAGGGGGCGACCCTCTGGTTTACCGGGCTGTCCGGCAGCGGCAAGAGCACGGTGGCGGTGGAACTGGAAGGTGTCCTGAGCGAGATGGGGGTGCTGGCCTATCGGCTGGACGGCGACAATGTCCGCATGGGTATCAACAAGAACCTGGGGTTCAGCGCTGAGGACCGTACCGAAAACATCCGCCGCATCGGCGAGGTGGCCAAGTTGTTCGTGGATGCCGGTGTAATCGCGCTCAGCAGCTTTATCAGCCCCTACGCGGCTGACCGGGACCAGGTGCGGGCGCTGCATGAGGCCGCGGGTATGGATTTCATCGAGGTATATGTGGACTGCTCGCTGGAGGCCGCCGAGGGCCGCGACCCCAAGGGCCTTTACAAGAAAGCCCGGGCCGGGGAGATCAAGAATTTTACCGGTATTGACGACCCCTATGAGGCACCGCCGAAGCCGGAAATACATCTGCATTCCGATCAGCAGAGCCTCGCCGAAGAGGTGGACCAGATTCTCAGCGTGCTGCGTGAGCGCGGCATAATAACGTCTTGAGCAGGAGACCCCGATGATCAAGCCCCACGGTTCCGACGAACTCAACCCCTTATTTGTTTACGACACCGCCAAGCGGCATGCGCTGATTGAGGAAGCGGAGACGCTTCCCTCCCTGCTGCTGAACTCCGCCGCGGCCGCCAATGCCGTGATGCTCGGTGGTGGCTATTTCAATCCGCTTACCGGCTATATGAACCTGGCTGACGCGCTCAGTGTCGCCCAGAAGATGCACACCGTGGATGGCCTGTTTTTCCCAGTGCCCATCCTCAACCTGACCAGCGATGACACTGTCAGGGCAGGCAGCCGCATCGCCCTGCGTGACCCCAACGTCGAGGGCAACCCGGTGCTGGCGATCATGGACGTAGAGGCCGTGGAGACAGTCAGCGATGAACAGGTCAGTTTCATGGCCGAGCACATCTTCCGCACCCTGGACCCGAAGCATCCGGGTGTCGCCACCTTCACCAGCCTGGGTAAAACCATGTTGTCTGGCCCCATCCAGGTGCTGAACTTCTCCTATTTCCAAACCGATTTCCCGGACACCTTCCGCACCGCGGTGGAGATCCGCAACGAGATTGCCGAGCACGGTTGGGAAAAAGTGGTGGCCTTCCAGACCCGCAATCCCATGCACCGGGCTCACGAGGAGCTGTGCCGCATGGCCATGGAGCAACTCAAGGCGGACGGCATCCTGATTCATATGCTGTTGGGCAAGCTCAAGCCTGGCGATATCCCCGCCGAGGTGCGCGATGCCTCGATCCGCAAGATGGTGGAAGTCTATTTCCCGCCCAACACCGTGATGGTGACAGGCTATGGCTTCGATATGCTCTACGCGGGCCCGCGGGAAGCCGTGCTGCACGCGGTCTTCCGCCAGAATTGCGGCTGTACCCACCTGATAGTCGGTCGCGACCACGCCGGGGTAGGGGACTACTACGGGGGCTTCGACGCGCAGACTATTTTCGATGATGAAGTCCCACCGCATGCACTGGAGCTGGAAATCTTCCGGGCTGATCACACTGCCTACAGCAAGAAACTGAACAAGGTAGTGATGATGTGTGACGTGCCGGACCATACCAAGGACGATTTTGTGTTGCTCTCGGGCACCGCGGTGCGGGAAATGCTGGGCAAGGGCATAGCCCCGCCGCCCGAGTTTTCGCGCCCGGAGGTTGCGAAGATCCTCTCTGATTACTACCAGTTGCTGGACGCCTGAGGTCGCCTGCCCGGTTTTAACTTGCAAGCCCGGCCCCTATAATCGGGGCGGTTACCGCCCGGGGCCCGTTACAATGGCGCCGGTCAGATGAATGGGAGTGCCCCTTGCCGGCCAAATGGCTCAGTAATTCCAGCGACGTGCCGCGGCGTGCAACCGATGCCCTTGAGGGCGCGTTGCGCTCGCTCGCGCAACCGGCCCGGGCAAAGCGTCTGCGGCAGGCGTTGGCCGTGCTCTTTGCCCTGTGGGCCGTGCTGGCCCTGTCCCGGTTGATATGGGCGCTGCTGCCCGCGGGTGATGCCGAACTGCCCGCCGATGCGGTGGTGATCAATCCGGTCAACCTGCCGGTGTCCGCGGTCACTGCGGAGCCGGTCGACGTGGGACGATTGCAGGGCTGGCACCTGTTCGGCGAGGCTGGTGCGGCGCCTGCAGCCGGTCCGGCTGC
>JAHEBL010000061.1:0-13854 GCA_024642265.1 Haliea sp. | reverse complement strand
TGCTCGCAGCCCTGTTAGCCCTTACCCTTGGGGCAGGCGCGACGCTGGCCCAGGATTTCACGGTAAACCTCAAGGAAACCGACATTCAGGAGCTGATCAAGTTCGTGGCGGAAGCTACCGGTACCACCATCGTGGTAGACCCCTCGGTCAAGGGCAAGGTCAAGGTGGTTTCCAGCAAGCCGGTGTCGCGGGAAGAGCTGTACGAACTGTTCCTGTCCATTCTCGAGGTGCACGGTTACACCGCGGTTCGATCCGGCGGGGTTATCCGGGTTATCCAGAACAAGGACGCCCGGTCGGCGCCGGTGCAGGTGCGCGACGGCAATACCGGCAAGGCCAGTGACGAGTATGTCACCGAGGTGATCAAGCTGGACAATATCTCCGCGGCCAAACTGATTCCGGTACTGCGGCCACTGGTGCCCCAGCAGGCGCACATGGCGGCCTATGCGCCCAGTAACGCGATCATCATTTCGGACCTGTCCTCCAACATCGACCGCATCCGCAGCATTATCGAGCGCATGGACAAGTCCGCCGTGCAGCAGACAGATATCGTCAAGCTGCGTTACGGGGTAGCCGAGAATGTGGTGAGTATGCTGGACCAGCTGGCCAAGTCCGAGGCGAAACAGAGCGGGGGCGAATCCGAGGTATTGCTGGTGGCGGATGCGCGTACCAACAGTGTGCTGGTCAGCGGTGATGAACTTGAGCGGGCCAGGATCCGCACCCTGGTGGAATACCTGGACACGCCGCTGGAGCAAAGCGGCAATGTCAAGGTGGTCTACCTGGAGTACGCCAACGCCACTGATATCGCCGATGTTCTGACCCGGGTGATGCAGAACATCAACCGGCTGGATGCCACCGAGGGCGCGAAAAAACCCCGCTCCGACAACTCGGCCACCATCGAGGCGGACGAGGGTACCAACTCCCTGATCATTACCGCGGATACCGACGAAATGGCTTCGATAGAAGCGGTTATCCAGCGCCTTGATATCCGTCGGGCCCAGGTGCTGGTGGAGGCGATCATTGTCGAGATGGAAGTGATCGACGGGCAGGACCTGGGTCTCCAGTGGCTGTTTGCCGACAGCAGTGGCGCCTTCGGCAGCAACATCAATGCCAGCGACGCCCGGGCGCGGAACATCGCCGATGCCATCCTGCCCTCTGACGACACCAGCACGGATATCAGCCTGGGCGGTCTCGCCGGCGCGCTTGCCAATACGGGCGGCACGACCCTTGGCTGGGGCCAGATCAGTGACAGTCTGACCATGGCTGTCATTCTCAGCGCTCTCAATGAGCAGAACAACGCCAATATCCTGTCGACGCCAAGCCTGCTGACCCTGGATAACCAGGAAGCCTATATCACGGTTGGCCAGAACGTGCCCTTTGTCACCGGTTCCTTTACCAATACCGGGGCGGGGGGCGACGGCGCCCAGAATCCCTTCCAGACCATCCAGCGCGAGAATGTGGGTATTACCCTGACGGTGACACCGCACATCAACGAAGGCGACTCCGTGGTGCTGGACATCGTCCAGGAGGTATCCAGCCTCAGTGGCCTGAGTGCCGTGGCCTCGGACCTCATCACCAATGAGCGCAAGATCCAGACCAAGGTGCTCGCCCAGGACAACCGGGTGGTCGTGCTGGGGGGGCTGATCAAGGACGATGTGCAGGACGGCTCCCAGAAGGTGCCCCTGCTGGGGGATATTCCCTTCCTCGGGCGCCTGTTCCGTACCGATGCGGTACAGATCACCAAGACCAACCTGCTTATATTTATCCGCCCCACCATCATCCGGGACAACGCAGCCCTGGCCGGCGCCTCCGCGGAGAAATACCGTTATATCCGCGATCAGCAGATGCAGCGGCGGGAGCAGGGCCTGCAGTTCTTCGGGGACGACCAGCTGCCTGTGCTGCCCGAGTGGCAGGAGCAGTTGCAGCAGCTTGAGCAAATGAAGTTCAACGAGGCGCCAGCAATAACGGAGGGCCAGTAATGGCCGAACCCGCCCCGGCCCCGCTGGCCGCGCCCGAGGGGGCTGCGGAAAGACAGCGCAGCCTGCCCTTCACCTACGCCAAGCAGAACGGCGTCCTGCTCGACTTCAGCGGCGATGGTCCGGTGGTCATGCACCAGTGGCCGCCGGGTATCGAAGTGCTGACGGAGTTGCGACGCTACCTGGGGCAGCCCTTCAAAATGCAGCAAGTGTCCGAGCCCGATTTCCAGCGTCGCCTCACCCTGGCCTACCAGCGCGACAACAACGCGGCAGTGCAGATGGCGGAAGACATCGGCGCCGACGTCGACCTGAGCCGGCTCGCCGACGATATACCGGAGGCGGGCGACCTGATGGATGCGGAGGACGACGCGCCCATCATCCGCCTGATCAATGCGATTCTGTCACAGGCCGTGCGGGACCAGGCCTCGGACGTCCATATCGAGACCTTCGAGGACCGCCTCAGTGTGCGGTACCGGATCGACGGGGTGATGACCGAGGTGCTGTCACCCAAAAAAATGCTGGCGCCGTTGCTGGTCTCGCGCCTCAAGGTCATGGCCAGGCTGGATATCGCCGAGAAGCGGGTGCCACAGGATGGCCGGATTTCGGTCAGGATCGCCGGCCACGCGGTGGACATCCGTATGTCCACCATCCCGTCCGCCCACGGCGAGCGCGTGGTCCTGCGCCTGCTGGACACCGCGGCAGGCCAGTTGAAATTGTCCCAGCTGGCGATGAACGAACAGGTGCTGGGGGCTTACGAGAAATACCTGCACAGCCCCCACGGTATTATCCTGGTGACGGGTCCTACCGGTTCGGGCAAGACCACCACCCTGTATGCGGGGCTGTCCCACATCAACCAGGCCAGCCGCAACATCCTCACGATCGAGGACCCCATTGAATACATGCTGCCCGGCGTGGGCCAGACCCAGGTCAATCCCAAGGTCGATATGACATTCGCCCGCGGTTTGCGCGCCATTTTGCGTCAGGACCCCGATGTGGTGATGGTGGGCGAGATACGCGACCTGGAAACCGCGGAAATCGCGGTGCAGGCTTCCCTGACAGGCCACCTGGTGTTGTCCACCCTGCACACCAATACCGCCATCGGTGCCTTTACTCGCCTGAAGGACATGGGCATAGAGCCGTTCCTGCTGTCCTCCAGCCTGCTGGCCGTGATGGCCCAGCGCCTTGTGCGCCTGCTGTGCACTCACTGCCGCGAACCCGTCGCGGCAAGCCCGGCAGAGCGCGAAATTCTCGGTCTGGCAGCGGATGGCGCCGAGGTCACTATTTACAAGGCGAAGGGCTGCGACAGCTGCAATTACAGCGGCTACCGTGGGCGCACAGGTATCTACGAGATGATAGAGGTGGACGAAGCCCTGCGGGTGATGATTTATGAGGGGCGCAGCGAGCAGGTCATGTTGCAGGAAGCGCGCCAGCGCTGTCCGGGTATAGAGGAAGACGGCAGGCGCCGGGTGCTGGCGGGGGAGACCAGTCTCGCGGAAGTGCTGCGGGTGACCGCGGTTACCTGAGTGTCCCTGACTGAATCATGACTGCCTATCGCTACCGCGCCCTCAACCCCAACGGAAAACTGGTCCGTGGTGTGCTGGAGGGGGACTCCGAGCGCCAGGTTCGCTCGCAGTTGCGAGTGCAGAGCCTGCGTCCGGTGGAGGTCGCGGTGGCCAACAGGCCAGAGCCCGCCAGCTCCTCGGGCTGGCGGATTCCCCTGCTGCGACCAGGTATCAGCGCGGGTGACCTCGCCCTGCTGACCCGCCAGCTGGCAACCCTGGTCCAGTCCAACCTGCCGCTGGATGAGGCGCTGCAGGCCGCGGCCCAGCAAAGCCGCAGTGGGCGCATCAAGGGTACCCTGTTGCAGGTGCGCTCGCGGGTTGCCGAGGGTCATACCCTGGCCTATGCCATGGGGGAGTTCCCGCAGGTGTTCAACGAGATGTACCGGGCAATGGTCAAGGCCGGCGAACATGCCGGGTTTCTGGGGCCGGTGCTGGAACAGCTGGCGGACTACACAGAGCAGCGCCAGTACACCGGGCAAAAACTGAAAATGGCAATGATCTACCCCTTTATACTGGTGGGGGTGGCGATAGCCGTGGTGGTGGCGCTGATGGTATTCGTGGTGCCGGAGCTGGTTGGCATCTTTGCCCACAGCCGGCGCGAGCTGCCGATGCTTACCAAGGGCCTGATCGCTGCCAGCGATTTTTTCCGGGATTACGGCCTGTGGTTGCTGGTGGGTCTGGTGGCGCTGGTGCTGATCGCCCGGCGCCTGCTGCGCAATCCCCGGCGGCGCAAGCGCTGGCACCGTTTCCTGCTGCGGGTGCCCGGCCTGTCGCGACTGGTGATTGCGCTGGACACGGCGCGGTTTGCCTCCACCCTGAGCATTCTCATGGCCAGCGGGGTGCCCCTGCTGGAAGCCCTGCGCATTGCCGGGCAGGTGTTGACCAATCTCGTGTTGCAGCAGGACACCAAATTGGTGGCGGAAAGCGTGGAGGAGGGTAGCAGTCTCAACCGCGCATTGCAGCAAAGCGGCCATTTTCCGCCGATGATGGTACATATGGTGGCAAGCGGCGAAGCCAGCGGCGAGCTGGAGACCATGCTGGAGCGCTCGGCCACCAATCAGGAGCGCGAGCTGGAAATGACCCTGGGTACCATGATGAGTCTGTTCGAGCCGCTCATGGTGGTGTTCATGGGCGGCATGGTACTCACGATCGTGCTCGCTGTGCTGCTGCCTATTTTTGATCTCAATACAATGGTGAAGTGACATTATGAAATATTCAGTGCAAGCCGCAGGCGCCCAGCGAGGATTTTCGCTGGTGGAAATCCTGGTGGTGCTGGTGATTATGGGACTGCTGATCAGTATCGTGGCGCCCACGGTGCTCAATCGCGCGGACGAGGCCCGGGTTCAGAAAGTATATGCCGACTTCAAGGCGATCGAGACCGCGTTGAAAATCTACCGGCTGGACAACTACGTCTACCCCACCACGGAGCAGGGGCTGGAAGCGCTGGTCGAGCCCAGCAGCCTGGATCCGGAGCCCCGCAATTTCAAGACCGGGGGCTACCTGCAACAGATGCCGCTGGATCCCTGGGGCCGGCCCTACCTGTACCTGAGCCCCGGCGAGAACGGGGAGATCGATATCTACTCACTGGGCGCCGACGGCCTTTCCGGCGGTGAGGGCCAGAACGCGGATATCGGCAACTGGCGGGAGGAGCAGTAGCCCTGCATGACAGGGTCGCGCCAGGCGGGTTTCAGCCTGCTGGAAATGCTGGTCACCCTGATTGTGATTGTGCTCATTACCTCACTGGTCAGTCTCGCCATAAACTCCGGGGGCCAGGATATCCAGCTGGATGCGAAGGTGCGCAACCTCGGGGAAGTGGCCGCCTACGCAGTGGACGAGGCGCAGCTGATAGGGCGGGATTACGGTTTGTTGCTGCAGCAGGACGTGGTGGAAAGAGAGACGGTCTACAGCTACCAGTGGCGCGAGCGCCTGCCGGAAGGCTGGCGTGCGCCCACCACGGGCAAGGATGTGTTTGCCGGCCAGGTGCTCCCCCCGGGAATTGAACTGGAGCTGGAACTGGAGGACGCTCCCGTTGCCGAACTCGGCCTGGCGGGTGCGGAGGAAGAAGTGGCGCCGCAGGTGGTGTTTTATTCCAGCGGTGAAACCACGGCCGGTGCCATTGACGTGCGGCGCCGGGCCGACGGCGAGTTGTTGTGGCGGATCGAATGGGACCTGCTGGGCCGCTTCAGGCTGCTGCCCCGGGGGGAGGATCCGGAGTTTGAGTAGCGCGCCGCCAAACCTGTCCCGCTCTCGCGGGGTGCCGCCGCGCTCTGCGCGCGGCCTGCGCGGTTTTACGCTGGTGGAGGTCATGGTGGCGCTGGCGGTGGTGGCCATTGCGCTGCCGGCCCTGCTGGTTGCCCTGTCCCAGCATGTGGACGGCACCGGCTATCTGCGCGACAAATCCCTGGCCCAGATGGTGGCCGCCAATAAACTGGCAGAATTGCGCATCCTGTCCCGGGCCAGCCAGAACCTGCTGCAGGGGGAGGACAGCGGCGTCGCCCCCATGGCGGGGCGGGAGTTCAACTGGTGGATGGACAGTCAGCCCACCGAAGCGGCCAATTTTTTTCGCGTGGAAATTGCCGTGGCCGCGGATGAGGAACAGCGGGAGCAACCCCTGTTCACCCTGGTGGCCTTTCTCTCTGCAGACCTGCGGGCGGATCCGGGAGAGGCCGGTGCGGGCGGTTAAGGGGAGCGCGGGTTTTACCCTGGTGGAGGTGCTGATTGCCCTGGCAATTACAGCGTTTATCTCCGCCATCGCCTACAGCAGCCTGTCCAGCGCACTGCAGGCTGTGGAAAGTATCCGGGTCACGGCGCAGCGTACCTATGAGGTGGACCGCGCCTGGATGATCATCTCCCGGGACCTGCAGCAATTCGTGGCCAGGC
Organism: Haliea sp.; assembly: GCA_024642265.1. GTDB lineage: Bacteria > Pseudomonadota > Gammaproteobacteria > Pseudomonadales > Halieaceae > JARRPM01. The sequence goes on along the minus strand of JAHEBL010000061.1, from coordinate 7,439 downwards.
CGGTGCGCGATGAGTTCGGCGAGGTCGAGCCCGCCCTGCAGGGTGGGGCCGCTGCCCGCTTTCCCCTGAGTTTTACCCGCACCGGCTGGCACAACCCCACTGCTAACCAGCGCAGCAGTCTGCAGCGGATCAACTATCGCCTGGAAGATGGCGCCCTGTGGCGGGATACCTACTCCGTGCTGGACCGGGCACCCGACTCGGCGCCCCGGCAGGTGCGCCTGCTGGAGAATGTGGAGGTGCTGGAGCTGGTCTTCCTGGGCTCCCTAGCGGAAGCGGAGCCCGAGGGCAGAGGCATTGCGCTGGATACCCGGGGCTGGCAGGGCAGTTGGGTGACTGATACCAGCACCCCGAATACCGAATTGGCTCCCCCCGTCGCACTGGAGTTCAGACTGCAGCTCGAGGACCTGGGAGAGATGAGGCGGATTTATGCGCTACCCCCGCTCTAGTCGCCGGCAGGGTCAGGGCGGCGCAGCCCTGATCGCTGCGCTGCTGGTGTTCGCCCTGTGCACGGCGCTGGTGGTGGCCATGGAGCTGGAGTTCAGCCGGCTCTACCAGCGTGTCGCCAATATCCTGCTGGCCGAGCAGGCCAGTGCCTACCTGCGTGGCGCCGAGGACCTGGCAACGCTGGCCCTGCTGGCGGACTATGACTCCGACCAGGGGCGTGAGCAGCCGCGTGATGACCTGCTGGAAATATGGGCGCAGACCCCGGCGCCCTACGCGCTGGACGAGGGTGGCTGGATGGCGGGTTGCCTGCGCGACCTGCAGGGGCGCTTCAATCTCAACGCCCTGGCCCAGAGTGCGGCGGCGCCGGAGGGTGAGCAAGCGGGGGCTGCGCCGCGTTTTACCCCGGCCCAGGCCCAGTTTATCCGCTTGTTGCAGACCTTTGAGGAGCCCCAGCTGAGCGAGCAGGAAGCGATCGCGGTGACGCGATCCGTCACCGACTGGCTGGACCGGGATGTTGAGCCCGCCCCCGAGGGCGCTGAAGACGACTACTACTTCGGCCAGACACCGGGCTACCGCACGGCCAACCGACCCATGGCGAGCGTCAGCGAGTTGCGCGCCGTGGCCAATATCACGCCGGAGATATACCGTGCACTGGAGCCCCTGGTCAGCGTCTGGCCAGAGCAGCCGGCGCCCCTGAATATCAACACCGCTTCGGCCACGGTACTGCGCTCCATCAACGCCGATGACGACCTCAGCCCCCTGAGCGCCGCCGAGGGAGAGACCCTGGTGGAGCAGCGCCAGGCCGAGGGTTTTGCGGACATCGACAGTTTCCTGGAGAGCCCGGTATTTGCCGGCAAGCAGGAGCAGATGGCCCAGGTGAAAGCCGGACTCGGGGGGGCCACGTCATACTTCCTGTTATCGGCGGAGGTGGAAGTTGCCGACCGGAGGATGCGCTTGTACAGTGTGCTGCAGCGCAGCGGGCGACAGGTCAGCGCTATCGCGCGCGCCAGGGGCAGCCTGGATAACAGCCAGGCCATACGGGGAGAGGAGGATACTTGCACAATAGCACCGTCATTAGACTGGTAAGCGGTCGTCTGGCCTGGTACGCGCCGGGCGCGAGCGACGCGCCTCGCTGGCTGGATGACAGCGATGCCAGGGACAGCCTGTATGCGGCCATGGCCGAGCAGCGCATGTCACCCTGCTTTGCCGCCCCGGGGGCGGATGTTCGCCTGCTGCGACTGAGCCTGAGCAGCGAGGAAAAAAAACATATCGGCAAGTCGCTGCCGTTCATGCTGGAAGAGCGGGTGGTGGAGGATATCGACCAGCTGCATTTTGCCAGCGTGGCCCTGGACAAGCTGGACCTGGGGGTTGCCGTTTGCAGTATCGATGATATGCAGGCCTGGCAGAGCCGGCTGGCGGATTTTCCAGGCGTCCGGCTGTGGCTGCCGGAGCCTCTGCTGCTGCCCTGGCGCAACGGCGAATGGTGCATCGTGCTCGAGGGCGATGACGCGATTGTGCGTTTTGACCAGTGCGGGGGCTTCACGGTGGAACACGCCCTGTTGCCGGCAATGCTGGCGGGATTGCTGGTGGATCAAGCCGAGCCGGGCGCGGTGATTTTTTACGGCCGCGACCAGGCGGCGGACACCGCGCTGTTGCCGGAGCAGCTGCAGGCAAAAATCCAGTGGCGGCGTGGCAACCTGTATTCTGCGCTGCTGCTGGGTGAGGCGCCGCAACCCGCCCTGAACCTGTTGCAGGGCGCCTTCGCGGTGCGCCTGCCGGTGGCCCGCTGGTGGCGCGAATGGCGCGCGGTTGCGGCGGTTTTTGCGCTCGCCTTTGGCCTGCAGCTGGTTGCCACCTATACCGACTATCGCAAGCTTGAGCGCGAGAATCTGGCGCTGCGGGGCGCGGTGGAAAGCAGCTACCGCAAGGCCAACCCCAGGGGCAACGCGCCCGAACCGGAGAAGCAGCTGCAGCGGCAGCTGGCCGCGATGCGCGGGTCTGGCCAGAACAGTGGTTTTGTCCACCTGGTGGAACAGGTTGGTGCCGTCATTGCCGGTAATTCGGGTACAACGATTGACGCCATCAACTACAACTTCAGTGATCGCGGCGGTGAAATGCGCTTGAATATCGTGGCTGCCGATTTTGAAGCGGTGGAGCGCGTGCGCGCGGGCATCAACAAGGCCGGCCTCGAGGCGATCATGGAAAGCAGCAGTGCCCAGGGAGACAAGGTACGGGCCAGGCTGCGGGTGGGAGACAAGTCGTGAAGGAATGGTTTGCCGGGCTCAACCAGCGCGAGCAGTTGAGCCTGCTTGCGCTCGGCATCGCCCTGGCGCTGTACCTGCTGTATATGCTGGCCTGGGCGCCACTGGCCGAGCGGCGGGAGGAGCTGGCGCTACAGAACAAGAGTGTGGCGGAAAGTCTGCAGCGCGTGGACGCCATGGTCTCCGAGGTCGTGCGCCTGCGCGAGGGCGGCGCGGCCAGCACGGCGCAGCGCAACCTGACCTCCCTGGTCAACCAGTCCACAGGTCGCCATGGTTTGCAGGTGAGTCGCCTGCAGCCCAACAGTCGTGGCGACATCCAGGTGCGGCTCGAGAACGCAGTGTTTGATGATCTGCTGGCCTGGCTGGATGACGTGGAAAACCGCGAGCGCCTGCTGGTAACCGAGATTGCCATAACCCGGTCCGGGACCACCGGACGGGTTAACGCCACTATCCGCATAGCCCAGGGGTGATGGCGATGTCGCGGATGCTCGGGGCGCTGGCCCTGGTATTGCTGCTCCTGATTTCCCTGCTCGCTACCAGTCCAGCGCGCCTGCTCGGGCTGGTATTGCCCTCAGGACAGGTAGTGATGCAGGGGTTCGACGGTACTCTGTGGCAGGGCACGGCCAGCCGCTGCCTGGTGCAAACCCCGGCCGGCTACCTCCACCTCGGGGCGGTCAGCTGGCAGCTCTCTCCCTTGTCGCTGCTGCTGTTTGCGCCGCGGCTGACCCTCGAGTCGCGCTGGGGCAACCAGACTCTCAGCACAGGCCTGGTCCTGCGCGGCGGTGACGACGTCGACCTGACTGCGCTGGACGCGAGTATCCCGGCGGACCTGTTGCGCCAATTTGTGCCGGTCAGTCTGGCGGGCGTGCTGTCGGTGCAACTGGACCAGCTCAGTTTGCGCTCTGGCTGGCCGGTAGAGGGCGCCGGCCGACTGGTGTGGCAGGGGGGTGGCTGGAACTCGCCCTCGGGTCCGATCCCGCTGGGAAGCTACGTCCTGGATTTCGCGCAGCCCCCCGGGTCGGCGCTGGCGGGGGACGTGGTGACACTGGCCGGCGCGGTAAGTGCGGAGGGTTCGGTGCGGCTTGAAGGGCGGTCATATGATATCGACGTCATGGTCCGCCGCGAGGGTGGGCTGGATGAGCGTCTGCAACAGGCCCTGAGCCTGATGGCGCGACCGGTTGACGGCGGCTACCGGATCAAGCTCGACGGTGAAATACAGGACTGAAACCGGATTGGTTCAGCTGGGCCAACCGTGGGATAACTGCCGCGGGATAAAGCTGCTTTATAATTGCAAGTTCGACAAGTGAACGGGGAAACAGACGATGAGTGACGGTGGCTACAGAAAGTGGGAATGTGTAATTTGCGGGTTCATTTACGACGAGGCCGAAGGCCTGCCGGAAGATGGTATTGCCTCGGGTACGCGTTTCGAGGATCTTCCCGAGGACTGGGAATGCCCTGACTGTGGTATTTCCAAGGCAGACTTCGAACCAATGGAGGCCTGAAAAAAATGAACAGCCGCTCCCTGTGCGTTTTGCTGGCGACCATGATTGGTGTAGCACTGGCCACGGTTGCGCTTGCCGACGACAAGGCGGTCAAGCCCATGCAGGGGGTGCCGGCCAGCCGGGATTCGCAGGTCACGATGGCGAACTACCGCGACTACCCCATGAGCATGTGGGCGTTTCGCAACGCCGGGGCGGTGCTCAATATGGTGATGGTGCCCCGGGAGGGTGACATCCGACCGCTGCCGGGTCCGCTGCGCCCTGAACTCGGTGAGCGCATCTTCACTGACCCCACTGGCCGGCAACTCAGCTTCGACGCGCTGTTCGAGTCCAATTACGCCGATGCCGTGCTGGTGATGCAGGGCAGCCGCCTGTTGCACGAGGCCTATTTTCACGACTTCAACGAGCGCAGCCACCATATCTGGTTTTCCATGACCAAGTCGCTGGTCAGCGCCATGTTCGGCCTGCTGGTGGCCGATGGCAAGGTGGAGCTCGATGCCTCACCGGCGAAGTATATCCCCGAGTTAAAGGGCAGCGGTTTCGAGCGGACTACCATCCAGCAGGTGCTGGATCATGCAACGGCCATCGATTTCAAGGAGAATTACACCGATCAGGAATCGGACTTTTTCCGTTTCTACGCCCCCGCCCTGAATATGGGCTATATGCCGGGCGCAGCGGACGTGCAGCCGCAAACTGCCAAGATTTACGGTGTACACGACTTCCTGGTGCATTTCATCAAAGCCGACCCGGCGTTGCTGCCGGGTGATGCATTTGATTACAACTCCAGCAATGCGGACGTACTGGGCTGGCTGACTGCCAGGATCAGTGGCCAGTCCCTGCAGGACTTCGTGCAGCAGAATTTGTGGGCCAAACTGGGGGCGGAGCACGATGCCTACCTGGCGGTGGACCGCGCCCTGGTGCCGGTCGCTACCGGCGGTATGAATACCACTTTGCGCGATGCGGCGCGCTTCGGCATGATGATCCGCGACCGCGGCGAATTCGCAGGCCAGCAGGTGCTTCCCGCCCAGTGGGTCGATGCGACCCTGGCAGTCGACGACAAACTCAGGGCCAATATGGCGGCCAACCCGAAGTATGGTGAGGAGCCCTGGGCGGCCTACCACAACATGTGGTGGATCCTCGATGAGGAGGCGGGCGAGTACTGCGCTGTCGGTATCCATGGCCAGGTGATTTATATCAACCGCAGTGCCGATACCGTTATGGTCTGGTTTTCCAGCCAGCCGGTAGCCAGTGCCGCCCGCAATCCGGAGTTCCGGGCCAAACTGCAGGCGGCCAGGGAACTGGCCGTAGCGCTGACCCGGAAACCCGGATTGCAGTGATCGCGGTCGTTCCGCCGTCCCGCAGTTGCGGTAAACTGGCAACCTCGATTTGAACCGACAGGAAAAAGTGTAATGAGCGTAATAGCGGAGCGTCTCGACGCCGTGCGTGCACAGATGAAAGCAGCCGGTTACGACGCGCTGGTGGTGCCCCGTGCCGACGAGTACCTGGGTGAGTATATTCCCGCCCACAACGAACGCCTGCGCTGGCTCACCGGGTTTACCGGCTCGGCGGGTTTTGTGCTGGTCACCGCCACAGAGGCGGCAATTTTTGTCGATGGCCGTTACACGGTGCAGGTGCGCCGGGAGGTCTCGTCTGAGCTGTTCGAATACTGCCGCCTGGCTGATGATCCCCACGGTGAGTGGCTGGCGGCGCACCTGCCAAGCGGCGCCGTGGTGGCCTGCGACTCGCGCATGCACAGCCTGCGCTGGTATCGCGACACCGAAGCCGCCCTGGCTTCGTCGGGTCTGGAACTGGTGGCCGCGCCGGAAAACGTGGTGGACGCCTGCTGGCAGGATCGACCCGCCCCGCAAATCAGTCCGGCCCTGCTGCTTGCTGAGCAGTATACCGGCGAATCAAGTAGCGCAAAGCGCGAGCGCATCGGTGCGCAGATAGCGGCAAAGGGCGCCGAGGCCGCCCTGGTATTCGCCCCCGACTCGATCAGCTGGCTGTTCAATATCCGCGGCACGGACATACCGAAACTGCCGGTGGTACAGGGGCTGGCCCTGCTCGAGTCGGACGGGCGGGCTACCTTACTGGTGGAGCCCGGCCGTGTCCCGGAGGGCCTCGCGGAGCATGTCGGAGAAGGTGTAACGGTATTGCCGGAAACCGATGCCGCCCGACTGCTGGCCACCTATACCGGCCGGCGCCTGCTGGCTGACCCGGATACCGCCAATGCCTGGAGCCAGCTCGCCCTGGAGCAGGGCGGCGCCACCCTGGTGGCGGGCGCAGATCCCGTGCTGTTGCCGAAGGCCTGTAAAAACAGCGTGGAAATCCAGGGGACATGTAACGCCCATATTCGCGATGCAGTTGCTGAAGTCCGTTTCCTGGCATGGCTGGATGAGGAGGTCGCCGCCGGTCGCCTCTATACCGAGGCGGAGCTGGCGGACCGCCTGCTGTCATTTCGCGCGCAGGGGGAGGGCTTTCAGGAGGTATCCTTCGACTCGATTTCCGCGGCGGGGGGCAACGCCGCCATGTGCCATTACAATCACCTTAACGTGGCGGCTCCGGCGCGCCTGCCGATGGACAGCGTCTACCTGATAGACAGCGGCGGCCAGTATCTGGACGGCACCACGGACATCACCCGCACCGTTGCCATCGGTGACCCCGGCGACGATATCCGCCGTATGTTCACCCTGGTGCTCAAGGGACATATCGCACTGGACCAGGCCCGCTTCCCGGCGGGAACCACCGGTTCCCAGCTGGACATCCTGGCTCGCCAGTTCCTGTGGCAGGACGGCTTTGATTACGACCACGGCACCGGGCACGGTGTCGGAGTCTTCCTCAGTGTTCATGAGGGTCCGCAGCGTATTGCCAAGGCGCCCAATACCACCGCCCTGCAGCCGGGCATGATCGTAAGCAACGAGCCGGGCTATTACCGCGCGGGCGCTTTCGGTATTCGCTGCGAAAACCTGGTGGTGGTGCGCAAGTCCACCCGCGACCATGAGGAGCAGGCCATGCTTGAATTCGAGCCCATTACGCTGGTGCCCTTCGACCTGCGTCTGGTGGATGCCAGCCTGATGACCACTGCAGAGCTGCACTGGCTGGACAGTTACCACCAGCGCGTGGCTGCGGCGGTAGGCCCGCTGCTGGAGGGCGCAGACCGGGCCTGGCTGGAGCAGGCCACCCGGCCACTGGCGGCCTGAACCCGGGTCCCCACTTGTCCATCGGCTGATTCCCG
>JAHEBL010000060.1:19291-21211 GCA_024642265.1 Haliea sp. | reverse complement strand
TTGATAGCTAAGGGAAGGGCTGATCGTGGAAGAGTTGCGGTTGACTTGCTTTCTGGAAAGATAAAATCACGGGCACTAATCTGGGGAAATTGCGATGAATATAAAAACCAAAACACTGCTTCCGTTAGTGTGCAGTATTACTCTGGGTTGGAGTTCAGTCAGTTATGCTGGTTGTATTCCGGCGCAAATGACCGGTTTTTGGGAAGCTGCTTTCTCTGACGGAAATTCATGCCGGTTCAAACTCACTGGCAACGGCAAAATAGACATCGAAAAAAGTGTCTGCTATGACCCCGATCGCGGTACAGCGGGTTTTGATTCGGGCACGATTAAAGTCAGTGGCAATTGCTTTGCTGAAGGGGAGGTTGTGATAGGGGGTGTGACTGTGGAACTTCCCGTCCAGTTCGCAAGCGATCGGGGCACCGCTGCTGGTAGATTCAGAATACCCGCGAATGGTGCAAAAGGCAGTGTTGTAATGATACGGGTTCCTTAGGCTTGGCCGCTGCATAGAATTACCTGCAGCGATGGTAAGTGTCCTCGCGCCATGGTGCTGATCTGGTTCGGTCGGTCGTTGGTTGGGCGTCAGTCATACCAGAACTGAATGGCTCCTGTCTCCACGTGGCATGAGAACGGCATAGCCGCATGCGGACGCTGAGAGGGGTTTAGTGGGCTAACCGGACCCGCTTCGCTTGCTCATTGGCACCGGGGTCTTCCAGACGATACCGATCGGTTTGAGTGCCAGTTGGTCTGTGCTGAATTGCCGTACAATTCCGGAATGAAGAAAGGTTATCGCCCGATGACGGATAACAGCATCTCCCGTGACGCACGGTCGTACCGGCTTACCAGCATCGACATGTTGCGTGGCCTGGTGATAGTTATTATGGCACTGGACCACACACGGGACTTTTTTCTGCAAGGCAATGCGCAGGATCCCATGACCCAACCGGACGTGCCCCTGGATATTTACCTGACACGATGGGTGACGCACTTCTGCGCCCCGGTGTTCGTTTACCTGGCGGGCACGTCGGCGGGTCTGATGGCATCAAGAAAGACGTCGGGCGAGCTGGGTGCCTTCCTGGCGAAGCGGGGCCTGTGGCTGGTGCTGGTTGAGGTCACGCTGATATCAACGGCCTACACGTTGTCACCTTTTGACGGCGTACCGGAGATGGGTGGCTATACGCTTCTTGGCCTGCAGGTTATCTGGGCCATCGGGGCCTCCATGCTCATACTCGCCGGGGCCCAATTCCTGGGCCTGCGAACCTGCGCTGTGCTCGGTGCGATTATTTTGCTGGGACACAACAGCCTTGATGCAGTTTGGCCAGTGGGTGCCCAGAACGGAACCGATCCCGCCTGGTATGGCCTGTTCGGCCAGTCCTCCACTGTAATCGGTCCTTTTCTGGTGTTCTTCGCTTATCCGCTGGTGCCCTGGGTCGGACTCATGCTGTTCGGTTACGGTACGGCGGGTGTTTTCCAGCAGGCACAGGAAGAGAGAGACGCATTCCTGGTGCGTGCCGGCATCGCTATGATTGTCGCGTTTTTTCTACTGAGAGCGATGGACATCTACGGTGACCCCAACCCATGGCAATGGCAGGAGGCGGGACTGCTCGCGACCTGTATGGACTTCATGAATGTCAGCAAGTACCCCCCAAGTTTGCTGTTCTTGCTGATCACTCTCGGCCCCATGGCGATTGTCTGTGCCCGAGCAGACCGCTGGAGTGGCTGGTTCAAGGATGTGCTGGTTATGTTTGGCCGCGTACCGTTCGCCTTTTATATCGCCCACTGGTATTTGCTGAGACTACTCAACATGCTGCTGGCCATGTATCAGGGCATCGAACCGGAACGCATGATGACGTTCTTCTTTTTCTTCCCGCCTGAATACGGGGTTTCACTGGCCGGCGTGTATGTAGTTTGGTTTATTATTAT
>JAHEBL010000060.1:0-19191 GCA_024642265.1 Haliea sp. | reverse complement strand
ACGGCAGAGGCACCCAGAATTTCACCAACCGCAGATATAGCCTCCCAGTTCATAATATCTGACTCCTAATGCCTGAACAGGTCTACAGAGGAGAATGCCTGGTATGAATAACCTGCTGCATGAGCAGGCATCACACTAAAAATATGCCGCGTATTGAAGCCCGTGGACTGTTTGGGCACAGGCTCACATCGCCTGCAGAAAGGGACCGTCCACACACAGGCGCCGGCCATCCGGGCTGGCGCAGGCGCCACAGATGCCCACGCCGCATTTGGTCAGGTAATCGATGGCGCTGAAGATCTGCTCGTCGCGACAGAACTCCCGTTGCACCGCGATTGCCGCGTGCACCATCGGCTGCGGTCCGCAGTTGTAGAAAATCAGCTGATCGCGCTCTGCGGGCGTCATCGCCTGCAGCCGCTCGCGCAACAGCTCGGTCACCACCCCGTGGTAGCCGGCGCTGCCGTCGTCGGTGGCCACATGCACCTCGGCGATCTGCCGGCACTCGTCCAGGAAGTACAGGCGCTCGGCGGTGCGCGCCCCGGCAAAAACCTCGGCGTTGCCGAAGTCCCGTGCCACCTGATACACCGCGGCCAGGCCTGTGCCGCCAGCCACGGCCATAATCCTCGCATCCTCCGGCGGGTCCACCGGGATGCCATGTGGCCCCCTGACATAGGCGGCCGTGCCGGGCGCCAGGTCCATCAGGCCGTGGGTGAAGGTGCCCACGTCGATCACCACGAGTGAGAAGGGGTCGTCCGTCAGGGCGGAGAAGGGTTTTTCGCCCAGGCCGGGAATCCACAGGAACACGAACTCGCCCGCCTGCACATTGATCTTGCGGTCGAAGGTGAGGATGGTGATGTCCTCGCAGACGCGCCGGTTCTCCACCAGGGTGACTGGCTGGAAACTCATGTCGATATCGTAGCGAATATGGGTCTCGGCCCGGTTGCGATCCTGCGCGAGGTCGTTGGCCAGGGTGCGGAAATAGGCCGCCGTTTCATCCGTGGTCAGACCAATAAGGGCGGATCCCACCCCCACGATTGCTGCCCCGGCATCGAAGTAAGCCCTTACATCGTCGGCGCTGCTGACACCGCCGCAGCCGATAATGGGCACTTTGGTGACAGCGGCGATTTCGCGCACGCACTTCAGGCCGATGGGCAGGATACCCTTGCCGGACATGCCACCGTTGCCGTTGCTGAGCACCGCGTGGCCGTGGGCGGACGTGTAGCCGGGCCCCACCGTATTGACGGCGCACAGGCCGTCGGCGCCGCCGGCAATCGCCGCCGCGGCGATCTCGCCGATATTGGGCGTGTTGGGGGTGAGCTTGGGAATGACCGGTATGTCCACTACCGCTTTCACTGCAGCGGTAATCTGCCGGACCAGCTCCGGGTCCTGGCCCATCGCCATGCCATAGCCGCTGGCGTGGGGGCATGACAGGTTCAGCTCGAGGCCGTCCGATACCGGTGCCAGCAGCTTGGCGACCTCCACGAACTCCTCGATGCTGCCGCCAAAAATCGATGTGAGCAGAAACCGGTCCGCAGGAACTTCCAGGGCGGCCATCAGCTCCGCTGATTTCTCTGCCCCGGGGTTGGTCAGGCCAACCGCGTTGACGAAACAACCCGGTGCATACTGGCTGAGCACCGGCTCGCGATTGCCCAGCCGGGGCTTGAGCCCGATGCTCTTGGTGGTGACCACTCCCACTTCGGGCATGTGGTCGAAGATGTACTGGATGATCGGGGTGGCGGTGGTAACGATCCCGGAGGGTATGGTGAAGGGGCCGGAGAGGGTTTTGCCGAAAAAGTCTGTGTTCAAGGTTGCGCCTCGGGCTGGGTTATCAGGCCGCGCAAGTATACTGGTTTGGCCCGTCCTAGACGACCTCGTCCCAGTAACGGTCTACCCGGGCCTGGATTTCCGCGATCATGGCGGTGTTGGTTGCGGGGGTAAACAGGTGGGCGAAACGTCCCTGCAGGCGCAGATACTCCTCCACCGGGGCCCGTTCGCGCGGGATACGCGTGTGCACCAGCTGGCCGTCGATATATTCCTTCAGGGGCCATACTCCGGTTTTGACAGCCAGCCGGCCGATCTCAACTGAGTCCTTCGGGTCGTAAGCCCAGCCGGTGGGGCAGGGGGCGAGTGCAATGATCATGCGTGAACCCTTCAGCTCGCGGGCCTTTTCTATCTTGCGGGCCAGGTCCAGGGGCTCGCTGCCGATGACGGTGGCGACATAGGCCGGCCGGTGCGCCGCCCAGATCGAGAAAAGGTCTTTTTTATAGCCCGGGTAGCCGCGACTGCCGCCGCTGGTGGAGGTGATGGCGGCATGGGGTGTGGCGCTGGAAGATTGCTGTCCGGTATTGCCGTAGCCCTCGTTGTCGTAGCAGATGTAGATGAAGTCGAGGCCGCGATCCATCGCTGCGGAGGTGGCAGACAAGCCCATGCCGTAGGCCGAGCCGTCACCTGTAAGAACGACGACGTCCAGGTCTTCCTGCGGCCCCATGTCGCCACGCTGCTGCAGGATATCCAGGGCGTCGCGCACGCCCTGGGCGCCGGCGGGGGCGGAGGCCATGGCCGTATACAGCCAGGAGCCGCGAAACGGCGTGAACGGGTAGACCGACAGCAGTGTCATGCAGCCGGCCGCGTTTACGAACACGGTTTTCTCACCCAGCACGTCGTAAATCTGGTGCAGTGCTTCCAGTCCGCCACAGCCAGAGCACATCGGTGTGCCGGTGCCCAGCAGGTGGGTGGAGGGCAGGTCTTTCATGCGGTTTATGCGCTGTTCACTCATCGGCTGTCTCCTGCACTGCGCCGGTGTCATCGGCAGCTTTGCGGCCGGGAGCGGTCTCCTCTCTTTCGACCGTGGCGATTGCCTGCAGTTTACGAACTTCGCGCAGTTCAGCGGCGGTATACAGCAGTCGGGGCGGGGGCACTGTGCCGGAGGAGATAGCCTGTCGGGTAACCGTTACCATGTGGTAGAACTCCTGCGGGCTGATATCGCGGCCGCCCAGTCCGCCGATAAAGCTGGTAACGACGGGCGGCGCGCCGGGCCTGCCGTACAGGCAGGCGAGCAGTTCGGTGTGGAGGATCCCACCGTGACCGACGGACAGGTTCTGGTCAATCACGATGACTCCCTGTTTGCCGGTGAGCGCCGTTGCAATGAGGCTAGCGGGGAAAGGACGCAACAGCCGTGGTCGCAGCAGCCCCACTTTCTCCCCGGCCTCGCGCAGTCGGTCAACCGCCTCCCGCGCCTTGGTGGCGAAGGAGCCGATCATATAGAACACCACTTCCGCATCATCAGTGCGGTAGCTTTCCACCGCCTCCCGGTTACGGCCGAACAGGGTCGTGAATTCCGCCGCGACCTGCTCGTAAACGGCCACCCCGTTGAGCGCGGCCAGGTGAGTTTCATAGCGAAAATAGGAGTAGGGGCCACCCCCGAGGACGGCCACGGCCTGGCTTTCCGGCGCGCTGGCAGTAAAACGAATACCCATGGGGTCGAATGGCGGCAGGAATTTGCGAACCTCTTCAACCTCCGGCAGTGATACCGGCTCGCGGGTAAACGACAGGTAAAAGCCGTCGAGGTTGACCAGCACCGGCAGGCGAATCTGTGGGTCCTCCGCCAACCGGTATGCCAGCAGAACGCTGTCCAGCACTTCCTGGCAGTCGGCACAGTGCAGTTGCAGGAAGCCGCTGTCACGCGCCGCCAATATGTCGTTATGGTCCGCCTCCAGGGTGATGGGCGCGGACAGGCCGCGAGACACGTTGACCAGTACGAAGGGCGCGCGCCACCCCGCTACCGTATAAAGCATTTCCATGGCGTACAGCAGGCCCTGGCTGGAGGTGGCGCTGAACACGCGGACTCCGGTTGCCGCAGCGGCGCCGGCCGCGGTGAGCATCGAGTGCTCTGACTCCAGGGTGACCATGCGACCCGGCATGAGACCGCCATCCAGCCAGCCACCCAATGTCTCGATGATCTCTGTTTGCGGGGTAATCGGGAAGGCCGGCACGTAGTCCACCTCGGCCAGGCGTGCGCCCCAGGCGGCCGCGGCATTACCGGTCAGCAGTGTCGGTGGCATCGGTGCCCTCCCGTTCCGTCAGGCTGGTTTCCCGCTGCTGCGCGAGGTATTCGGGTTCACCCGCGATGGCGTGGGGGGGGCAGACGCCCGCACAGACCATGCAGCCCTTGCAGTGGTCGTAATCAATGATCGGGGTATTGTCGGTCACAGTGATCGCGCTGTCGGGACAGAGCGTGCTGCACACCCACCAGCAGTGCTTGCAGTGGTCGTAGTCGATCACCGGTCTGATGGTGCGCCACAGGCCGGTGCGAACCTCCACGCTGTTGCCTGATGCGCGGATAATCGGCGCGGACACGCGGGCGGCGTCAAGGGGCATCTCAACCCACTCAGGCGGGACGTAGTCGGTGGCGGCAATGGCAGCTCCTTCCTCAACGCACCCGCGCTGATCAGCCATGGCGTCGAACGCCGCCAGGGCATTGGTCCGGTTTTTTGTCACGGTGTCGGGCCCCAGCTCGGCCAGTTCCTCATCAATTGCTTTTGCCAGCACATCGCGGTCAATGACGCCGAGCAGGCAGGCGGCGGCGCCGGCGCAGGTGGCGCCAATGTGGGGTAGGGCCGCCCTGTCTTCCGTTTCGGTGCCGGCTGGCAGGATCAGTAAACTGCCGTCAATGTTCAGCCGCTGGCGCCAGGTATCGGCGCTCTGGTGGGAATTCACCAGCACCACAGTGTGGGCATCCAGACCCAGCAGTGTGCCGGCCGCGGGTACCGCCAGCAGTGTGTCGTCCGCTACTACCACAAGGTCCGGGTTATAGATCGTGCCGCGTTCGTTGATTGGCGCCCGTGCAGCACGGACGTAGGAGAAGATCGGGGCGCCGCGCCGCTCGGCACCGTACTTGGGGGCATCCTGCACGTTAAAGCCCGCGTGAAACAGGGCCGAGCCCAGCACCCGGCTCGCCATTTTTATGCCCTGGCCGCCGCGGCCATGGATGCGTATCCGATACATATCAGGCCTCGACCGCCCGGACCTTTACCCGCAGCCCGGCCTGCATCAGAACACGCTCCAGCGCCGTAACGCCATGGCCCGACGCACCCGACGGACCGCCATTTCCTCTGCGGCCTGCCGCGGCAGGCAATTGTCCTTGCGCACGATATCGAGCACGCGTTGCACGTTATAGCTGACCTTTTCCTCGATGATCTCCATCGCCGCACCCTCACTGGCGCCCTGGTATTCCATGGCCGCACATATCACCCCGCCGGCATTGGCGATGAAATCCGGTATACACAGTACGCCCCGTGCGTGCAGGATCTGTTCCGCGCCGGGGGTCATGGGTATGTTGGCGCCCGAGACCACCAGGCTCGCCTGCAGACGATCCACGTTATCTTCGCGGATCACGTCAGGGCGGGCGGCGGGAATCCAGATATCGCAGGGTACGTCGATGATGGAATCGGCATCACCTGTCACGATTCCGGGGCCCGCCGGGTAGTCGATCACATTGCCGTTAACCTCTTTCAGTGCGAGCAGCTTTGCCAGGTCCAGGCCATCGGCGCAGGCCACGGTGCCGCCGATATCCGCCACCGCCACGATCACTGCGCCCTCCGCAGCCAGGAAGCGCGCCGCGTGCGTGCCGACTGCCCCGAAACCCTGCAGGGCCACCCTGGCGCCGGCCAGTTTGCGCCCCTGGAAATCACAGGCCACCCGGGTGGCGTGCAGCAGTCCCCAGCCGGTGGCCCCGATCTCGTCCAGCGGAATGCCGCCGAGCTCCCGGGGCAGGCCGACGGCGCGGCCGATCTCATCCCGCACCCAGCCCATGCACTGCTCGTCCGTGCCCATATCGGGTCCGAAGATATACTGCTCTACCTCTTCCAGTGCACAGGCGAACGCGCGCACCAGTTCCTGCTTCTGCTTCAAGGGCATGCCGGGATCGCCGTACAGTACCGATTTTCCCCCGCCGTGGGGCAGGTCGGCAGCGGCGTTTTTCAGGGTCATTGCCCGGGCCAGCCTCAGGCATTCGCCGGTACTCACGTCGGGCGCCATCCTGACCCCGCCGATGGAGGGCCCCCTGGCCACGTTGTCGATGACCAGCGTGCCGCGCAGGGAGACAGAGGGTTCGTAAACCTCGATGATTTTGAAAGGGCCAAGTTCGTCGTAGATTACTGCTGTCATCGGTTCCTGCCTCTTGCTGACCGGTAAATGGCTGGCAATGCGCCTCTGAAGTTGCGCCACTGTCGTCAACTCTAGTCGCTCTGCCCCGTTTGGTTGCGATGCACTGCAGCTTGGGCCGCTTTATTCGAAATCGAGTTGATTTGTGTCAAGCCTTGCGGCTGTCGCGTCCGTTCTGTCTGTTGAGGGAGGCGCTGGCGCCGATCCAGCGAATTCGACTTTTCTGCATTACAGCTGTCCCTGATTCTGCTATAAAGCTGGTAAACCACTGAACAAAATGACCATGTTAAGAGTCGTTCTCGCCATCGCAATGCTCGTGTCCAGCCTGCATGCCGGCGCCGGGGATTTCCCCAGGCCCGCATCCCTGGAACCGGCTGTGCAGTTCTGGATCAAGGTCTACACCGAAATAACGACAAACCAGGGTTATATCCATGACGCTGTGGATATGGCAGTGGTGTACGAAAAGGTTGAACTGCCCGGATACGCGAGCAATGCGAAACGTGACCAGTTGGTAAATGACGCCAAAGCCCGCGTCGTCGGGGCTCTTACCAGTATCGCCAGGGGCAAGCGCAACAAGTTGACGGAAACCGAGGCGCGGGTGTTGGCCGTATGGCCGGAAGGCACATCTGCCAGCGCCTTTACCCGGGCTGCGGGGAATGTCCGCTTCCAGCTGGGGCAGTCAAACCGCTTCAAGGAGGGCATGGTGCGCTCCGGGCAGTGGAAGCCGCATATTCGCAGCGTGCTGGCCGCGCATAAATTGCCTGCGGAACTCGAGGTGTTACCTCACGTCGAGTCCTCCTTCAACCCGTCAGTGTGGTCCAAGGTGGCTGCCGCCGGGATGTGGCAATTCATGCCCGCTACCGCACGCAACTACATGCGTGTGGATCACGTGGTGGATGCCCGCCTGGACCCCTTTGTCGCCACCGAGGGTGCGGCCAAGCTGCTGCAGCGCAATTACGGTGTCACCGGCACCTGGCCGCTGGCGCTCACCGCCTACAACCATGGGACCGCCGGTATGGTGCGAGCGGCGAATGCTGTCGGCACCCGGGATATCGGCACCATTGTTCAGGAGTACAAGGGTGCCTCCTTCGGTTTCGCCTCCCGTAATTTCTACGCCTCGTTCCTCGCCGCCCTTGAGGTGGACCGCAATGCCGAGCGCTATTTCGGGCCGTTGCGGCTGGACACTCCCACCGCCTATGACACGGTGGTGCTGCGGGATTACATTCCCGCCAGGGCACTGGCGCAATCGGCGGGCATTAGTGTCGAGCAGCTCCGCCAGCACAACCCGGCCCTGCGAGATCCCATCTGGAGCGGCGAAAAGTACATTCCTCTGGGCCAGCTTGTGCGGGTGCCGCGGGCGCAGCTGAACCAGCCGCTGGACAAGCTGCTGGCCTCGCTTCCCCGTAACGCCCGTTTCGGTAACCAGAAGCCGGATGTGCTGCACAGGATTGCGCGGGGCGATTCCCTGTCCACTATCGCAGCACGTTACGGGACCACGGTGTCGAAACTCATGACCCTCAACGGTATGCGCAATCACAATATCCGCACTGGCAAGACCCTGATACTGCCGGGCAACGTTATTCCGGAAGGTGGCGTGGCCAGCGTTACGAGCGAGGCTTCAGCGGCGGGCACAGACCACGTGGTGTACGTTATCCGCCGCGGGGATTCCCTGTGGAGCATAGCCCGGCGCTTCAATGTGTCCCAGCAACAGCTGTTAGCCTGGAATGACATCTCGCCCAAGGGTTATATCAAGCCGGGCCAGAAGCTGAAGGTAGCGAACTCCATCTGATAACCCCCACAAGCCCGGGGCGGGCGTTTTTTGCGCCCCGCAGGACCGCATCAGGGGAGGGTGAGGTCCTTGATATCAGAGCTCACTCCGTTTGTCTTGACCGATTCAATGCCATTTTTACAGCCGGCATCGGATTCATACATCTGGCTCTGGCCTATTACCTGGTGGTTTTTCGCCTTCAGCAGGAAGTATGCCTTGCCGTTGCCTGACGTCTTGCACTCGTAGCGGGCGTCGTCACCGCAATTGGTCTGCACCGAGGCAATGCCGTTCATCGCCGCCGGCTTTGAGCTGTACATCTCGCTTTTCAGAATACCCTGGCCATTGGCGGCCAGCAGGTTGAAGTAGTACTCGCCGCTCTTGGCGACCTTCAGTTCATAGCATGCAGGCATGTCTTGGTCCTCGTTATCGTGATTGTGGAAAGCCGGAACGATCGGCTGTTGCAATGCTAGCGACTATCGCGGCGGTTGTCAGTTGCCAGGTGGCCTCATCAGGTGCCGCAAAAGGTCTGCGTCACCGCCTGTTCGGGTCGGGGCGGAGTGGCATAGCGCGCCAGGGCGCGATCGTAGGCAAAGGGCTTTGCCAGCGTGTCCACCAGGGCGTTGAAAGGGGCGAAATCCCCGCTTTGCGTTGCTGCCTGCAGGGCCTCTTCCACCAGGTGGTTGCGGGGAATAAAGGCGGGGTTGGCAGTATACATAAGCGCCTGGCGCTCGGTCGCGGGGGTTTGTTCCGCGGACAGCCGCTCCCGCCAGCGCGCCAGCCACGGCAGCAGGGGGTCTGGTATCTCGAACAGCTCTTCCACGGTCGTGCCCGGGCCGGCCTCTGTCGGTGCCGCCAGATCCGCCAGGCGGCGAAAGGTCAGGGTAAAGTCCAGCCGGTGCTGCGCCATCAGCTGGAACAGTTCGTCTGCCAGCGCCTGGTCTGTCACCAGGAACTCCGCCAGTCCCAGCTTGCGGGCCAGTCCGGCCCGGTGTGCCTGGCTGAAACGCTCCGGGAAGGTATCGACCGCCGCCTGGGCCAGGGCAACGGCCTGTTCCTGGTCTTCGTGCAGTGCCGGCAGCAGCGCCTGGGCGAGGGCGGCGAGGTTCCAGTGGGCGATGCCCGGCTGGTTGTGATAGGCGTAGCGCCCGGCGTGATCGATTGAGCTGAACACCTTGTCCGGCTGATACTCATCCATGAAGGCGCAGGGGCCGTAATCGATGGTCTCCCCCGACAGCAGCATATTGTCGGTATTCATCACCCCGTGGATGAAGCCCAGCAATTGCCATTGCGCTATCAGCGCGGCCTGCGCGTGGATCATCTGCTGCAGCAGTGCGAGAGCCGGATTGTCTCCCCGTCCCGGGGCATCCGGATAGTGGCGCGCCAGGACGTGCCCGACCAGCAGCTTGAGGGCTTCGACATCCTGGCGGGCGGCAAAAAACTGGAAGGTGCCGATACGGATGTGACTGCGGGCTACCCGGGTCAGCACGGCGCCCGGCAGGAAAGACTCCCGCACCACCTGCTCCCCGGTGCTTACCGCTGCGAGCGCGCGCGTGGTGGGCAGGCCGAGCGCGTACATGGCCTCGCTCACGATATATTCGCGCAGCACGGCGGCCAGCGGCGCCCTGCCGTCACCGCCGCGGGAGTAGGGGGTCGGGCCTGAGCCCTTGAGCTGGATGTCGTAGCGGATACCGTCCGTGCCGATCACTTCGCCGAGCAGGATCGCGCGGCCGTCGCCCAGTTGCGGGTTGTAGCTGCCGAACTGGTGGCCGGCATAAACGGTGGCAATGGGGTCACTGCCGGCGGCAAGGGTGTTGCCAGCCAGTACCGCGGTACCTTCTGCCGACTCCAGCCAAAGCGGGTCTATGCCCAGCAGGGTCGCCAGCGCATGATTGACGCGGATGGACCCCGGTTGCGCCACGGCGGTCGGGGCGCGACGGGTATAAAAGCGCTCGGGCAGGCGCGCGTAGCTGTTGTCGAAGGCGATTGCCGCCATCGTCTCAATAACCCGCCTGCATATCGACCACGTTGAGCAGGTTGCCGCCGTCCACGTAGCGGCGCAGGTTTTCCGCGGCAATGATCGCCGTACGCTGCATGCTGCCCGGGCTGGCGGCGGAGACGTGGGGAGTGATGATGACGTTGCTCATTTTCCACAGCGGGTTGTCCGCCGGCAGTGGCTCGGGGTCCGTGACATCGAGCCCGGCACCGTAGAGCTTGCCAGCCTGCAGCGCCGCCAGCAGTGCTGCGGTGACCGTGCTCGCGCCGCGACCCACACTGATGAAGATCGCGCCGGTTTTCATGTTGTCAAAAAATGCCTGGTCGAACAGCCCTGCAGTGCGGCTGGTGAGGGGCAGGGCGTTCACCACCACGTCCGCCTGGCTGGCCAGTGTCGGAAGTTCCTCCGGAAGCCCCACGTACTCGAGGAAGTCGGGCCCCTCGCGGGAGGAACTGCGGGTGGCTGTCACCTGCATACCCAGGCTGTTGGCGCGCCAGGCGATCTCCGTGCCGATACCACCGAGGCCGACCACCAACAGGGTCTTGCCGCGCAATTCACCGAACCTGATGCCCGCCGCCCGGGACCTGTCCCAGCGGCTGTCCACCTGGGCCCGCATATAGGTCGGGAGGCCGGTGGACAGCGACAACAGCATGGCCATGGCGTGCTCGGCGATGGCCGGGCCCGCCAGGCGCTTGCTGTTGGTGAATACCCGTCCCTCGATCAGTTCCGGCGCCAGGCCGGCGCAGCCTTCCATGCCGGCCATGTAACTGTGCACCCACAGCAGGCGGGGCGCTGCCTGCGCGAGGGTGGTGGGAGTGCACATGCCGATGAAGGCATCGGCACCGGCCAGCGTTTCAGCGCTGGGCACCATGGTGTTCGACGTATCCACTACCAGCTCCACCGGCCCGGCGGCCCGGCGCAACATCTCCTCGAGCTCCGGCATTTGCTGCGCCAGGCCGGCGGGCAGGGTGACCACGACCCGTTTTGGGTCCCAGCCGGGATTGGTGCGCATGGCGACGGGGGAGCGCTGCAGCTCAAGTTCCTCGATAATAAGCTTCACCCGGGGATCGGGTGGCACTGTGTCCGCGGTGGCGGTGGCCGCGCTGGCGATCGTGGCGATCAGGAAGACCAGGGTGACGAGGTGTTTCATTGCTTACTCCGGATACGATTTGTGCCAGCATAGGCAGATTTGACAATGATTACGAGCGGTCGCCGCCGGCAGACCACAAATACCTGCACCTGCCCCGCCGGCAGGGGCTGCACGGGGTGAAGCGCTGGATTTTTTGCGCCAGTGCGTTAGGCTCCAGAATCGATCTGTAATGAGGAAATACGCTATGGCCACGCCCGCCTGGGACACACTGATTCGCAATGCGCTGGTTTTCGACGGCAGTGGCGGGCCGCCCCGGGAGCAGGATATCGCCATCAGTGCTGGCAGGGTCGCCGCCCGGGGACACGCGCTGCCCCCATCGCAGGCCGGGCAAGTCATCGAGGGCGAGGGCAGGTGGTTGATGCCGGGGTTGCTGGATATCCACACCCACCTGGATCTCGAGGTGGACCTGGAGCCGGGACTGCCGGAAGTGGTCCGGCACGGCACCACCACCGTGCTGGTGGGCAACTGCAGCCTTGGCACCTGCTTCGGCCAGCAGGTGGAGGACGGGCAAAACCCTATCGTCGACTGCTTTACCCGGGTGGAGAATATTCCCAAGCCGGTCCTGCAGAAATGTGTCGACGCGGTGAGCTGGAGTGATACCGGCGCTTATCTGGATCATTTCGCCGATATCCCGCTGGGGCCGAATGTCGGGGTGTTCGTACCCCATTCCATGCTGCGGGTTGAGGTGATGGGCCTGCAGGACAGCATCAGCCGCGAGCCCACCGAGACCGAACTGGCCAGGATGGAAACCTTGCTCGGGCAGGCCATGGACCAGGGCTACCTGGGTATGAGCACCGACGGCTTGCCCTTTCACTACCTTGCCAACGAACCCCACACAGACCACCGTATTCCCACCCAGTTTGCCGGCTTCGGCGAGATGAAACGCCTGCTCAAGGTAGTGCGTGACCGTGGCAGGGTGTGGCAGACCACGCCGATTCTGGAGAACCGCGCCAAGGCGCTCCTCTACTTCCTGTTTACCAGTGGCCGCCTGTTTGGCAAGACCCTCAAGACCTCGGCCCTGTCCGCGGTGCGTTTTGTGCTGGCGCCCGAGGCTTCACGGGCCTTCCTGGGTTTTGCCGGCCTGCTTAACAGCCGCCTTCTCAAGGGCAATATCCATTTCCAGGCCCTGGGCACCAATTTCCGCATCTGGTCGGACGGCATCGTCAGCCCCCTGTTCGAGGAGCTGGGGTCCACCAGCAAACTGATAGCAAAGGAATATGACGACGTGGAGGGCCGCAAGGCACTGCTCAACGACCCGCAGTTTATCGCCGACTTCCGGCGTGACTGGCATTACGGGCGGCGCGGTCGCAATCTCGCCCACCTCAAGGCCCGCCTGGGCCTGCCGGACATACTGGTGGTGCGGGAGCTCGAGCGCATGATATTTGACGGCGCGCCGGTTCCGGAGTGGGAGGGCGAGAGTATGCAGTCCGTGTATGACCGGCTGGACCGCTACCAGCGCGGCTATGGTGACAACGCCCGTTCTGATGTCGAGCGGGAGGCGTTCGACGCGTTTCCCCGCCCCATCGTGGATGACGCCGAGTTCATGCTGCACATGATGCGCGCTTACGACAAGGGTTTCCGCTTCTGGGTAGACGTGGCCAACAAGGACAGGGAGGGCGTGCTGCCCCTGCTGCTCAACCGGAACACCCTGCCCGGTTTCAACGATTCCGGTGCGCATATAACCAACATGGCCTTTTTCGATGGCAACCTGATGTCCCTGAAGCTGGCGCAGCAGGAGTCGCTCGACACGGTCAGTGCCATGGTCAAGCGCCTTACCCGGGAGCCTGCGGAGTTCTTCGGGCTGGATGTCGGCAGCCTGGAGATCGGTGCCCAGGCGGATATCATCCTGATCGACCCGGAGGCTTTGCGCGAATGGGACGACAACAGCTCCCGCCAGTTCATCTACCGGGAGCTGTTCGACCATAAACAGCTGGTCAGCCGTTCGGAAGGCGTGGTCAGCCAGGTGTTCATTCGCGGGGAGAGTGTGTGGCAGGACGGCGGGTTCACAGCCGCACTGGGGCGCGAGCCCCTGGGTCGGGCGTTGCGCGCTGCCTGATCTGCCCGGTCGCGCTTGCGGTCCCGCCCTCCCGATAAAGTAGCATTTTGGAACTTGTGCGCTATAGTAAGCAGGTGACGAGGCCGGAGCCGGGGAAACTGACATGTCTGACTGGAAAAGCAGCGCGTGCATCCTGTGTGAGTGCAACTGCGGCATCGAGGTTCAGTTGGGAGGGAAGGATGATCGGGAGATCGTCCGCATCCGCGGCGACAAAGCGCATCCCGCGTCACGGGGGTATCTCTGCCAGAAAGCGTCGGGCCTCAACTACTACCAGAATAGTAAGGACCGACTCAGCTCCCCGTTGCGCCGCCGTGCCGATGGCACATTTGAGGCCATCGACTGGGATACCGCTATTCGCGAGGTAAGCGAACGCCTACTTACATTGCGCGACAGGGAAGGTGGCGAGCGCATTTTCTATTACGGCGGTGGCGGCCAGGGTAATCACCTGCCCGGCGGATACGCCACAGCCATCCGCCGGATACTCGGCATGCAATACCGCTCCAACGCCCTCGCCCAGGAAAAAACCGGCGAATTCTGGGTTAATGGCCAGATGTTCGGCGGCCATGTAAAAGGCGATTTCGAGCACTGCGAGGTGGCGATCTTTCTCGGCAAGAACCCCTGGCATTCCCATGGCGTGCCCCGCGCCAGGGCCTGGCTGCGCGACTTCAGCAAGGACCCTGCCCGCACCCTGATTGTGATCGACCCGGTGGTATCGGAAACCGCGGAGTTCGCCGACATCCACCTGCGGGTCAAGCCGGGCACCGACGCCTGGTTACTGGCCGCAATGGTGGCCATGCTGGTGCAGCAGGAAAAGTACCGCGGTGATTGGCTGGCGCAACACAGTACCGGCCTGGACAAGGTGCTTGCCGCATTCGCCGACATTCCGGTGGCGCATTACTGTGAGGCGGCAGCTGTTCCTTTGTCACAGGTGCAGCAGGCTGTGGATGCCATCAGCGGCGCGGCCTCTGTTGCCATGGCAGAGGACCTGGGTGTGCAGATGAACCGGCACTCCACCCTGGTGAGTTACCTGGAGAAATTGCTGTGGGTGTTATGCGGCCATTTTGGCAACCCCGGGGGCCAGTACATCCCGGCCAGCCTGCAGAATATCGCCGGCAGCGGCCGCAGTTCGCGCAAGAGCCCGGTGGTGGGGGCTCCGATTATCAGCGGCCTGGTGCCCTGCAACGTAATCGCCGACGAGATTCTCACCGATCACCCGGACCGCTATCGCGGTATGGTGATAGAGGCAGCCAATCCGGTGCACTCCCTGGCCGACTCCCGGCGCTTTGCCGAGGCCCTGCGGAGCCTGGACACGGTGGTGGTTATCGATGTTGCCATGACAGAGACCGCACGCCTGGCCGACTATGTGTTGCCGGCGGCCACCCAGTATGAAAAATGGGAGGCGACGTTTTTCAACTTTGAATTCCCTGACAATTATTTCCATCTCAGAAAACCCCTGTTTGAGGCCCCCGGCCATGCCCTGCCGGAGGCGGAAATTCACGCCCGGCTGGCAGAGGCTATGGGAGCGATGCCGGTGGCGCTCTGTGATGAATTGACCAAAGCCCTGGCAGAGGGCGGCCGCCCGGCCTACCGCGAGCGGTTTATGCGCGCGCTGGCTGAGGATCCCGGGCTGGCGGATCTCGCCCCGGTAATTCTCTACCGGACCCTGGGCCCCGGCCTGCCTGAGGGTGCCGATGCGGCGGCGATACTGTGGCCCGTGGCGCTGGGTTTTGCGATGCGTGAACCCGATGCCCTGCAGCGGGCGGGGTTTGAGGGAGAGCCCATGGAGCGGGGAGAGGCACTGTTCGATGCCATGGTGGCACAGCACTCCGGCGTGGTATTCGCCAGCGATGAGTACGACAACAGCTGGAGGAGGCTGGGCAATGAGCACCGTGTGCGGCTGGACATTCCCGATTTGCTGGAGGAACTGCCGGTGCTGGCTACCGAATGCGCAGAACTTGTCTCTGCGGATTACCCGTTCCTGTTGATGGCCGGTGAGCGGCGCGATTATTCCGCCAACACCATTTACCGGGATCCCGGCTGGCGCCGCAAGGACCCGCAAGGCGCGCTGCGTATGAATCCGGAGGATGCAGGCCGACTGGGTATCAGCAGCGGTGACCAGGCCCGCGTCACCACCCGGGTGGGCACTGCCCTGGCGCAGGTGGCGGTAACGGCTCGCATGCAGCCGGGTCACGTATCCCTGCCCAACGGCTTTGGCCTGGATAACGAGGACGGCAGCCGCAGCGGCGTTGCAGTGAATGAGCTTACCTCACTGGATGCGCGCGACCGCTTTGCCGGCACACCCCATCATAAAATCGTCCCGGCCCGGATCGAGGCGGTGCACTGAGTCGCCAGGCTGGTTTTACTTGAGCTGGCGCAAGTAAGCGGCAGAAATAACTCCGGACCGGGTACCGTAAATTTTTGGCGGCGCTATGCTGTGCAATCACGGTTCTGGCACGGACGCGCATGAGTAAACGTCACCTTTGCATTGCTATCACCGGCGCCGGTGGCGCCGGCGTGATTTCCTGCGGCGAATTGCTGCTGCAGGCCTGGGCACACGAGGGTGGTCGGGGGTTGCTGCGCAAGGCCTACGGGCCGCAGATTCGCGGGGGAGAGTCCGCCGCGCTGCTGAAGTTGACCGACGATGAACGCTATACCGCTGCCAGCCATTACGACCTCGTGGTGGCACTGGACTGGGATAACTTCTCCCGCTTTGAAGATGAAATCCGGCTGGGCCCCCGGAGCTGGGTACTGTGCGATGAGGCGGACGAGCTGCCCGCGAGTGTGCTCGCTGCCCGTCCCACTGTCTTGCAGCTGCCATTTGCTGAACTGGCATCAACCTGTCACGCCGAGGGTCGCGTAAATATGCTGGTCCTGGGGGTGCTGGGTCGACTCCTTGGCCTGCCTGTGGGCAGCATGGTGGAGCTGGCCGCGCAAAAGCTGGCGCGCAAGCCGCAGGCTTATCGGGACGCGGCCACGGCCTGCATTGAAGGGGGCGCCTCCCGACCAATGGCCTGCGATTTGCCGGTGCCGCCCACGGCGGCAACCGGGGCCTGCTACATGAGCGGCAACCAGGCCGCGGGCCTGGGTGCGCTGGAGGCAGGGATACGCTTTGTCGCCGCCTACCCGATCACGCCGGCCTCCGATGTACTGGAGTGGATGGCCGGCGGGCTGGAGCAATTGGGCGGGCAGTTACTGCAGGCGGAAGACGAGCTGGCGGCTATCAACATGGCCATTGGTGCGGCGTTTGGCGGCGTGCCGGCCTTTACCGCCACCTCCGGACCCGGGCTGGCGCTGATGACCGAGAGTATCGGCCTGGCGGTGGCCAGCGAGACGCCTGTCACCATACTCAACGTCATGCGCGGGGGGCCCTCCACCGGTATTCCCACCAAGTCGGAGCAGAGCGACCTTAATATTGCCCTGAACGGCCTGCACGGTGACGCGCCGCACCTGGTGCTGGCGCCTCTGGATATTGCCGACTGCGTATTTACCACCGGCTGGGCTGTGCAATTGGCGCAGCAGTTGCAGACCGCGGCCATTGTCCTGTCGGACCAGTTTATCGGCCAGTCGACCGCCATTGTTAGCGAACCGCGGCGCTACATCCCGGCAACGGCGGCGCCGGCAACACCGGCAGAGGGAGCCTATTTGCGCTACAAGCTCACCAGCTCCGGCGTATCCACGCTTGCCGCTCCCGGGGATGCCGGCCACCGCTTTACCGCCGACGGCCTCGAGCACAATGAAAACGGCACGCCCTCCGCCCGGCAGTCCGATCACCAGCGGCAACTGGCCAAGCGCCAGGACAAGCTGGCCGATTTCGGGTTTGGTGACGACTGGGCGCAAGTAAACGGCAGCGGCCCGCTGGCCCTGCTCTGTTTCGGTTCCAGCTCGGCGGCGGTGAACGAAGCGGCCGATTTGTTGGCGGAACGCGGTAGTCCCGCCAGGGTGATCAGCCTGCGCCTGCTGGCCCCGCTGCAAACCGCGGCACTCAGGGCCGCGGTGGAAGGCTGTAGCGCGGTCGTGGTGGTGGAGCAGAATCACAGCGGGCAGTTGTTCCGCTACCTGAAAGGACATGCGGATTTCCCGCAAGCGGTGCACAGTTACGCCATGGCGGGGCCGGTGCCCCTGGCCCCGGAAGCGATTGCCCAGGCGGTGACGGAGATGATCAACCCATGACAGAAGCGATCAAGCTCAAGGCGAAGGACTACAAGTCCGAGGTCAAGCCTATATGGTGCCCGGGCTGCGGCCATTTCTCGGTGCTGAACGCCATCACCAAGGCCATGGCCGGGCTGGGCATAAACAAGGACAACACCGTGCTGGTGTCGGGGATCGGCTGTTCCTCGCGCCTGCCCGCCTACGTGGACAGTTATGGTTTTCACGGGGTGCACGGCCGCGGCCTGGCAATAGCGCAGGGCCTGAAGGTGGCCCGGCCCGACCTCACGGTGCTGGCCCTGGGCGGCGACGGTGACGGCTTCTCCATCGGCGGCAACCACTTTATCCACGCCTGCCGGCGCAACGTGAACATGACCTATATCGCCATGGACAATGAGGTGTACGGCATGACCAAGGGTCAGGCGTCCCCCACCACGCCGATGGACTGGGATCACAGCAAACTGACTCCCCACGGCCCGGGTGTGCGACCGTTCAAGCCCGCGGCCCTGGCGCTGGCCTCGGGGGCGCCCTGGATCGCCCGGGGCTACTCGGGCAATCCCAACCAGATGGCGAAGCTGATCGCGGAAGCGGTGGCGCATCCGGGCTTCAGCTTTTTGCACGTGATGTCACAGTGCATTACTTTCTGCCCGGAGCAGACGGACTGGAAAGCCATCGTCACCGAGCACGAGGGTCCTGCCCTGGCGAACGCCGACGAGGCGGCTAAAGTGTTCCTGCACGAGGACGGCTTCCAGACCGGCCTGCTGTATTGCGAGCCGCGCCCCAGCTGGCCGCCGGTGAGCGATAAACCAGTCGATGGGAATGCGCTGGCCGGGCTGGCCGCGTCCTTCAGGGTGTGAGCATGAGCAATACGGACACCACCGCGGAACTGGCAAATTTTCTCGCCCATTCGCTGGAACTCGAGTCGGAAGCGCGGCAGCGCTACGATGAGCTGGCGGAGTCGATGGCAGGTCACCGCAATCTCCCGGTGGCGGAGTTTTTCAGGCGTATGGCCGCGGAAGCCGAACACCACCTGCAGGAAGTGGCGGAGCTGGCGGGCGATACGATATTGCCCGACTTGAAGGCCTGGGAATTTGACTGGCCGGAGGCCGAAGCTCCGGAAACCTCGAGCTATGAGGCCCTGCACTATCGCATGAGCCTGTTCGAGGCCATGCAGCTGGCGCTGGGCAATGAGCGCGCAGCGGAGCGTTACTACCGCGGGTTCGCCGATGCCAGTGATGATGCCACGACTGTTGCTACCGCCACCCGCTTTGCTGACGAGGAGCTGGGACACGCGGCGGAACTGGAGCGAATGATGACGGCCCTTCCCCAACAGGCGGCACAACTGCGCGAGGAGGACGACGACCCGCATATGCCGGAGTAGACCGTGTCCGCTGTACCTGAATCCGGCGCACTTTCCCAAAGCGCTCTATACTGTTCTGAACTTTTACGGATGCTCAAGGAGGGACAGGTATGAAACTGATCCAGGAATGCGAACTCAGAGGCGCGCTGAAACCGCCCGTGCCTGTAGGGGCAGGTCCAATTGGTACGCGCATGTATTATGAAATAACGGGCGGGGAGGTCACTGGCGATCGCCTTCGCGGCAAGATTCTCAGCGGTGGTGAGTGGGCCCTGATAGGGCCGGACGGGTTCCTGCGGGTGGATGTGCGGGCGCAGATCGAAACCCACGACGGGGCCTTCATCTATGTTCAGTACCTGGGTCTGCTTGAGGTGAATGATAAAGTCCAGAATGCGCTGGCAAACGGCACCGGCACGGAATTCGGGGACCAGTATTTCTACACCAATCCGCGCATGGAAACCGGCGATGAGCGCTACGCCTGGGTCAACACCACTTTCTTTGTCGGCCAGGGGCGAATCCTGCCCGACCTGTCGGTCGGGTACCGTATCTGGCGGCCGGCATA
>JAHEBL010000173.1 GCA_024642265.1 Haliea sp. | reverse complement strand
AACATCCAGATGGTGGTGACGCTGATCGCCCCGATTGCGATGGAAGATGGCCTGCGTTTTGCGATCCGCGAAGGTGGCCGTACTGTTGGCGCGGGCGTGGTAGCGAAAATCATCGAGTAAGAGCAGCCCCCGGAGGCAGAGAGAATCTGCCTCCTGTTAAAGACCCAGCCGAACCGCTTGAAGGAGCAGTTCGGCTTCGTCGTCTAAGTGACATGTTTAGGCCAGTAGCTCAATTGGCAGAGCAGCGGTCTCCAAAACCGCAGGTTGGGGGTTCGATTCCCTCCTGGCCTGCCATTTATGGCAGGGGATGGTGCCCGGGACGGGTGCCTTCTTTATTTAAAGGAAAGTGTTAATGAGCGTGGAAACAACCGCCAGTCGATTCGATTCGATCAAGTGGATACTCGTATTCATCCTTGTGGCGGTGGCGGTGGTCGGCAACAGCTATTTTTCTGACCAGTCGTTGCTGTACAGGGTTCTGGGTATTCTCGCGCTGGCTGCGATCGCCGGGCTGATAGCCCTGCAGACCGCCAAGGGCGCGGCTTTCTGGGCGCTGGTAAAAGGCTCCCGCACCGAGATTCGCAAGGTGGTCTGGCCTACCCGGCAGGAAACCGTGCAGACCACCATGATAGTGGTGGCATTTGTATTGCTGGTGGCACTGATTCTGTGGGGTCTCGACTCCCTGCTGGGTTGGTTGGTATCGCTCGCAATTACTTAACAGACTAGATAAGGGTTAGCCGATGGCAATGCGTTGGTACGTCGTACACGCCTACTCAGGTTTTGAAAAAAAGGTGGCGGCTTCCTTGAAGGAGCGTATCGAACTGCATGGTATGCAGGACCGTTTCGGTGAGATTCTGGTTCCCACCGAGGAAGTGGTGGAAATGCGCGGTGGCCAGAAGCGTCGCAGTGAGCGCAAGTTTTTCCCCGGCTATGTGCTGGTGCAGATGGAACTGGCTGATGAAACCTGGCACCTGGTGAAAGAAACACCCCGGGTCCTGGGTTTTATTGGCGGCAAGGCGGATGCGCCGGCCCCGATCACCGAGGCAGAGGCGGCAGCCATCCTGCAGCGGGTTGAGGATGGTGTCGAGGCCCCGCGGCCCAAGACTTTGTTCGAGCCGGGCGAGATGGTTCGGGTGATCGACGGTCCCTTCAACGACTTCAATGGCGTTGTGGAAAATGTCAATTACGAGAAAAGCCGCCTGAATGTGGCGGTACTGATTTTTGGTCGTTCCACTCCGGTCGAACTGGAGTTTGGTCAGGTAGAAAAGGCCTGATAGACCAGCAACCGGGAATAACCGGGGGCAAATATAATCGGGGACAGACCCCGTTTTCACCCAAAGCGTGAAAACGGGGTCTGTCCCCGATTAGCCCCCCGCTTAGTCCCTTAACCGACGGCTTCGGTCGTCACAGATGGGGAGCCCGAGTATTTATATACAACGGCGTTTGCACCCAGGAGAGTAACAATGGCCAAGAAAGTACAGGCTTATATAAAGCTGCAGGTAAAGGCCGGCCAGGCCAACCCCAGCCCCCCCGTGGGACCGGCGTTGGGTCAGCACGGCGTCAACATCATGGAATTCTGCAAGGCGTTCAACGCCGAGACCCAGGGCATGGAGCCCGGTCTGCCGATTCCCGTGGTCATCACCGTTTACAGTGACCGCTCTTTCACGTTCATCAAGAAGACCCCTCCGGCGGCCGTCTTGCTGCGCAAGGTCGCCAAGATCCAGAAGGGTTCCGCCACCCCCAATACCCGCAAGGTAGCGAAGGTGAGCCGCGCCCAACTGGAAGATGTGGCTACCCAGAAGTGGCCAGATCTCACTGCTGCCGATATGGACGCAGCCGTGCGCACCATCGCCGGCAGTGCCCGTTCCGCAGGTATCGAAGTAGAGGGGGTGAACTAATGGCCAGGTTATCCAAGCGCGTACGCGCATTCAGGGAAAAAATAGACTCCACCAGGGCCTATCCCCTGGCAGAGGCGGTGAACTTGCTCAAGGAGCTTTCCACTGCCAAGTTCAACGAGACCGTTGAAGTTGCCGTGAACCTCGGCGTCGATGCGCGCAAATCGGATCAGGGTGTACGCGGCGCGACAACCCTGCCATTTGGCACCGGCAGCGAAGTCCGGGTGGCCGTGTTCACCCAGGGTGAAGCGGCGGAGAAGGCCAAGGCGGCGGGAGCGGACCTGGTCGGCATGGAAGACCTGGCCGAACAGATCAAGGGTGGCATGTTGGACTTTGACGTAGTCATAGCCTCTCCGGATGCCATGCGTGTCGTCGGCCAGTTGGGCCAGGTGCTGGGCCCCCGCGGCCTGATGCCCAACCCCAAAACCGGTACGGTGACACCCGATGTAGAGACAGCAGTGAAAAATGCCAAGGCTGGCCAGATGCGTTTCCGCACTGACAAGAACGGCATTATTCACGGTGGTATAGGCAAGATCAACTTCGAACTGGACGCCATTAAAGGCAACCTCGAAGCCGTACTGGCGGACCTGAAAAAGGGCAAGCCGGCAGCTGCCAAGGGCATTTATCTGCGCAAGATAACGCTCAGCACCACCATGGGCCCGGGCGTCACTATTGACCAGGGTTCTTTGGAAGTTTGATCGAAGCGCCCCCACAAGGGGCGGTTCCTCAGGGCTCCCCATGGAAGGGGAGTGTTGTAGACCGGCGCGGACTAACAGGCCCGCTCCGGTCCACTTTGAGGTCTTTGGAGAAGGCTCGGGTTTCGACCCTATTTAGCTTTGAACTGAAGACCATCAAAGACCGTAGGCGCAAGAACCGACGCGGTTGGTTGGTGACGGCTTAATAGCGGTGAACACCCGGGACAATGTCCCGGGGGCGAACCAAAACCTACGCAGATGGTGGATTTGTTCACCACGCAAGCGGTGCCGGCATAGTATTGAAGGCACTCAACTTAGCAATCCAGGAGTAATTCCAGTGGCAATTGGACTCGAAGACAAGAAAGCGATCGTAGCTGAGGTTAACGAGACTGCCACCAGTGCCCTTTCCCTGGTTATCGCCGATGCACGTGGCGTGACCGTGGACGGGATGACAGCCCTGCGCAAGAACGCTCGCGAAAACAGTGTGACCCTCCGTGTAGTGCGGAACACATTGGCCAAGCGGGCGCTGGAAGGCACCGACTACGAGTGTGTAAACAGCACCCTGGTCGGTCCCTCCCTGTTCGGATTTTCAATGGAAGATCCGGGCGCGGCGGCTCGACTCTTTAAGGAATTCGCCAAGGAGAATAAAAACTTCGAGGTGAAAGCACTGGCGGTAAGCGGCCAGATACTGGGTGCAAATCAGTTGGATGTTCTCGCTAAGTTGCCCACGCGTGATCAGGCACTCTCGATGTTGATGAGTGTTATGAAGGCGCCGGTGACCAAGCTGGTTCAGACAATGAACGACGTACCTGGAAAACTGGTTCGCACAGTCGCAGCAGTACGCGATCAGAAGGAAGCAGCGGCGTAAGTCACTGCAGTGGATATTTAATTCAGCTAAATAGGAGATATGAGTCATGGCTCTGTCTAAAGACGATATTTTGAATGCAATTGCTGATATGAGCGTAATGGACATCGTTGAGCTCATCAGCGCAATGGAAGAGAAGTTTGGTGTAACTGCTGCTGCAGCCGTGGCTGCTGCCCCGGCCGCCGCCGCTGGTGCTGACGCCGGCGCCGCTGGCGAAGAGCAAACCGAGTTCGACGTTATCCTGACCGCCGCAGGCGAGAAGAAAGTTAACGTGATCAAGGTTGTTCGCGCAGTAACCGGCCTGGGCTTGAAAGAAGCCAAGGGTCTGGTCGACGGCGCTCCTTCCCCGATCAAGGAAGGCGCACCCAAGGCTGAAGCGGAAGACATCAAGAAGCAGTTGGAAGAGGCCGGCGGCACTGCCGAGCTCAAGTAAGCTGAAAAACTGTTCGGTTCAGGCCGAACTGGGACAAGGCTGGTGGGCAAATGCCCGCCGGCCTTTTCCCGCTTAAAGGTACAAAGAATTGATGGCTGGCACGCATGGCGCTGCCGCCTGTTTATAGCTCCTGCAAGGAGCTAGTGGATCGCCCGTAGGGCGGTTGAAAGCAAATCACGCTGGGGAGTACTGATGGCATACTCGTACACTGAGAAAAAACGTATTCGCAAGGATTTCGGCGTATTGCCGAAGGTAATGGACGTACCTTACCTGCTTGCGATCCAATTGGATTCTTACAGGAAATTCACCCAGCAGGGCGTCCCCCTTGACGAGCGTGGCGACTACGGCCTGCACGCCGCATTCAAATCTGTTTTCCCCATCGTCAGCTACAGTGGCAACGCTGCCCTGGAGTACGTCGATTACAACCTCGGGACCCCGGTTTTCGACGTGAACGAGTGCCAGTTGCGCGGTGTCACCTATTCGTGCTCCCTGCGCGTCAAGGTCCGGCTCATCATTTATGACAAGGAGTCGTCCAACAAGACCATCAAGGACATCAAGGAGCAGGAAGTCTACATGGGGGAAATTCCCCTGATGACCGAAAACGGCACCTTTGTCGTCAACGGTACCGAGCGGGTTATCGTATCCCAGCTGCACCGCTCTCCCGGCGTATTCTTCGACCACGACAAGGGCAAAACGCACTCGTCCGGCAAACTGCTGTATTCGGCCCGGGTAATTCCCTACCGCGGTTCGTGGCTGGACTTCGAGTTCGACCCCAAGGACCTGGTATACGTGCGAATCGACCGTCGCCGCAAACTGCCGGCTACCATCCTGCTGCGCGCCCTGGGCTACGAGGCGGAAGAAATCCTCGACATGTTCTACGACGTGAACACCTTCAAGGTCGACAAGAAGGGCGTCTACACCATGGCGCTGATTCCCGAGCGCCTGCGTGGTGACGTGGCCGCCTTCGATATCAAGGCTGGCAAGAAGGTGGTAGTGGAAGAGGGGCGCCGGATTACCGCGCGCCATATTCGCGAACTCGAGCAGGCCAATATCACCCAGCTGGAGATCCCGTCGGATTACATCCACGGCAGGGCCCTGGCAAAGAACGTCATCGACAAGAAAACCGGTGAGGTGCTGGTAGAGTGCAACACCGAGGTGACCGAGGAAGTCATGGCCGCGTTGAGTGAGGCGGGCGTCGATGTCATCGAAACGCTGTACACCAATGAGCTGGACTGTGGCCCCTTTATCTCGCATACCCTGCGCCAGGATTCCACCCGCAATGAGCTCGAGGCACTGGTCGAAATCTATCGCATGATGCGTCCCGGCGAGCCGCCTACCAAGGAGTCCGCTGAGAACCTGTTCCAGAACCTGTTCTTCTCCGCCGACCGCTATGACCTGTCGGCAGTTGGCCGTATGAAGTTCAACCGCCGTCTGGGTCGTGAGGAAGTCCTGGGCAGTGGCGTTCTGGACAAGGAAGACATCGTCGATGTATTGCGTACCCTGGTTGCCATCCGTAACGGGCGCGGCATGGTCGATGACATCGATCACCTGGGTAACCGGCGCGTGCGCTCGGTGGGTGAAATGGCAGAGAACCAGTTCCGGGTTGGCCTCGTCCGCG
>JAHEBL010000059.1:17040-21257 GCA_024642265.1 Haliea sp. | reverse complement strand
GTCCAGCCACCCGGCAGGTCATCCGTGCGCAGATCGTTGGCAATAATCGCCTTTTCGAGTTTGTAGCGCAGGATAACGTGCAGCGGATAGGTCACCTCGTCGGCGAATACCCGAATCAGGCCGGGCTCAACCTTGCGGTAGATACGCAGGATCTTATCGGGCTCCCAGGTTGGCCCGCTGCCCCCAGTACCCGTTTTACCAGTGGCGCCGGCTGTGCTAGCGCGAAAAGGCCAGGTAGTTCTCGCCCCCATGGTGCTCGTCGTAGTTGGCACTGGCACGGCGGATTGCGGCCACTGTTTCCTCAACAGCCATATGTACCGCCTGGTCCAGCTGCTGGCAGGGTACGGCGCCAAGGCCGGACATCACCTGCGGCACCTGCGTGACCAACTGGCGATAGATCGCGTGGTGGCCCGCCTCGTGCTCTGTGATGTGTTCCTGCAGGGGCTGCCATCGACTTTGCAGCTCGTCACTCGCCCGCTGCCCGGCAGCCAGTTGCGGCAGCACAGTTTCGAAATGCAATTTCAATGTGCCCGAGTCAACCCGACAGCTCGATGTGTTTTCACCGAATGAGCTGACGTAGTCGTATTCGTACCGGAAGCTGGCAAGCCCCAGCGGCTTCACCCCGGCCTCGCGATCGGGCTCAAGGGGATTGGCGGCACCGTGGAGCTGCGCCCACAGTTCCGCCTGGCTATCGCCGCTCACCGGGTAGTAGCGGGTGCGGTGGAATGACCTGACCTCAAAACGTGATCCGGATGCGGGAACTGCGCGGCCAGTCGCCGCGAAGGAGGGGTGCATGGTCAGTGTGCCGGCGGACCGGAGCTGCGATTGCATGACCTCCCGGTCCGCAAAGGGGCCATCGTCCAGTGCACGACAATAGGGGTCGCGGCTGTCGCGGCAGACGGCGTCGGCCCTGTTGCCCCAGCCGCTGAATTCATAGCCTGGCTCCGCTTCGGCTGTGAAGGTTTCGGAAAAATACCGCTCATCGATGTCGATGGTGCATACCTCACCGGCGGCACAGGCGAACAGGCCGGAGGAGGATACAACCGAGCCGCCCGCGGGGACGTAAATAATAATCTTGCTGCCCATCAGCAGTGCGCTGAGACCCAGCACGCCCGCGACTCTTGCCCACAACAACATGACCTGCTCTCCGTAGTTACAAGTCCAACCGGTTGGCAGTGGCGCTGCACCCGGCTTGGCCTGTTGAAAAAACTACAGACAGTGGTTCACGATGACATTGAAAAACCGCCAAAAAGTACAGATTTCCGGGATCAGGAAATCTATGAAAAACAATAGATTAAGCTTGACTGATCATAAGGGCGTGAAGATTGGGGGCGGGCCGGGCAGGGGTGCTCCGCGGGCATCTGAGCTCGCGCAGCAGTGGTTTACGCGGGGGCATTGCCCCGCTGGTCGGCATCGCGGATGGCTGCATAGGCCGCCAGGGCGGATTCCCGGGCAGCCTTGTGATCGACCAGGGGCGAAGGATAGTTCTCCCCCAGCCTGACACCCGCCTTCTCAAGGACCGCCGGGGGAGCCTCCCAGGGCCGGTTCAGGTAGCGGTCGGGCAGCAGGGCCAGCTCAGGTACCCACTCCCTGACATAGCTGCCCTGGGCATCGAATTTCTCGCCCTGTGTGACCGGGTTGAAAATGCGGAAATAGGGCGAGGCGTCAGCGCCGCTGCCCGCCACCCACTGCCAGCCGCAGCTGTTGTTGGCCAGGTCTGCATCCACCAGGGTGTCCCAGAACCATTGCGCGCCAGCCCGCCAGTGAACCAGCAGGTGCTTGGTCAGGAATGATGCGACCACCATCCGGATGCGGTTATGCATATATCCGGTATGCCACAATTCGCGCATACCGGCGTCCACTATGGGATAGCCAGTCTGGCCCTGTTGCCACGCACGCAGGGCAGCTTCGTTGCCCAACCAGGGGAACTCCCTGAATTGCGGCTTGAAAGGCTGCGTTTCTATGTGGGGAAAGTGGTAGAGCAGGTGATGGGAAAACTCGCGCCACCCCATTTCGCTGAGGAACTTGTCCACCTGCTGTTCACTGCGCGCCTCCCGGGCGGCAAGACCCACGGCGGCATGCCAGACCGCCCGGGGCGAAATCTCACCAAAGTGCAGATGGGCCGACAGCCGGGAGGTAGCCGCCCTGGCCGGGTGGTTGCGACCCTCGCTGTAATCCTCCACCGGCCCGGCCAGGAACAGCTGCAGTCGATCGTAGGCTCCCGCTGAGCCGGGTCGCCATTGTGAGGACCATCCCTGTGCCCAGTCCGGTTGCGTTGGCAGCAGACCCCAGCTGGCCAGGCTGTCACCGTCCAGGGTGCCGTCGAACCAGACGCAGTCCGCGGGGCGAGGCCTGGGGGTTGCGGGCGGACTGCCTGCGCGGCAATGTCGCCAGAAAGGCGTGAATACCTTGAAGGGTCCGCCGCTCTGGTTCATCACCGTACCCGGCTCAAACAGCAGGGAGCCCGGGTAGCGCCTGAAACTGAGGCCGCGCGCATCCAGCGCTGCGTGAAGCTTCTCCTCGAGCGTGTTCGCCCAGGGTTCGTAAAGCCGGGAACAGTAGACCGCATCGGCGCCGGTTTCCGCGATGAGACGGTCCAGCTCAAGCGGTGCCGCGCCACGGCGCAGCACCAGCGCTCCCCCGAGTTGGGCCAGTTCGGCGGCCAGGGCCTCCAGACTGTGGTGCAACCACCACCGGCTGGCGCCACCCGGCGCGTGCTCGCCGGCAGAGTGCTCGTCAAGGATGTAACAGGCTATGACCGGCCTGCCGGTGGCAGCGGCTGCTAGCAGGCCGGGCAGGTCGCTGGTGCGCAGGTCCTGGCGAAACCAGTAAATGATTGGGGATGACATGTGTTCCTTACGGATATGACAGCGAGCAGGATCACTGCACCGCGGGGTTGGTGTTCGGGGCCGTCTGCCCGATAATCCCGGTTTAGACAGAGTACCAACAAACCGCAGAGGCGACAGCAATGGAAGCAAGTATCAAGGGTCCCTGGTCAAGGCAGGAAATAGCCGGCTTTTTGCAGGATTGCCGCTACCCGATGCGTCTTGCCTGCGTGGGAGCCGACGGCTATCCGCGCGTTGTTTCGGTCTGGTTCATCTACCAGCAGGGCCAGCTGTTTTGTGCCTCGCACAGTTCATCCCAGCTGGTGGCTCTGTTGCGGGCCAATGGCCGGGTCGGGTTTGAGATTGCCACCAACGACCCGCCTTATTTCGGGGTACGCGGGCAGGCCGATGCGTCACTGACCGACAGCGGCGGTGCCGCTATGCTGGAGCGCCTGCTGGAGCGTTACCTCGGCGGTGTCGATTCGCCCCTGGCGAAGTGGCTGCTGTCGCGCAGTGAAGATGAACTCCTGATTACCGTGACCCCCAGGCGCTTGTTCAGCTGGGACTACCGGCAACGGATGGAGGACTCATCCGGCTAGCGTCGGCGGCCAGGGCCTCGAGCAGGGGTCCGCACTCCGCTTGCAGCTTCAGGGTCGCCAGGGAGTCGGCCCGGGTCTTGCCCGGATTGATAATGACAAGCGGTTTCCCCAGCTCACTGGCAAGGCGGCAGAAGCGAAAGCCGGAGAAGACCTGCAGGGAACTCCCTACCGCGAGCACCCCGTCTGCCGCGGCCACTGCATTCTTGCAGGCTTCCACGCGCTCGCTGGGCACAGTGCCCCCGAAGAAAACCACATCCGGAATGAGCGTACCGCCACAGAGGCTGCACGCTGGCACCGACAGGCGCTCTACCGATTCATCGGTAACGTCCGCATCCCCGTCCGGACGCCGCTGCCCTGTTTGGGAGGCGTGCTGGGGGTTGTCTTTCAGCAGCTGCTGCTGGATCTGTTCCCGCGCAAATACCCCGGAACAGTCCAGGCAGCGAACCCGGTCCACCCTGCCGTGCAGGTCCACCACAGCGCTGCTGCCGGCACGCTGGTGCAGCCTGTCAACATTCTGGGTGATCAACATATCTACATGGCCTAGAAGCTCCAGTTGGGCCAGTGCCCGGTGTGCGGCGTTTGGGAGGGCGTCCCGCACTGCCGGCCACCCCAGTAGCGAGCGCGCCCAGTAGCGGCGACGCCTGGCGGCGTCCGCGACAAATTCCTGGTGGGTGATGGGCTGGCTGTGGCGCCAGACCCCCTCGCGGTCACGGTAGGTGGGTATTCCGGATGAAACACTGACACCTGCACCGGTGATTACCACCAGACGTCGGTTGGCCGCTATGAAATCGCG
>JAHEBL010000059.1:0-16940 GCA_024642265.1 Haliea sp. | reverse complement strand
TGATGGGCTGGCTGTGGCGCCAGACCCCCTCGCGGTCACGGTAGGTGGGTATTCCGGATGAAACACTGACACCTGCACCGGTGATTACCACCAGACGTCGGTTGGCCGCTATGAAATCGCGTAGCGTGAGAATAGTGTTGTTAAGCGCAGTCATGGTGCGATTATACGCAGGCAGAGGAAGGCGGGATGAAAAATCTGTTTCGGCCCGCTGTGCGTAAAGATCCCGGAGTTACCACGCGCCGGCAAGGAACGCGAGCCACACTGCAAGCACGTCTTCGGCAGCGGGGCTGAGGGCAGCCAACAAGGGGGTTTAGGCATGCACTACCTGATTACCGGGGGCACCGGTTTTATCGGCACTGCCCTGATCGACAAGCTGCTGCGGGATGACCACTCGGTTACCGTCCTCACGCGCCAGGCCCGGCAGGACCAGGCCCCGGTGAAGTTTGTCACCAGCCTGGACAGCATCCCTGCGGATACCCACTTTAACGCTGTAGTGAACCTCGCCGGCGCTTCCCTGGCAGGCGCCCGCTGGAGCGCTGCCTATAAAGGAGAGATCGTCAGCAGTCGACTGGCGACTACCGAGCGACTGATAGAACTGCTGCGGCGCCTGGAAAGCCCGCCGGAGGTTCTGCTCAGTGGCAGCGCCATCGGCTATTACGGGCACCACGGCAATGAACTGCTTAGCGAGGAAGGCGCGGTTGTACCGGGCTTCTCCCAGGATCTCTGCAAGCGCTGGGAGGAAGCGGCGATGGGCGCGTCCGACATCGGCACCAGGGTGTGCCTGCTGCGACTGGGAGTCGTGCTCGACCGCGACGGCGGGGCGCTGGTGGAAATGGCAAAATCCTTTCAATTCGGCGTGGGCAGCTGGATAGGCAGTGGCAAGCAATGGCTGAGTTGGGTGCATCGCCGCGACGTGGTAGCGGCCATCATTTTCCTGCAGCAACGCTCCGACTTGTCGGGTCCCTTCAATATGACCGCGCCGGAGCCGGTCACCAGTCGCGGCTTCTGTAAGGCGATGCAAGGACACAAGTCGACCCTGTTCAGCGCGCCAGTGCCGGCGCCGGTGATACGCCTGTTGGTGGGCGAAATGGCGGACGAGTTGCTGCTCAATGGCCAGCGCGTCGTGCCCGCCCGCCTGGAAGCCGCCGGCTTCCGGTTTGCGCTGCCCACTCTCGACACAGCCCTGGGCGATATCTACGGTTAAGTCAACTTGCAGGATGGCAGCTCCTGCGGACGGGGCGCCACCTACACTTGATTGCCGATAGTATTCAATCCGTAAAGCGATGAGGCTGTCGTTGCGCGCGCTCCGATCACGGTAGCGCACTGGGCCTTGGGTGACCCCTGCCAGGGCAATGAAAACCGGCACATCCAGAGCGGCACTGCCTGCGTATATCTGTCAGGCCCAGTAAGAGGATCATGCCGTGAAAAAAGTAGTTCTGGAACCACGACCCCTGTATGCCATCGGTACCATCGCGCGCCTTACCGGCCTCAAGCCTGATACGCTGCGCATCTGGGAGCGCCGCTACGGTCTGGGGGCCAGCCACCGATCGGGAACCGGCCGGCGCCAGTATACCCAGACCGACCTGGAACATTTGCAGCTCGTGGCGAAGCTGGTCGGTTCTGGTGTCAGGATCGGCGAGATCTCATCCTGCGACCGGAAAACCCTGGAGATTATGCTGGGAAGAACCGGCGACGCGTCGGCGGACATTCCCGCCGACAAACCAGCGGTGCTGTTTCTGGGGCCGGGCCTCTGTGATTGGCTGGACGATCACCAGGGCTGCCTGTCGCATGTGAACGCCCATCTGGCGAGACTCCCGCTGGCGGAAGCGAAAGCGGCCCTCTCAGGTGAGGTGCTTCCCCCCGACTTGCTGGTCATAGGCTGCGACACCCTTTCGTCCGCGCAGGCCCGCCAGGTTGAGGAGCTCGCCGAGGCGCTGTCCGCCAGCCGCGCGCTGGTCATCTACCAGGACGCCAGCGAACGCACGGTGAAAGCCCTGCAGGAGCGGGGCGTCGGCGCGGCAGTATTCCCACCTGACCCGGGCTTCCTGGCATTCGAGTTCAGCCGCTGCACGGTCGAGAAAGTTACCCGGGAGGGCACGCTGGATCTGGGTGAGTTGGTCAATAACCGGCCCAGGCAGATGTCCCAGGACCAACTGACTGCAGCCAGTGCCGTGCAGGCCGGACCTGATCAGATTGGCGCAGCCCAGCTCGCCGACCTGGTGGCAGGCCTTGCAAGCCTTGAAGCAGAACTGGCACAAGGTGAGGTGCACAACTGGTCAGACGCCGCGACGCGTGCCTGCACCTACGCCTATGCCGGGCAGGCCCGCTGGTTGATGGAGCGGGCGCTGCAGCTGGTGCTGTCAGCTCCTGCCGGGCAAACCCGGGAGTCAGGCGAGGACCTTGCAGCCGGCCGGCTGCACGACGCGGCCTGACAGCGGCCTGGTTGTGCCAAATCCTCAGGACGCAGCGTTGCAGTAAACGTTCTGTACGTCGTCCAGGTAGTTGAGCATATCGAGCAGCTTCTCCAGCACCAGTTCATCGTCGGCGCTCAGTTCGGCGGTGGTCTGGGGCAGGAACTGTACCTCGTCCACCTCGAAGTCAATGTCACCAAACGCGTCCTGCAGGGCCTGCCTGGCCTTGTAGTGCTCCGTGTTGGGGACAAACACGCTGATTTTGCCGTCCTCGTGCTCTAGGTCGGTCACGTCGACGTCGGCCATCATCAGTGCGTCCAGCACCGCTTCCTCGTCGTCACTGCTGAACACCAGGATGGCACTGTGATCGAACAGGTGGCTGACGCTTCCCGGGGTGCCCAGCTTGCACTTGGTCTTGGTGAAGCAGGCCCGGACATCGCCGATCGTGCGGTTGGCGTTATCCGTAAGGCAATCGACAATTATCATGCAGCCACCGGGGCCGAAACCCTCGTAACGCGCCACTGCGAAATCCTCTCCACCGCCGCCCCTGGCCTTTTCTATGGCCTTGTCAATGACGTGGGTGGGCACCTGGTCTTTCTTGGCGCGCTCGATCAGGCCGCGCAGGGCGAGATTGCCCTCCGGGTCGGTACCGCCCGACTTGCCGGTGACGTAGATCTCCCGGGCGTACTTGCTGTACACCCGGGCCTTGGCGTCCGAGGTTTTAGCCATCGAGACTTTGCGATTCTGGTAGGCGCGGCCCATAGGCTCAGTCCGTGGTAGCGGGAAACGCAGGCAATATAATCACTCTTACTGCGAGAATCCAGCGCAATGATCGCGCTCGCCGCTGGACACCGGTGATAATACCTGTGTGGCTGCGCAAAAATTTGTCGTGAGGATATACTGGCCATCGCGCTGGGTCACGCCCACCGCGCCGGGGCTGCTTCGATGCAACTGTGAGGGGCCCGAACGCAGGCTATCAGACACCAGGAGGGATCTTCCGCTGAATACTATCACCATCGAGCTGGACTCGGGCCGCGTCACCGGGCGCATCGCCAGCGGCTTCGAACCGGTCGCCAGAGCCTTCGCCGATAATTTTATCAATCACCAGGAAGTGGGCGCGGCCTGTTCAATCTACCACCGCGGTCAACCCGTGGTTGATATCTGGGGCGGTTGCGCCGACGCCCGCACCGGAAGACCATGGCAAGAAGACACTATCACGCTGGTATTTTCGGCGGCCAAGGGTCCCACCGCGACCTGTATAAACCAGCTGGCAGAGGCGGGTCGACTGGATGTGGACCTGCCGATTGCTCACTACTGGCCCGAGTTTGGCTGCAATGGCAAGGAGCTCATCACCACTCGGATGGTGCTTTCACACCAGGCTGGCCTGGCCGCGGTGGACGGTGCACTGAGCCTGGACGAGGTGCTGGACTGGGACCCTGTAGTCAACGCGATTGCGATCCAGGCGCCCAACTGGGAGCCCGGCAGCAAGCACGGCTACCACGCCCGCTCTTTCGGCTGGATTCTCGGTGAGCTGATCCGCCGGATAAGTGCTGAGAGCCCGGGGCAGTACCTGCAAAAGCATATCTGTAAACCGCTCGGCCTGCGTTACTGGGTTGGGCTGCCGACAGAACAGCTGGCAGCCTGCGCAACACTGGTGCCGCCTGCCGGGGGCAGCGACGCCATCGCAGAACTGCTGGGCGCCGACAGCCTGACCGCGCGCGTGATGAGCGGCCCAAATGGTTTGTTTGGCTACAACCAGATGTGGAACCGCGCGGAGGTACTGCAGGCCGAGATGCCTTCATCCAACGGGGTGGGTGACGCCCGCTCCCTGGCGCGCTTCTATGCTGCCCTGGTCGGCGCAGTGGATGGGGTGCGCTTACTGGGGCAGGAGCAACTCGACCGGGCTTGCGAGGTACAGGTCCGCGGGCCCGATGCGGTTATCTTTCGAGAGACCTGTTTCGGCCTCGGTTATAGCCTGCAGCCGGCCCTCGCACCCGCGGCGGGACCGCGCAGTTTCGGCCACCCCGGTGCGGGCGGGGCACTCGCCTTCGCCGATCCGGATGCCGATATGGGATTCGCTTACGTGATGAACGCCATGCAGTTCAACCCCGAGGGAGACCAGCGCTCGATGACGCTGGTAAAGGCTGCCTACGAGTGTCTCGCAGCAGCCTGATGCCTGTCCTGGCGGATATGCCGGGTGAGGAATGACACCAGGTCTTCCCTGGAAGGGTCTTGCAGGGGGTAGTTGGGTTCCTCCGAACAGGCGACACTCTCCAGGCCTGCCTGGTCCGCCCTGTCCCTGATCGCAAGCGCATGCAGGGCAGGGCGAGACAGGGC
This sequence comes from Haliea sp., assembly GCA_024642265.1. Taxonomy (GTDB): domain Bacteria; phylum Pseudomonadota; class Gammaproteobacteria; order Pseudomonadales; family Halieaceae; genus JARRPM01. The sequence continues at coordinate 12,192 of JAHEBL010000059.1, read as the reverse complement.
AGGGAACAGACGCCGCTGCCTGTTTGTCGGGAATTTTTTCAGAACAAATGCGGGTAGTCCTTCCAGTAATACTGGTAATCCTTGCCCCGCCAGTCGCGGTAGACGCGATCCCAGTTGAGATCTTTTATACGCCAGCCGTGGTGGGGTTCGAGGTTGGTGGAAAACACCGGAGCGCCGTAATCGCAAAAGCGGGTATCCACGCTCATGCGCACAGTGCTGTCGGTGACGTTGGGTTCGGCCTTGTGCACCGTCGCCGAATGGAATATCAACACGTCGCCCGGGTCGGAGTCCGCCACGTGCCAGGTAGTTTCGTCGGGGTGTATCTCGCATTGCACGCCGCCCACCCCCGCGGCCTTGAATACCTTGCGCACACCGCCCTTGTGGGAGCCCGGCAGCACCTTCACCCGACCCATGGCGGCGGCGATGCCATGCAGGGCCACCCAGATGCCGGCCATGGTCGGCCCCGCATGGTGTGAGTAGGCGTCCTGGTGTGGTGGCGTTTCATAGCCTATTTTTCCGGGAGTGGAGATGCGGGCCATCTTCATGGGATAGACGAACACCTCTGAACCGGACACCAGGCGCATCAGGTCGAGTATATGCTCGCTGTGGAAAAAACCATGAAATTCCTCGAGGGCCTGCACCCGGGGGTAGACATCATCCCAGTCCGGGTCTGATTCCACAAAGGGTCGGCCACGCAAAACCGGCAGCCCCGTATCCTGACTGAGGCTCACCCGCTTGTCCGTTTGCGCTATGAGGGAATCGAGCAGATGGGTGCAGGTAGATGCGGGGACATAACGTTTGAAAAACAGATAGCCCAGCTCCTGGAAGCGGGCCCGCAGTCGGACCGCTCCCTCGTCAATAGTGGAGATGACGAACGGTTGGTTGTCGGACATGGTGGTTCTCTTGTAATGGCTGTCGATGGAATGCTTCAGCGAGGGCGAGAATAATATAAGCTGGCCAGGTCCGGCGCCACCCTGCCTGAGCCCGGGTTCAGGGCTCGCTGGCGCGGGCATTGCCGCGCGACCTCAGCGCCCGCTGGATCTCCAACTGGTTATTTTTGTTCAGGTCGACCCTGAACGCCACCCAGGCGGGTATCGCCAGCATGAGCGCCAGCCCTGGGCCCATGATCAGGCCCAGGCCCCAGATCACGCTGGCGGGCGCTTCCCCCGGCTGCATACCTGACTCCAGCCCGATCAGATCCAGGAAGGGTCCCCCGACCAGGTAGCCGAAGCCACTGATAAATTTCGCGGCAAAGAAAGCGGCGGCAAACATGACACCCTCCTGGCGCTGGCCCGTGGCGAGATCCTGCTCGTCGGCGATATCAGCCAGCAGGGCGTGGTTGGACACGGTCCGCACGATGCTGAAGGTGGTATTGAGCGTGTAGTTGAAAAATATCAGTGCGAACACCAGACTGCTGTTATCGGGTAACCAGCCCAATAACTTGAGGGGCGTCAGCCACAGCAGGTTGAGCGCGCCCAGCACACAGCTCAGCCTCAGTAATTGCTGTTTTTCCAGACGCTGGTTGATGAAGCGGGAACTGGTGGTGACCAACAGCACGGCCACCAATGGCGGCCCTGCGAACAGCACCGATATCGCAGCGGTGTCCAGTTGCCAGAAGTAGGTGTACGTCACCATCAGCAGAGTGCTGATGATGCCGCCCATCCCGCCCAGCACGGTTTCAAGGATGACTATCAGGCGGAAATTGCGGTTGCGAAATGTGCCGGCTATATCGCGCCAGAGGCTGGAGGCGCCGGTATGGATACTCTGCGGCAGGGTGGGGATGTAAGCCTCGGTGCCCTTGATGCAAATCCAGCTCGCTACGACTATGCCCACCGCACACAGGATTCCATAGGTGTGGTAATGACTGCTGACAAAACGCCCATCCACGCCCTCCTGCGCGGTAAAGACAAGGGCCAGGGAAATGGCCGGCACGAGCACGCCGATAAACCAGCCCAGGTTGGTACGGGCGCTGGCCAGCAGGGTACGCTCGTGGTAATCCGTGGAAATTTCCGCTCCCAGCGCCAGGTAGGGCACCATGAAAAAGGTCAGCGCCGTGCGCAACAGCAGGACACTGCCCAGCAACCAGTAAAACAGTGACAGCTGGCTGCCCTGGGCTATCTCCGGCGGCCAGAACATGGCGATAAAACTCAGCGCCAGGGGTATCACCGATGCGACCATGAGCGGGTGACGGCGTCCCCAGCGGGAGCGCAGCTTGTCGGACCATGCCCCGACCAGGGGGTCAGAAATGGCATCCCAGATAATGGACAGGGCGATGGCCAGTCCCGTCAGGGTACCGCTGAGCCCCAGCACCTGTTTGTAGTAAAACAGCACGAAAGCGCCAAAGGCCGCGTCCTTGAGGGCGTAGTTCACCACCCCGGAAGCGTACACCAGCCGGCGCCTGAGGCTAGTCGCCTGCATCTTTAAACCATCTGCTCATATTGACCGTGCCCACATGCCCTAGCTTCCCGGTTTTGCAAGATCCGCCGGCAGGTGTTTCGCCGCCAGGGCAAACACCAACAGGGCCAGCAGATACACCTGGGTCGTCGCGAGCATGGAGTAGCGCAGGGCCTGGTCACCGTAGGCGGGCACCAGCATGTCGCTGACCAGCCCGGTCAGGAATGGCCCCAGCCCGAGGCCGATCATATTGATCACAAAAAACAGGATGGCGGACGTCAACGCGCGCATACCCGGTGCTACCAGAGCATGGGAAAGGGCAATGCATGGCCCGAGGAAAAACGAATTGAGGATGAGCGCGAAAAAAACCAGCGTCAGCCCCATACCGATATCGTCGGTCAGCAGCATGTTGAGATAGGGAAAGTAGGCGAGTGCGATACCGAGCATGGGAATCCACAGGTACCAACGTTTATCCTGTGTCCCGAACCGGTCACTCAGGTAACCGCCGAGAAAGGTGCCAAGCGCGCCGGACACCCCGGAGACAAGTGCCAGTACCGTGCCCACTTCGGCAATGCTCATATTGTGGTTGCGGATCAGGAAGGAGGGCATGAAGTTGCCGTTACCATAAGACACGTAGGAGGTGAACGCGCTGCCCAGGGCGAGGTACCAGAATGAGGGCCGGTCGCGCAGGAGCGCCATGGTCTGCTTCAGTCCCGGCTGAGGTCCAGTTGCAGCCGACTTTTCCCAGCGACCCCGGGTGGGTTCCATGAGAGTGAAACGCAGGATGAGCGCAAACAGTACTCCGGGCAAACCCACCACCATAAAGGCGGTGCGCCAGCCGAAAGCCTCGGCAATGACGCCGCCGAACAGGAAGCCCAGCAGGATACCGATATAGATACCGGAGGAATAAATGGACAGGGCCGTGGCCCGCTGCTCGGGTGGGTAATAGTCGCTGATCATGGAGTGCGCAGGGGGGCTGCCGCCGGCCTCGCCCAGGCCGACACCCACCCGGGCGAGCAGCAGCTGGCCGTAGTTCTGGGCGAGGCCGGACACAGCGGTCATGCCGCTCCATACTGCCACGGCCAGGGATATCACGTTACGCCGGTTACCCCTGTCTGCCCAGTAAGCGATGGGAATCCCGGCGGTGACATAAACCACTGCAAAGGCGAAGCCGCTGAGCAGGCCCAGCTGGGCGTCGCTCAGGCCCATGTCCGCCTTGATGGGCTCCTGCAGAATGACCAGGATCTGCCGGTCGATAAAGTTCAGCGCATAAACCGCGGTGAGCATGGCCAGGGCAAAGCGCTTGTAGGCGGGGGAGAAATCCGCTGTCCCCGCTGAGCTGTCCGGTGCCATGGCAACGCTTCCCTGTTATTGTTTTAACAACTCCCGGCTGGGCCCCGGGTTCAGAGCACCCACTCTGCCATATCTCTCAACAAAGTGACATCACCGTGAATGAGCAGGGTGGTCACAGGAGAGTTTTCCCAGTCCTTGATACGCTCACGAATACGATCGGGTGGACCCGACAGGGATATCTCGTCTGCGAACTGGTCCGGCACCACGGCGATGGCCTCGTCGCGCTTGCCCTCGAAGAACAGGCGTTGAATCTCCTCGGCCTCGTCGGCAAACCCCATGCGCCCCATGAGCTCCTTGTGGAAATTGCGCTTGCTGGAGCCCATACCACCGATATAGAAGCCGAGCATGGCCTTGACCGGGTAAAGGGCCTGGGCGAGATCGTCATTGACGTTGACGAGCGTGATGGCGGCAATTTCAAAGCCCTCTTTGGCACCGACCAACTGGTCGGCATAGACTTCCTGGCGGTAGGGGGAGTAATACAGTGGCAACCAGCCGTCGGCTATCTCGGCGGTCTGGGCAACATTCTTCGGTCCCTCGGCCCCGATGAAAATAGGCAGGTCGGCCCGCAGGGGGTGAGTAATGGATTTTATGGGTTTGCCCATACCCCAGGAACCGGGACCATTGTAGGGCAGGGGATAGAACTCCCCGTCACTGGTGACCGGCTCCTTGCGGGCCAGTACCTTGCGCACTATATCCACGTATTCACGGGTGCGGGTGAGGGGCTTGGTATAGGGCTGTCCGTACCAGCCCTCCACCACCTGGGGTCCCGACACCCCCAGACCCAGGATCATACGCCCGCCGGACAGGTGGTCCATTGCCATCGCGGCCATGGCACAGGCGGCCGGTGTGCGGGCCGACAGCTGGGCGACAGAGGTTCCCAGTCGTATGGTCGAGGTCTGTGCCCCTATCCATGCCAGCGGGGTGAAACAGTCGTTGCCGTATGACTCGGCGGTCCATACCGAATCAAACCCCAGCCGCTCGGCCTCCTGGGCCAGCTCCACATGATTCGTCGGAGGCTGCGCGCCCCAGTAGCCCAGCTGTAGTCCCAGTGAAAGTTTTGCCATAGCGCGTCTCCTGTGTAATGGCGCTACTTTACGCCACGTTCACCCGGGTGAGAACGTGGCCCGGCGGCCATATTCGCTGACTTTCCCGGTCAATACGATTGTCAATCCGACCCCCCATTGGATAGACTCGTGCGCCTGATTGCAGATGGTTTTCCCGGAGTTGCAGATGTCCAGACTCACCCACATCGACGAACACGGTGCCGCCAGGATGGTGGACATCGGTGAGAAAGCGACAAGCAGTCGAGTCGCCGTGGCGACGGCGATGGTAACGATGAAGCCGGCCACGCTGGCGCTGCTGGAGCAGGGCGGCCATAAAAAAGGCGACGTGCTTGCGGTCGCGCGAGTCGCCGGCATCCAGGCAGCGAAAAAAACCTCGGACCTGATACCCCTGTGCCACCCCCTGATGCTGACATCGGTAGCGGTCGACTTCAGAACTGACTCGCAGGCTTCCTGTGTACACATCGACGCCACCTGCAAGGTGTCGGGTAAAACCGGGGTGGAGATGGAGGCGCTGACCGCCGTTACCGTGGCTGCCCTGACCATTTACGACATGTGCAAGGCGGTGGACAAGGGGATGGAGATTCGCAGCGTCGGATTGCAGAGTAAAAGCGGCGGCAAATCCGGTGACTGGCAGCGGGACGGCGGGGAGCGCGCCTGATGCTGAAGGTCCTGTTTTTTGCGCGCATCAAGGAGGAGCTCGCTTGTGCCGGCCTCGAGCTGCCCTGGCGGGAGACCATCGCCGACCTCGACCAGTTGCAGGCGCAGTTGTGCAACGATGGCGGGACGCGCTGGCGGGAGGTACTGACACGCCCCAACGTCATTCGTGCGGTCAACCAGTCTGTAGTCACTGGCAATGCGCGCCTGCGCGATGGCGACGAAGTGGCCTTTTTCCCGCCGGTCACCGGTGGCTGAATTGGGCGCTCAGGCCTTACTCGCAGTCAGCGTACAGACAGCCGACTTTGACGTTGCCGCGCTGCAACGGAATCTGCTGGCGGGTGCTCAAGCGGAGGGCGCGGTGGCATGTTTTACCGGCTATGTGCGCGCCGCCAATGTCGGTCAGCCGGTTAGCGTGATGGAGCTGGAGCACTACCCGGGCATGACTGAAAGCAGTATCGTGAACATTCTCGAGCAGGCCTGCGGGCGCTGGCCGTTGCTGGCGGCCTCGGTGGTGCACCGGGTGGGCCGGTTGCGGGCAGGAGACCAGATAGTCTGGGTGGGCGTTGCATCGGCACACCGGGAAGCGGCCTTCAGCGCCTGCGAGTTCATTATGGATTACCTCAAGAACGAGGCCCCGTTCTGGAAGAGAGAGGAGGGGCCACAGGGTTCGCACTGGGTCGAGGCCCGGGCGGAAGACAGCGCCAGGGCAGCGCGCTGGGACGGCGACCCCTCGGCATAACCTGAACGGGGGATGTGCCATAGCGGCTGTTAGGGTGAAATGTGCAACCGGGACAGCAACCGTACAACCACAATAAGGCAATACAACATGGCAGAAGACAAGGTGGAGATAGACACTCGGGAACTCAGGAACGCCCTGGGGCGTTTTGCCACCGGTGTTTGTATCATCAGTACGGTAACGGAGAGCGGCGAGCCGGTCGGAATGACCGCCAATTCCTTCAGCTCTGTTTCGCTGGACCCACCGCTGGTGCTGTGGAGCCTGCAGAATAATTCCGAGGTATTTGATGTGTTTGCCCGACCGCGCTACTTCGCAATCAACGTGCTGGCCAGAGAGCATCACGAACACTCGGGTCGCTATGCCAGAAAGGGTGACCACGTGCTGCACCCCGAGCATTTTGTACCGGGCAAGTCCGGCGCTCCCGTAGTGCCCGAGGCCCTGGTAACGTTTGAGTGTGAACTGTACGCAACCCACGAAGGTGGCGACCACCTGATTATCGTCGGCAAGGTGATTAACATGCACACGCGTGACGATGGCGACCCGCTGCTGTTCTATTCCGGTAACTACCACAGCCTCGCGTAGCGGTGCTCGCCGCTGGTGGCTTTAGGCTTTATACTGCTGCGTTCGCTCTGACAACGACATAGAATCGATGAAATTCTGTACCAGCTGCGGCAATACCGTCACTCTGCAGATACCCGCGGGCGATGACCGTGAGCGATTTGTCTGTACATCCTGTGAACAGATCCACTACACCAACCCGAGAGTCATCGTCGGCTGTGTTCCGGTCTACGAGGGCAGGGTGTTGATGTGCAAGCGGGCGATCGAGCCGCGCAAGAACTACTGGACGCTGCCGGCGGGCTTCATGGAGAACGGAGAGACCACCCCGGAGGGCGCGGCCAGGGAGACCTGGGAAGAGGCGCGTGCCAGAGTCAGTAACCTCGAGTTGTACCGTGTGTTCGATGTGCCCTCTATCAGCCAGGTCTACATGTTCTACCGTTGTGATCTGGATGACGGGCGTTTTGGTGTTGGTCCCGAAAGCCTCGAGACCGGCCTGTACAGCCAGGCTGACATCCCCTGGGATGAAATTGCCTTCCCGGTTGTCCACCAGACCCTGAAGCAATATTTTATCGACGCCAGCGAATCGCACTTCCCGGTGCGGGTCTCCACGGTAGAGCGCAGGCCCCGGCCAAATAACACCTGAATCAGGACAAGGAGTAATTTATGGCATTTCCAAAAGTCGGCAACATGGCGCCGGCCTTCTCATTGCTGGACCAGGACGGCAAGAAAGTCACTCTGGCCCAGTTCAAGGGCAAACATAACGTGGTCCTTTACTTTTACCCCAGGGCCATGACGCCAGGGTGCACAGTACAGGCATGCGGTATACGCGACAGTAAAAAAGCCCTCGCAAAGCTCGACACGGTCGTGCTTGGCGTAAGCCCCGACCCGGTGGCAAAGCTGGGCAAATTCATCGAAAAGCAGGACCTCAATTTCACTTTGCTGTCTGATGAGGATCACGCGGTTACCGAAAAATACGGCGCCTGGGGCCTGAAGAAATTCATGGGCAAGGAGTTTATGGGCGTGCTGCGCACGACATTTATCATAGGCAAGGATGGCCGGCTCAAACATGTCATGGACACGGTCAAGACCAAGACGCATCACGACGACGTGATGGCGCTGGTTAAGGAACTGGGCCTGTAAGTGCCACCGGCCCAGCCCTCCGCGCCGGAATATCTGTTTGATGATGTGCCGGCACCGGGTGAACTGCGCGAGATAGCGGATGGCGTGCAGTGGCTGCGAATGCCACTGCCCATGGCGCTGGACCATATCAATCTGTACCTGCTGGAAGACGACGACGGCTGGTGGATTATCGATACCGGTATTGCCATAGGGCCGACCCAGGCACTCTGGGAACAGATATTTGCCACGCAGTTGGGGGACAAGCCGGTCAAGGCTGTGCTTTCAACGCACTATCATCCTGATCATGTGGGCATGGCCGGCTGGCTCTGCGAGCGCTGGCAGGTGCCGTTCTACATGACCCAGGCGGAGTACCTCAGCGGACTCGCATTCAGCAGGATGCAGGCAGAGGATTTCAGCTGGAGCTCGGCCCTGCACCTGCAACAGGCGGGTTACTCGCCCCAGCAGGTGGAACAGGCGCGCAAGCGCTTCAGCGGCTTCGGCAACTATATCAAGCCCATGCCCACCGCCTATCGACGACTGGTGGATGGCACCAGACTGACGATCAAAGGCAGGCGCTGGCGGGTGGTGATTGGCAGCGGACACTGCCCGGAGCACGCATGCCTGTACAATGAGGCGTTGAATATTCTCATCTCCGGTGACCAGGTAATACCTAAAATCACCTCCAACGTGAGTGTCATGGGCGGCGAACCCGAGGCCAACCCGCTCAGGGAGTGGCTGGCATCGCATGAGCACTTCCTCGATATCCTGCCGGCGGATGCGCTGGTGCTGCCCGCCCACAACGCCCCCTTTCATGGTCTCCATGCCCGCTTGCGCCACCTGATCGAGCACCATGAAGAACATTTGCTGGCCCTGGAAGAGGCCTGCGTAGACACCGCACCCACGGCCGTGGAGCTGTTGCCGGTGCTGTTCAAGCGTGAGCTCGACGACAGCCAGGTAGGACTGGCGCTGGGGGAGTGTATTGCCCATCTCAATTACCTGCACCAGCGCGGCCAGCTCGCCCGCGAGCTGAACGGGCAGGGCCAGTACACCTATCGATCGGTTGACGACACCCTGCACTTACGCCTGCGTCGACACCGCAGCGAGCTCGAGGACCAACCAATACTGCAGGTATAAATACAGATTACCTAATAAATACAATTAGATAGATACTTTATCTCATGTAGTTTATATAACAAGAACGAGAGGAAGCCCCAATGCCCATGCCCAAGGATATCGGTGTGATCGACCTGATGCTCGCTGTGCCCGGCGACGACACCAGCCATTTCTACGAGTGGATCAAGCCCATGCTCATGGACAAGGAGAGCCATGAGATGTTCAAGATGCCGGCCCAGTACATGTTCAAGGACATCCCCGATACCGGCAAGCAGGAAGACTATATTGCCTATACCCTGGAGCAGATGGACAAACACGGCATTGAGCGCGCGATGATTGGCGTGGGCAAGTTCAGTGACGTTCACGCCGAGGCCCTGCGCCGGCACCCGGACCGCTTTTTCGGCGCCTACGAGGCCAATCCCAATAATGGCATGGACGAGGTGCGCACGATCGTGGCGATGCACGAGGAGTTTGGCATCAAGGCCGTGACCGCCTCACCGGCGATGATCTGCCCACCGGTGCCGGTAAACGACAAGAAATGGTACCCGGTTTACGCCAAGCTGGTGGAACTCGACCTGCCATTCTGCCCCTGCATGGGCGTGCCGGGGCCGCGTGTGCCCTTTGGCCCACAAAAGGTGGAATTGCTGGACGAGGTTTTGTGGTTCTTCCCGGAACTTCGGGTGGTCACGCGCCACGGCTGTGAGCCCTGGACGGAACTCGCCTGGAAAATGATGCTGAAATATCCGAATCTTCATTACATGACCAGCGCCTTCGCCCCCAGGCACTACCCGAAAGACATCGTGAATTTCGCCAACAAGCGCGGCTCTGACCAGGTAATGTATGCCGGCTATTTCCCGATGGGGCTGTCGCTGGACAGAATATTCAGTGAGATGCCCGATGTGCCCTTCAGGGATGAGGTGTGGCCAAAATTCCTGCGGGAAAACGCTATCCGGGTATTCAAGCTCGACCAGTAGGTAACTGACAAAATCAACAGGCAATCGACCAGAGGAAACAGGCATGCTGTCACAACAGGAGCTTTCCGACCGCTTTGAAATTCAGGATCTTGTCTTCCGTTATGCCGAGCTTGTGGACAGCAAGCAGTTCGATGGTTTACGGGAAATCTTCACCGCGGATGCCCACGTGGATTACAGCGCCTTCGGCGGCAGTGTAGGCAAGCTCGAGGAAACCCTGGCCTTCCTGCGCTCAGCCGTTACTGCAGAGCTGTTTCCCAATACCCAGCACCTCAATGCCAATGTGCAGGTGACCGTCGCCGGCGACACGGCGACCGGCCGCGTGATGTGCTTCAATCCGATGGAGATGGCGCTTCCGGGTGGCGAGACCCATACCTTTTTCCTCGGGCTGTGGTACCTGGACGAATACCGCCGCACGGCACAAGGTTGGCGTATTTGCCGCCGGGAAGAAGAAAAAAGCTGGGTTTTCAATACGCCCGATTTTATGACTTTCTAGTTGCCGGTCTCCGCCCAGGACGTCGGCAGGTAATCGAGCTCCAGCCGGCTCGCGGCGCTGCGCAAGCGCTGCTCCAGTTCATCGAGCTCGAGCCTGCCAATCTTTGCCACGTATTCCTGCCTGACCTCCTCGCAACAGGCCACCGCGTCATCTACCAGCTGTATGCCCCTGGGGGTAAGGCGAATGGCCCTGGCGCGGCGGTCGCTGGGATCGACGGATCGCTCTATGTAACCCAGGCCCTCCAGTTCCCGCAGGGTCTTGCCCATGGCCTGCTGGGTAATCCTGGCGCGCTCGGCGAGTTCCGTCACCCGTGTTCGGCCCAGGCCCATATTGGAAAAAACGACCTGGTGGGAAAGGCTCAAATCCTCGTGTCCCCGTTCCCGCAGCTTGCGGGTAACCCTGCGGTCGAAGTCCCGGGAGAATTCCCGCATGATCCTGCCGAGATTGGTGGACAGGCGTCGGGTTGCGCCCTGGTTCTGGTCGTCATCGTCCTGCGTATTCACAAAATGACTCCGCTGCAACGTAATGATGCTGCCCGGCACTAACACCGGGCAGGCCCTGCCTTACCATTATTGTTACAAGCCCGGAAAAAATCCATCTTCCGGTTTCGATTTGGACCCGCCCAGCCCATTCCGTTACACTGTGCCGCTGTTTTGAACCCCGAATTCAGCTCATGACCAAGATCATCACCTGTAACACCAACGGTATCCGCGCGGCGGCCCGCAAGGGCTTTTTTGACTGGCTGCAGGGGCAGCAGGCCGACGTGGTCTGCATCCAGGAGACCAAGGCCCAGCGGCACCAGCTGGCGGATCCGGTATTCACTCCCGAGGGTTACCACTGCTACTACAGTGACGCGGTCAAGCCCGGCTACAGCGGCACCGCGCTGTACTCCCGGGTCAAGCCGCAGCGGATTACCACCAGCCTCGGCTGGGACCCGATGGATTCAGAGGGGCGCTACCTGCAGGCCGACTACAAGGGTATCAGCGTGATCTCTCTCTACGTGCCCTCCGGGTCCAGCAGCGAAGAGGCGCAGCAAAAAAAATACCGCTTCATGGATTCCTTCCTCGAGCACCTGCGAGCCCTGCGGCGCAAGCGGCGCGAATTCATCATTTGTGCCGACTGGAATATCTGTCATCGGGAAATCGACCTGCGGAACTGGCGGGCCAACCAGAAGAATTCCGGCTTCCTGCCTGAGGAGCGTGCCTGGCTCGACGTATTGTATGAGGAGGTAGGCTATATCGACTCGTTTCGCCTGGTCAACCAGGAACCGGACCAGTACACCTGGTGGTCAAATCGCGGTCAGGCCTGGGACAAAAATGTCGGGTGGCGGCTGGATTACCAGGTCATTTCTCCGGCCCTGGCAGCGACAGTGCGCAGCGCGGGCATCTACAAGGACGAACGGTTTTCCGATCATGCGCCGCAGATTATGGAGTACGAGCTGGCGCTGGAAGCTTAGGTGCAACGTCCCCACCTGAATTGCGACTACCGCTGAAACCGGGTACATTAGCCGCGTTTTCCGCGCTCCGACACGGAGCTTACCCACTTACAGGAAGTGTCAGATGAGTTTGTTTATTGCCAGCGCCCACGCCCAGGCGACAGGAGCACCAGCGCCCCAGGGTGGTGAAATGTTCCAGATCCTGTTCCTTGTCGGCCTGTTTGTCCTTTTCTATTTCATCGCCATCAGGCCACAGCGCAAGCGCCAGAAAGAGCACCAGCAGATGGTATCGGCAC